>CP065000.1:0-329500 GCA_016700075.1 Acidobacteriota bacterium | reverse complement strand
GTACGACGGCAATAGATTACCGTGAACGTGCACCAAAGGCCGCTACTGAGCGCATGTTCCTAAATGACAAAGGCGATCCGATCCGCGGCGAGGGCTCTTCAACGGTGGGATACCGTGCGTCGGGCGTTCCCGGTACTCTCGCGGGATTTGATATGGCGTTCAAAAAATATGGTTCAGGAAAGATCAAGTGGCGTGATCTGGTAAAGCCTTCTCGCGAAGTTGCGCAACGGGGTTTCAAGCTGTCAAAACGATTTGCCGACCTTTTTGTCGAATATAAAGAACGAATGAAGCCTTACGCTGACAGCGAGCGAGTCTTTCTTAATGGCGGCAGATATTTGAAAGAAGGCGAATTGCTGAGGCAGCCTGAGTTGGCTGCCACGCTTTCGAGGATCGAAAGGGCGGGCGCTTCAGAGTTTTATAGGGGACGGACCGCAAGAATGATCGCCTCAGATATGAAGGCAAATAACGGCCTGATAACGGAAGCTGATCTGCGGGATTACAGGCCTGTTGAAAGAACTCCGCTCGTCGGCGAATACCGCGGGCACAAGATAATTACGATGCCACCGCCCAGTTCGGGAGGCGTCGTGATGCTGCAGACCTTGAACATGCTGGAAGCCTTCGACATGGCATCGATGGACCCGGCCTCTCCTGAACGCTGGCACCTTGTGATCGAATCTATGAAACGAGCATTTGCCGACAGGGCGGAATACGCAGGTGATCCGGATCACGCGGATATACCGACGTCATGGCTAATTTCGAAGGATTATGCAGCGAAACGTCGGGCAACGATCGACACTGCGAAGGCGACGCCAAGTTCAGCGATCAAATACGGGAATCAAACACCAGACGGATCGATGGATACCACACACTATACGGTTGTCGATAAGGACGGCATCGTTGTCTCCAATACTTACACGATCAATGACCTTTTCGGTTCCGGCGTCACGATCAAGGGCACTGGAATCCTGATGAATGACGAAATGGATGATTTCACCACCGCTCCCGGAAGGCCAAATCTGTTTGAACTGATACAAGGCGAGCGAAATATCATCAAACCCGGCAAACGTCCGCTGTCATCGATGACCCCGACGATCGTCCTTACCAAAGACGGTAAGCCGTGGTTTGCGGTCGGTGCACGCGGAGGCCCGCGCATCATCACCGCTGTGACTCAAACGGTCATCAACATGATCGACCACAAGATGGATCTTCGGGAGGCTATGGATTTCCCGCGCGCTCATCATCAGTGGCTGCCGGATAGTGTCCGTTGGGAGCCCGTCGGGCTGCTGGATCGAACAAGAGCCGAATTGACGGCAAAAGGACACAATCTGATAGCAAATCCCGGTTATGTCGCGTCCGCGATCGGCATCATGATCCGAAATGACGGGCAGCGTGTCGGCGTAATAGACCGGCGTAGCGACGGAAAGGCGATAGGTTATTGACGGGCTTCTTCGTCGTTCAGCAGTTTGGTCTTTCCCTCGGACGTTTCAGAGGGGGAAAGTTCTTTCGTATCCAGCCACATGCCTGCGCGCGGTACAAAAGCGGCGGCCGCCGATACGTCCTTTGGCGGAAGTGCCCCGCGTTCCGGCATCGGAGCAAATTGTGTCTGCGAAGCTGTCGTCTGTTCAAACGCAGCGAGGGTCTGTGCTGTGGACTTCGAACTGGGAAAAAATACCAACGAGATAAGAAGGGACAGGATACTCCCGAAAAAGCCGGTGATCGCTACGATCGCTACAAGTTCATCAGGGGCATTCAAGATACCGAAAAATGCGGTCAGGAACATCGTAAAGATAATGAACCAAGAGATGGAAAAGACCACCCCGTTCCGCTTATTGAAAAACCTCGCGGTCTTCGTTCTTTCTATAATCGGAACGGCTCCGCCATTCTCAAGTACCATCCGAACGCCGGTCAACGGCAGCCCGCACCGAGAACAAAACTTGGTCTCTCGCGAGACCTGCTGCTGACCGCAATTTGGACAATGTAACCCCTGCATAGCGTAGGACACTAGATGAAACGAATTGTTACACGAAAAAGTTCACGCAGCAAAACGTAAATATCAGCCAAATATCGTCATAGGCAATCAAGGATGGCACGCGAACGAGTCAAAGCGTCCAAAAGTACATCGCGGATCGACCGCATCTCTATCGGGGAAGGAATGAGCCGATCGAGGTCGTCATTATGCTTGAATGCGGCGAATGTCGATCTTCGGAGCGATCTGACCTCGGAAAGGTATTCAAACGCTTGCTTATCGGTCGGGAAGGCCTCTGGAAGCGTCCATTCGAAAGGGTCGTCCCATAAACGCCGCGAGATGCCGCCGAGCGCCTGCTCCAGAACCGCGGCTGAACGGATCACCTTTGCCGTCGGTGAAATGGCTATGCCATCCTGCGTCACGCTAACAGGATCATTTCGATGGTTGGTCAATGCGGCCTCGATGCTTTGCTCGAGGCCGGCAAAGGCCTGTTCTAACTGCGACACCGTCAAGATTCGCACCGAAGGAATTTATAAAAACAATTCAGATAACGCTAGTTCTTGGGATATCGCCGGTCCTTTTCGTAGATCGCAAGGCCGTAGTTTCGACCGCGCCAATTCACACCGCTGCTGACACGTCCCTTTACGCCGATCTGGGCACCGCGACCAGGCACATTGCCTTCGGTCGCAATGACCCAAATAGTGCCGGTGCCGTCATCGATCTTGTATGCACCGCCGCCATATCGGGTCCCGGGAACACCGATACCGTAACTGTCAACCACTCGACCCGCTACGACCACATCCTTGTTGGCGTATTTTCCGGGGTTTGCGGATACCTCCGCGATACTTTTTCGGTCGGGGCAAGCGGCCAAGAAGACCACGGAACCGAGCAGCAAAAAGGCGAACAGCCATCTTTTCATAATCAGACACCTCAGATGAGAATATAGAGCCATTCTCAGGCGACTCCGACCGTTAGAAACTGTATCACGGGCAAGCGTTTGCCGCGATGTTGAGCCCGCGTCAAAAAAATGACCCGCAAAAAGCCGGTCAACCTAGAGTCAGGAATTAGATAAAGTGGTCTGGTAGCGCATACGGGAGTCGAACCCGTCTTTCAAGATTGAGAATCTTGCGTCCTAACCGATAGACGAATGCGCCGCAAGATGGTTATTATAGAACTTGCTCAATTACAATACAAGAAAAAGGATATGAATCACGATCTATTTGGTACCCGCAAAGAATTCGAGACGGGTCATGGTGAAAAAGGCATCTACTACTCGCTTCCTGCACTTGAGGAGGCGGGTTTTGAAGGGATTTCCAGACTTCCGGTCTCGATACGAATAGTGCTTGAATCTGTTCTCCGCAATTTTGACGGCGGCCGAAAAATTAGCGAAACAAACGTATCTGACCTGGCACGCTGGGCGCCGGGCGAAGATCGGACAGCGGAGATCCCTTTCGTCGTTGCGCGCGTGATACTCCAGGATTTTACGGGAGTTCCATTGTTGGTGGACCTTGCAGCAATGCGATCTGCTGTAAAGAGAATGGGCAAGGATCCGGGCTTGATCGAGCCTCTGGTGCCGGTAGATCTGGTGATAGATCATTCTGTTCAGGTTGATTATTTCGGTAACGAATTTTCTTACCAAATGAACATCGAAAAGGAATTCGAGCGCAATGAGCAGAGATATCGCTTTCTAAAGTGGGGTACACAGGCGTTCAGCGGATTTCGGGTGATACCGCCGGGCATCGGCATCGTTCATCAGGTAAATCTTGAATATCTTGCAAGAGGCGTTTTCAGCAAGGGTGGTGTCTACTATCCTGATACGCTCGTCGGTACCGATTCGCACACGACAATGATCAACGGTATCGGTATAGTCGGATGGGGCGTAGGCGGCATTGAAGCGGAGGCGGCAATGTTGGGGCAGCCCGTGTATTTCCTCACGCCGGATGTTGTCGGCGTAAACATTTCGGGATCCCTTCCTGAGGGGTCAACGGCGACCGATGTGGTGCTTCGTGTTACCGAATTGCTGCGAAAGCACAATGTCGTCGGGAAATTTGTAGAATTTTTCGGCGAGGGTGCGGCAGCACTCAATGCGACCGACAGGGCAACCATTGCAAACATGGCACCCGAATACGGCGCCACGATGGGATTCTTCGGTGTCGATGAAAAGACGCTGGATTATTATCGGAATACCGGCCGTGATGAACGCGATATCGCGACTGTGAAAAACTATTTTAAAGCACAAGGTCTATTCGGAATACCTGCATCAGGAGACGTAGATTATTCTAGCGTAGTTGAACTCGATCTCGGTTCTATAGTTCCTTCGGTTGCAGGTCCAAAACGTCCTCAAGACCGCATCGAACTGACCGGAGTCAAGGAAAAATTCTTGGATCTGTTGGTTACGCCGATCGCCGAAGGTGGCTTCGGGAAAGAAAGCGGTGAGGCCCCCACGCGTTATTCGATAACCGGGCGCGATTCGGACGAGGCCGGTTTGAATGACCTGTCGGATGTTTCCAGCCTGGGACACGGTGACGTGGTCATAGCCGCCATTACTTCCTGTACGAACACCTCCAATCCTAGTGTAATGATGGCCGCCGGCCTCGTTGCCA
Source organism: Acidobacteriota bacterium (assembly GCA_016700075.1). Taxonomy (NCBI): domain Bacteria; kingdom Pseudomonadati; phylum Acidobacteriota; species Acidobacteriota bacterium. The sequence goes on along the minus strand of CP065000.1, from coordinate 324,931 downwards.
AGAAGGCGGTAGAGCGGGGAATGAAGGTTCCCGGCTACGTCAAAACCTCTTTGGCTCCCGGATCACGCGTTGTGACTGAATATCTCGAAAAGGCCGGTCTTCAGCAATATTTGAACGATGTTGGCTTCGACCTTGTGGGCTATGGCTGTACAACATGTATCGGCAACTCGGGCCCTCTCGATCCGCGCATAGAAAAGACGATCACTTCGAACGATATGGTTGTCGCATCGGTTTTGTCGGGTAACCGGAATTTCGAAGCACGCGTTCATCAGAATGTAAGAGCCAATTTTCTAATGTCGCCGCCCCTTGTTGTCGCATTCGCCCTTGCCGGCAGGATCGTTGTGGACCCCGTTGGCGACCCGATCGGTATAGATGGAGACGGTAACGAGGTGTTCCTTGCGGATATTTGGCCAACCATGGACGAGGTTGCGTCGCACCTGTCAAAGGCATACGACGCAGAGACCTACCGAAAGTTGTATTCGGAGTTCGCTGAGCAAAATCCGCTTTGGAACAATATCAGCTCCAGCGTCGGCCAGATCTATGAATGGGACCCTGATTCGACGTACATTCAGGAGCCGCCGTTTTTCTCAAGCAATTTCGGCGAGACCGGCTTTAAGGATATTTCTGGTGCAAGGGCGTTGGCTATCTTTGGTGATTCCGTCACGACCGACCACATTTCTCCTGCCGGTGCGATCAAGCCTGATTCTCCTGCCGGCAGCTATTTGCAGTCACTCGGGGTCGATCCGGCAGATTTTAATTCTTACGGTTCGCGGCGGGGAAATGACCGCGTTATGCTGCGCGGCACCTTTGCGAATGTCCGAATAAAGAACCTCATGGCAGCCCCGACCGAAGGCGGTTTCACACGCCATCAACCCGACGGCACCGAAACAACTATTTACGATGCTGCGATGAAGTACAGGGAAGAGAACATCCCATTGGTCATCTTTGCCGGTAAGGAGTACGGGACCGGCAGTTCGCGTGATTGGGCGGCAAAAGGAACTGCCTTAATGGGCGTAAGAGCTGTTGTAGCTGAGAGTTTTGAACGCATTCATCGCTCTAATCTCGTTGGAATGGGCGTTCTGCCGCTCCAGTTCAAGAATGGTGAGTCTGCTTCCACGCTTGGACTTGACGGAACAGAGTTTTTTGACATCACGGGACTCGAAGAAGATGTTGCACCGCAGCAAGATATTACTCTGCGTGTCAGGCGCCTGGACGGAACGAGCTTTGAATTGCCCGTACAACTGAGAATTGACACTCCGATCGAACTCGAATATTACAACAGCGGCGGTATTTTGCCGTATGTTCTTGGGCAGATCATCGGTGAAAATTAGTTTGTGAAGCCGGGCTATTGATGTTATTTTTAAGTCAGGTCAATCAGTCACATTAGTCGCGCCGCCCCCTTCCGGCCATTCGAGGAGAGTAGTAATGAAAAAGTTGATCGCGTTCACGACATCGGTTTCGATGGTTGTCGTCTTGTATTTGCCGGTATTGGGACAAAGGTCCGCCAGGGAACTTAAAAAAGCGTCCGCGTCCGTTGCAGAATCCGATCAACGCGGCCGAACCATGTTCGGAACAGTAAATGCGTCGTTTGACGGAAGAGGGGTTGCCGTAAAGTGGACGATGACAGAAGAAGCGGCGAATGCCGGTTTCTACGTGTACAAGACCGACGTTAACGGGACCCGTTTGGCTGACGAGTTAATGGTTCCGGGATCGTGGGCGTCTTCGCGTCAAGATACCGTATACGGCAGAAGTTATGAGGTCTATGACCGTTTCGGCAGTATGTCGGCCGCTTATTACATTGAAGCCATAAATATCGATGGGCGATCGACTTTCTCCTCTACGGTGGTGCCGAGCGGCGATGCCAGATCGCTTGTGAAGCGGGCAGAAAGGAACTCGGTGGTTGAATTCAAGTCAGCAGATCTGCCGGACGAACTCAGAAGCACAGTTGCTGAGGCCACGTTGCCGCCGAATATTGCGACTCATCGTGCAGTGGTCGCACAGCCGGGCGTGAAGATCGGCATACGCCGTGAAGGCTTTTTCAGGGTCACACGCACACAGTTGCAGAATGCCGGTTTTAACGTGAACAGCAACTCGGCCAACTGGCGGCTTTTTGTCGAAGGAAATGAACAGGCCATTATCGTCGGCGCTAATGATGACTACATTGAGTTCTTTGGGCGTGGTATCGACAAACCGGAAAGCGACACCCGTGTGTATTATCTGATCGCTGATAATGCGCCGGGCAAACGGATCCAGCAGCGTTTGCTTGCGAACCATGGCGGTAACGTCGTTTCACCGAACTATCCTTTTGAAAACTTCCGTAAAGAACGTACGTCGTACGTTAACACCATATTCAACGGAGACGACGAGAACTATTGGGGACGCATCGTAACGTCGAGTCCAACAACGTACACCTTTCCTGTTTCGGGCATCGACACGAATGTCGCGTCGGCTACCATCAACGTCAAGATGATGGGCTATTCGAACGGAGCCCACTCCGTTCGGTTGGTCTTGAACGGCACTGAGATCGGATTTATCAACGGCAATCTCCAAAACGCTTTTTCGGGCACGTTTACTATCCCGACATCTTTGTTGGTTGAGGGAAATAACAGTCTTCAGATGAATTCGGTCGCGTCGGGCGATTTCAGCATGTTCGATTCGATCAAATTGAACTTCGCTCGAAGATACGCGGCAGATCAGGGACGTATTTCGTTTTTTACCCCAGGTATAAGGCGGGTCGAGGTCGGGAATTTTTCAACGTCGAATATTCGGATATTTGATGTTACATACGACGGTGAGCCAATGCTGCTGCAGGGCCTTACACCTGTACAGAATGGTTCGGTTTGGTCGGTAACCATTCCGTCGGGCCGTTCCATCGTTGCCTACGGCGTCGAGGACACAGGGCTTCTTGCTCCTGCTACGGTCACATTTAATAATCCATCGACACTCTCATCGCCCGCGAATGCGGCAAACCTTGTCATTATTTCGCATTCTTCGGCGGATTTCATGAACGCCGCCGAAACCTGGGCGAATTATCGCCGCAATCAAGGTTTCACGGTAAAGGTGATCGATGTTGCCGACATTCTGGATGAATTCAGTTACGGATCGGTCGCGGCAAAGGGGCTGCAGGATTTCTTCTTATATGCTTCCCAGAACTGGCAAACCGCACCAACATACGCACTGCTGTTGGGCGACGGCTCATATGACTCGAGAAATTATGAAGGTCTCGGGTATTGGAACATGGTCCCGACCAAACTTGTAAGTACGATCTACGAAGAAACCGGCTCCGACGAGGCTCTTGCTGATTTTAACAATGACGGATTGGCAGAACTGGCGATCGGGCGTATAGCTACGCGAAACGTGGCGGGTGTTAACACGATGTACAACAAGACCGTCGCCTTCGAGGTTCCTGCGATGCAGTCGCTTAGCCGAGGCGCCATCTTTGCCTATGATCTGCCTAGCGGATACGACTTTCAGGCTATGAGCATGATACTTCGCAATCAGCTGCCGCCTGAGACGCCGTCCGTGATGGTCGATCGTGCCGCACCGAACGCCCAGCAAACCCTAATAAATGAGATCAATCTTGGACGGTATATCATTAACTATGCCGGACATGGGTCTTCCGGACTATGGGCCGCGACCAGCTTTTTCAGTATAAATAACGTCAGTCAGTTGACCAACGCGAACAGCCAGACGATATTTACGATGCTCACTTGTTTGAACGGCTATTTCATTCAGGTTTCGAACGACTCGTTGGCTGAGAGCCTCACGAAAGCAACCAACGGAGGTTCCGTTGCGGCATGGGCGTCAAGCGGTAAAACAACGCCTGACATACAGCTTGTTATGGGACAGCGGTTCTTTCAGCAAATAGGACTTGGGACGATCCCACGAATGGGCGATCTGATACGAGATGCTAAGCAGGTCGTCCCGGGCGGCAGTGATGTGCGATTCTCCTGGGTGCTTCTTGGCGATCCGATGTTAAAGGTCCGCTAGGGTTTGAATGTTCTGACTGCAATTTGAATGAGGCTGTCCTTCTCGGACAGCCTTCCTTTTGTCATCTGCCAGCCGACGATCTGTGTATCCGTGTCGGTCAGCTCCTGACGTGCCACCACCCCGCCGCCCGCCGCGACGTAGGTGTAACGCTTTTTGCCGGTCTTAGTCGCCTCGCTCACCACACCGCCCGTCACGCTCGAACGCAGGAAATAGACATGGTCCCAATCTTCCCACTCTTCCTGCTCACCGTCCCAGACCCTTTGCGACCGCTTCGCCTCGCCTCTCATCTTTTCGATGAGAGTCGCGAAATGGCGGTTAGAAGTAGAAATGCCATAAGCCCATAGATCGGTATCCCGGAGAGCATTCCACCGAAGATCAAGAACAATGTAAGCACTGTGCCCTCCATGATTGGGGTGCCGTCATAATCGTGCAAAATGATCGGTCCTGACTGAATATATTTTGTAAGAAGGTTTGATTGCCAAAAGCAGATCCGAGCAACTTGCTCAGATTCCGTAAGATAGCCAAATGTCGTTACGCCGACCGTAACTATTATGCCTATGGCCAAAGATAGCAAAATTCGTCCGCTAAGAGATTTATTTAACACAACAACGGCTAATTCCCAGGATCAACGCCCAAAATATATTACTGATCCGATTCTTTGATCATCCTGAGTTCATCGTAAGCTTCCCTTAAAAGTGCACAGTTGAAAAGTAGAGTTTTCTGACATCATAGGAGATGGAGGAGAACAGATGAAGAGGAGCAGATTTAGTGAGACGCAAGTGGTAGCGATCTTGAAGGAAGGAGAAGCTGGTCGAGCGGTGGCGGAGATCTGCCGGGAGCACGGGATCAGTAATGCGACGTACTATCAATGGAAGTCGAAGTACGGCGGGCTGGAGGCGTCTGGATCTGAAGCGGATGAAGGAGCTTGAAGAGGAGAACAGCCGTTTGAAGAAGATGTACGCAAACCTGGCGCTGGAGAACATGGCGATAAAGGATCTGCTGGGAAAGCTCTAACGCCGGATATGCGGCGATGGGCGGTGGAGTTTTTGACAAAGATCTGGCTGCTGTCGGTAGCTCGGGCGTGTCTGGCGGCAGGACTTTCGCGACGGGCGTGGTACCGCGGAGACAGGAAAAAGAAGTGGATAAAAGGGATGCTCCGGTGATCGCGGCCCTTAATGACCTGATCGCGAAGCACAGCCGTTGGGGCTTTTGGATGTGTTTCTACCGGCTGCGGAATCTGGGCCACAAATGGAACCACAAGCGAGTTTGGCGGATATATAAGGCGATGAAGCTCAACCTGAAAAGGCGGACAAAGCGAAGGCTGCCCGAGCGGAACCCGGCATCGCTGGACGTTCCCGCCCAGATCAACAGCAGTTGGTCGTTCGATTTTGTGAGCGATACGCTGTATTCGGGCACACGATTCCGTGTCCTGAATATCATCGACGAGGGCGTTCGCGAGGCCCTAGACATTGTTGTCGATACGTCGATCACTGCAGTCCGGTTGGTGCGGGTACTGGAGCAGCTCAAATCAGATCGAGGGCTGCCATCTGCGATCAGAGTCGATAACGGACCCGAAATGACCGCTCATGTCTTTGCCGACTGGTGCAGTGAAAATGAAGTGAAGATCAATTACATCGAGCCTGGAAAGCCGAACCAGAATGCTTACATCGAGAGGTTCAACCGCAGCTATCGAGAAGAGGTGCTCGATCCGCACATCTTCTCAAATCTCTCGCAGGTGCGAGACCTGAGCTGGGCCTGGATGCTCAGCTATAACGAAGAACGTCCCCACAGATCGTTGGGGAACATCCCGCCGGCCGAATTCAAACGCCGGCTCTTAACTGAAAACTCTATTTTAGACCTGTGACATTGACGGGAAGCTTACGCGTGCTCCCGGCAGATCTCCGCCACCGCTCGACCAGCTTCTCCTTCCTTCAAGATCGCTACCACTTGCGTCTCACTAAATCTGCTCCTCTTCATCTGTTCTCCTCCATCTCCTATGATGTCAGAAAACTCTACTTTTCAACTGTGCACTTTTAAGGGAAGCTTACGGAACCAAGAGAAGGAATGCGAAAATCTCAAGATACAAAATGAAACCAAAATCACTCGGCGAAACTCTTTCGCTTCCGGTTAGTGCGGACGGAATACTGAAAAACAGGGTCCAAGCCGGGAATAATGAAGCAAAGAGCAAGATCGTGGTGACCAGGTTTACGATTCTGATCTTGAAATATTTCGCTAACAATGAGGAGGAAAGCACGCCCGCGATAAGACCAAAATATGAAATTCGCCAACTAAGCGGGTTATTTGCAGGACTCAGATGAATGCCTTTTTCAGCTCCTATGCGAAAGGCCGTTAATTCGTAAAATTCGCTGAAGCCTATGTAAAATCCAGTGATGAAAATGATCAGCATCAATAGAATGACCGTGATAAATAGCTTCGCATTGTTACCTGAACGGATACTTTTCATAGTATTTCTCATAGAGTCAATGTAGCGTTTGGCGCAAATTTTCAATATTTCATCATGTGTTTCGTCGGAAATCTGGAGATCATTTCTTGTGGTAGCGCCTTTGTTAAGGGGCACGCCGTCGTGTTCACAAATACCGACTCTTTCTCAACCCTGCCCAGATTGTCAAAAACCCGCTTCAAGATCTAGGAATCTAGCATTAAATAACTCAAATCATTTCCATATTACGTCACGAATAGTAGGTATGAAGGGTTTTTAAAGATTGAATGGCAATCAAACTACTCAATAATAGAAAGAGAACAAAGTCACCCAAAATCGGCATGTTCAAGAAGGGGGAACTTGAACTCAGAGTCTCACCAAGAAGTTGTGCAGGCCGTAACGACAACGGATATTGAAGAATCAGAATCGAGCCCGCAGCCGCCAGAAAAGAGCTAATTTCAAAAAGAAGCTTTCCACGAAAAATACTAAAAATCAGAAAAAGGACAAGACAAATGAATATACCTGCAAAGCTGATCGCCATGTCAGAATAATCTCTTTCCGCTCCGCTAAAACCAATTCCTGAAACTATTATTCTTCCGGAAAAGTATTTTTCGGTTAGAGAAAGTCCATATGCGAAGCCGCAAAAAAAGACTGTTTAGAAAATGCACAGCAATGCGATGCCTGTAGCTATTCTATCTATCCAAGCAATTGACGCCATAACATCTCCCAACTATTTTCTTGAGGTCCTTTTCTTGACGCGAGCCGTGTTCGATTGGCAGGCTTCATTGATTTTGTCATATTTCTCGCCAAGATAATGCAAGTCCGTTATACCGCCGCCCTTTACCCCTGGGAGGCCTCCGGAGTGAACAAGAGCATGTACTATGACTACAGAAAGATGTTCGATCGTCTCATTGTTTCCCCATTTGGTTAGACCGATATAGCGTTTACCGTTATAAACGCCACAGTTGTTAGAGTATGCAAGGTCGGCAGCCTCAATAATGCCCGTTACGGCCGGACCAATAGGCGTGTATTTCCGAACCCTCGAGTTTGCTTCAGTTCGCATCAATCCTGCAAAGTCTTTATCTGGGGCCCAATCCTTATCATAATAAGAATCCATGAAGACTGACTCTGTCACGAAATTTAAATTTTTCTCAACCAATTGATCTCTAATGGGAGTAGCCCCAACCGCCTTAAATGCTTCAGCACACTCATCGCTCAACGCCTTGGGGTCAAAGACTATTCGTTTAATTCGAGCAGCCAAGTCGGCTGCATTTCGGTCAACATCATCCAAAAACCAAAGTGTAAATTGACCCATTTCTTCAGTAGGGCTAATAGATGAGCTGAAGTTCAAACGAGAATCAGGGTTAAGAAGGTTAATGGGGGAAATGCCCTTTCGGGCAAGCATTGCAGCTTGGTTAAACAAATCAGCTTGCGACTGTGGTGTGCCCAGTCCGAACCATGGAGGGAAAAAATTGCCACTCCAGCCGTTCGCGAATGCCATAAAATGGGAAATTAGAAATCCCATGCTGCTACCGTCCTTCTTGGTAAACCATAATACTCGCGGCCCGCAATTATTATTTGGGCACTGCACCCCGGCTCCGCTATTAAGAGCTCGATAGACCATAGAACATGGCACCCAGATGCCGTCCATTTCGCAGTTTCCTTCATCCGGATTCGTAAATGTCGGGGATTCGCCGGTGGTCATGGCGTTTTCGTATCGGCTGGAGTTGAGGTTTGGGAGGATACCGACGTTGTTGCCGAGGCCGTCGAGTTCTTCGTTGCTGAACCCGCGTGAGCTGAGGCCCGTAGCATCCGTAAACTGCCAGCCGACGATCTGTGTATCCGTTTCGGTCAGTTCCTGCCGTGCCACCACCCCGCCGCCCGCGGCGACGTATGTGTAACGCTTCTTTCCGGTCTTTGTCGCCTCGCTCACAACCTTGCCCGTCACGGTGGAACTGATGAAATAGACGTGGTCCCAATCTTCCCACTCTTCCATCTCACCGTCCCAAACCCTCTGCGACCGTTTAGCCTCGCCGCCGTCACCGCTGCGTGCGATCAGCGTTTCGTATCTCTCAAATCGAGCCGTTTTCCACATCAGCCCCGCCGCATCGAAATAAAATTCAATATTTTCACTTTGCGAAGAATCAACCGTCTGCCGCCCGTCGGCGTCATACCCGGCATTGATGTCGCGGTTGTTCACCATCTCGTACTCAAAATCCCAACTGCCATTTGTATAGTCCCACAACGTCGATTCGCGGCCCGTCAGATTTCCAAAAGCATTGTACGAATAGTCCTGTCGAAAGGGAAGATTTATGAGTTCCGTCTCCGTCTCTCCATGTGCCTCGATGCCGGTTCTGACGCTCTTTGTCCTGCCAGCAAGATCATACGTCATCAACCTGTCAAATCTCTGATGGACTGTAATGCCGTTCTCAGACAGCTTCAAAAGCCCGTCCGCATAGTATGAATATGACTTGTCAAACGATTTGCTATGCGGATCGCTAACCGCATTGACCTCAAAAGCCGACGGCCTGAGCGCGTCATCGAATGACGTTATCGCCTGACTGTCGCTATTGCCGTATTCGATCCGCTTTGCAGCTCCCCACGCTCTGTAAGACATCGCGGAAATATAACTCGTCACGTCGCCAAAGCTGCTGCCCGTTACGGACGAGAGCCTTCCGGTTCGGTCGTTTGCATAGTCTATCTGCTGGCCGTAGTGGTCTTTGAGCGATTTGAGAGAGCCGCCGATGTGGTATGTGTATTCGAGGCGAAAGCTGTTGTTTGCTGCGGGGGCGTTTGCAAGTGTATCGGTAAACGAACGCGTCTCCGCCATCATACGCGAAAGCGGGTCGTATTCGTAAACCTGCGTCCCAAGCCCGTCGGTCATCTCTGTGCGGTTGCCAAGGTTGTCGTATTGCATCTCGACAGCGGCAGTTTCTGTAACACCGGTCGATCCCACATTCCATGTGATGCTCGTCACCAGCCCTCGGTTGTTATACGCGAAATTCGTCACAACCCCGCGAGCATCCGTCCGCGTCAGCACGCTCCCGTCCGGATTGTATGTGAACACGGTCCCGGGACTGTCCTGCTGAGGCAGGTTCTGTCCGACAGTCCGCCCGTGCCCGTCATAACTAGCCGTCGTGTCCTGATACGTCTCTGAGAGGGCCGTCCCCGCATACTGCCGCGACAACGTCACCTGATCGCGGCCATTGTATGTATTGACAACCGTCGAATAAACCGTCGTCCCGTCCCATTCATATGTCTCCGCCTTGAAAGCACGGCCCAATATGTCCTCGTAGCTCTTCTGCTTTCGACGTGCATTCGTCTGCGGATCATCATCTCTCGGCACCAACGGCCCTTGAACAGTCGTCACCAGACCGCCCGCACAGCCGCAGCCTTCGTAGGAGATCAGGCTCTCTTTGCCGTCGGTGCCGTTGGAATCCGTGGGGATGCTCTTTACCACACGCCCCATCCAATCGTATTCCTGCCGGCTCCACAACCATCCGCGTGTAAGGTCGTCTCCCGTCGGCTCAAAACTCCCGTTGACCTCCGTCGGCACGCTCTGACGGCTAACGCGGCCAAGCATGTCATACTCCGTCACCTTCGCCCTGCAACGGGGATTGATGAAGATATCAACAGGTCTATAGGGTCCTAATTTTTTCACGAACAGTCACCTCGGGTCCTTGCCGAATTCGTCCAAAACGAAGCAGCCATGACCGCAGGAAATAGTTTAAGCTCGGAAAAACGACGACCTAGTTTATTTTCGAGATTTTCGGAACCTTACAAAGAAGTGTGTGAAATGTCAAGTGCTTCCAAGGGGCGTTTTGCTAGCGGAACCGTACGATAGCAAAAGGAGGTGTCCCGCGTGATCGCTTGATCAAGACAATAATATGGTGCTTAAGATGAATATCCGAAGAAATGGATAACGTGCGCGCCGGCGGAGCAGTGTTGGGAACCAAAGTGCTTGCAAAGATCTGTTGCAAGCCGGTAAATATTGTAATAGTACAGGTTATCGGCATCGGAGTAGCGCCATTTATTGAGAAACTTCGCCGGTCAACAAGAGAAATTCACAAGAACTGAGACTAATGTCACGAGAAATCAAGCCATTGTCACGAGAAAACAAGCCATTGTCACGAGAAATCAAGCCATTGTCACGAGAAATCAAGCCAATGTCACGAGAAATCAAGCCATTGTCACGTGACTTTGGTAAATATTTGTGGATCTATAGTTTTAAGCAGGCCGTTTATTAGGTGCGAATTCTTTCCGGAGCCTTGAGGATCCGGGGACTTGTAGCGGAAAACTAACCCCTAAAAGCAGCAACGCCGCCATAGCCAATAAAGTCGTTGGCGGCATTGCCAGATATGGAATACTCGCGGCAGGAGTCGAACCTGCGACTTCTTCCTCCGGAGGGAAGCGCTCTATCCACTGAGCTACGCGAGCTTAAACTAACGAAAGTATATCACTTCGCGGCGTCGCGGGGAACGATCTTTACCGACTTGATCCTGATCGGTTCGACCGGTCTTTCACCCTCTTTCGGCTGAACTGCAGAGATCGTTCGGACGTTGTTCATTCCGTCAATTACCTTGCCGAAGATCGTATATTTGTTATCAAATCCGGCCTCTCGCTTTAGCGTGATAAAAAACTGCGAATTTGCCGAGTTAATGTCGTTCCCAAGCCTCGCAGCTCCTACGATGCCGGTGTCGTAAGGAACATCGGAAAATTCTGCCGGCACGTTCGGCTTTCCGGAATCACCCTCCTTGGCCGGATTCGGCGATCTTCCGGGTTTTGTATCTGCATTGCCGGCCTGTATGACGCTCGGGTTAACACGGTGAAACGCGATGCCGTCGTAGTAGCCCTCGGTCGCGAGTTGTTTGAACCGCTCGACCATTTTAGGTGCGATGTTTGAATAGAGCTCCATCGTGATCTTTCCGTAGGCTGCCGAATTTTCCATTTCGATGACGGCAACCTCAGGGTCGGCGACAGGTTGAATGCCTCTTTTTACATCGGCGGAATTGCTGTTACCCGGTTTGGGTACACTGCTGTCTGCGCATGCAATTGCGAAAAGGGAACTGAGGAGTACAAATGTGTAGATCAACGTCTTCATAAGTTTATTTCCAATCGTCAGTATCCAGGATGATAGTTACAGGGCCGCTGTTCACCAGTTCAACATCCATCATAGCACCGAATATGCCGGTTGCTGTCGAGACGCCCTGTTCTCGGGCTGCGGCCACAAAATATTCGTAAAGTTCGTTCGCGTGCTCTGGAGAGCCTGCCGCCAGGAACGATGGCCGTCTGCCGCGACTGGTGTCCGCAAACAGCGTAAACTGCGAAACCACGAGCAGTTCGCCGCCGACGTCGGCTAGGGCAAGGTTCATTTTGCCTTCACCGTCCGGGAATATCCGCAGACCGAGAGTCTTATCCAACAGCAGGTCAGCGTGCGATCGAGTGTCGTCATTAGAGACCCCCAGCAATAGAAGGAGCCCGTTGCCGATCCTGCCGGCGACACTGCCATCGACGGTCACGCGGGCACTTGATACACGCTGCAAACACGCGCGCATCAGGCAGCTTCCTCGATATACACGCGATTCATTACGACAGGCTCTAAAGGCTTATCGTTTTGATTTCTCGCAACGCCTGCTATCGCGTCAACAACGTCGTTGCCCTCGATAACGCGGCCGAATTTTGTATAGCTCGGCGGCAGCGGATAATCCACATGCATTATGAAGAACTGCGAGCCGTTCGTGTTCGGCCCGGCATTCGCCATCGCTACGGTGCCTTTTTCGTACATACCCACATACAGCATCGATGTACGGTCGATCTCGTCGTCAAACTTTCCGCCCCAGGCGGATTCGCCGCCGTAGCCTTCGCCGAGCGGGTCGCCGCCCTGGATCATGAAATTTGGAATTACCCGGTGGAAAATTACGCCGTCGTAATAGTTCTTTTCAGCAAGAAGGCGAAAATTCTCGGTTGTTTTGGGTGAATCTTCTTCCAAAAGCTCAAATCTAATGGTTCCTTTACTTGTTTCAATAACTGCTGTTCTATTAGCCACTTATGTTTTATCTCCGTTTAATATAAATCGTTCTATTGCGTCTGCAACGCCATGTTCGTCGTTACTTAAAGTTGTATAAAATTCGCCCTGTTCGAGCAAACTTGGGTCTGCGTTTCCCATTATGACAGGTGTCCCTGCGTATTCCAGCATTTCGAGGTCGTTGAAATTGTCGCCGATGACCATTACGTTTTCGGCAGTAAACCCATGCAATTCTGCCAAATGCCGGACGCCGTGACCTTTTGATGCATCCGGCGGAAGGATATCCAATAGCGTAAAATCGAGCTCTTCATATATCGTGGCGAGTATGGTCACGGTTCCTTGAAACTCGCTTTCGAGGGTCGCTCGTACCTCTCGCATTCGTGCGCAAGTGCCCGAAAAGGAAATGTGGACGACCTCGTTCTGCTGTACAGCCTCACTCAGCGAGCCGACATGTTCCACGCCCTCTCGCCCCGCCACACCGCCGTGAAGGTTTTCAGCCCAACGGATGTACTTTCTTAGAGGAATGTTATCCTCTGAAACGCGGTCGTAAAGGAGCTTGCCTATACCGTGCGGGTCGACGCTCACCAATGCATCGCCGCCGATCTCGCGGCCAATGGAAACGACCTCAAGAGCAGTTTCCGTATCGAGTAAAGAACAATGAACCGTTGCCAATGTTTCCGAATATTTCAGCAATCCGCCATTATGCGATATTAGGGGTGCATTTAATTCCAATTCCAGCCCGATAGGTCTCGCATCGCGAAAACGCCGTCCCGTCGCGATCGTCACAAGTACACCCGCTTCTTCCGCAGCCCGAATGGCAAGGCGATTCTCGGCTGACACCGTTCCAAAGGAATTCAGCGTCGTTCCATCGAGGTCGAGTGCGAGGAGCTTGATCATCTTGTCGTTAGAACCGACGCTCGGCTTAGTATCTCTTCTGTAAAAAGTGCTTCTATGTGCTCTGTAAATCTTTTATTCAATTCGTTGTAGTCTTCGGCAGTTTCATATGCCCGACATTCAAACTCCGCACTGATTCCTCTAAGTAAAGAAGTACCGTCCTCGTCTTCGATCAGAAACGAGACCAACGTTGATTTAGAATCACATGTTGGCTTTTTAACGACAACGTCAAAGAAGTATGTCTTGCGGTCAATAGTCGCATTTGGGACGTTGGCGAAAACTTCGTCGTCGCGACGCACCTCAACTCGCGAGATCGATCTGGATTGTCTTAGACCCCACTGGAATTCTTCATGCGTTTCCTTAATCACATAAGAGCTTTCAAGGCGAATCGATCGGTCCTTAGTAAGCGTCGTTGCAGTGAATACAAATACCGACAATAACAAAACGGCCATCGTCGCTAGTGGATCTGTTCTGTAGCGCATACGCGGTATTTTCGTCAGAGATCGAAAATAGCAATATGAGACCGGTAGAATTGTGACGGCCATCCAATCGGAATAGTCAATAATACGCCCGATTGCGAGTGGCGAAACGGAATTCAGGACGTCAACAGCAAAGTTCGAAAAAGGCGATTTCCAGAATACAAACGCAAGAGCGGCGGCGAAGCACATCGACGGAGCTCGTCGGGGAACTAAGGCGGCAAGAAACAAGGGAAATACGAACATTCCGGCAAAATCGGAAAGTTTTCCGGTCAGAGAAGTGCCGAATGCTGATTTTAGGAAGAAATCATTCAGAAATAATACGAAGAGCCCGAAAAGGAAGCCCGTGGATGTAAGTACTCGAGATAATTCAGTTTTGTCGAGTGTTTTCTTCATTAGCCTTCATCTCCATACGTTGCCTTTTCAACCAGCGTTGGTACACCGCCTTACCTTTCTCGAATTCTGCGGCGGAGGAATAGAACCAATGCGTGCCGTCGTTGGCATCGACGTTGAGGACGTAAAAAATGTACTCGTGCTTTTCCGGCTGCAATGCGGCGCGGATAGAGCTTTCGGTAACGGACGATATCGGCCCGGGAGGCAAGCCGCGCACCTTTCGGGTGTTGTACGGTGAATCCACTTCGAGATCGCTCTTGTGAATCGTGCCATCCCATCGACCCAGCATTTTTGCTATGTAAACGTTGGTTTGGTCAATGCCGAGGGCCATGCCGCGGGACAAACGATTGTGAATGACCCCCGAAACGATTGGCCTTTCCGCTTCGACCGGCGTCTCAGTTTCAATTAGCGATGCGATGGTGACGACCTCGTGAGGCGTGCGCCCGATCGCCCGGGCGGCATCTGACCATTCCGGTTTCCAAAAGCGGCGGAACTGGCCAACCAGTTGTCTGATCACCTGCTCCGGTTTCGCATTGGCAGGGATATTGTAGGTGCTAGGGTATAGGTAGCCTTCGAGATTATCTGCTTCCGGCGCGATGTCGCGAATAAGCGATGTATCGTCCATCAGAGCAAGTATCGCCTTTTCATCCAGATCGCTTGTTACGCGTTCTGCAACTCGTTTAGCGATATCAAATCGTGTCCAACCTTCCGGGATCGTGAGCCGAATGGTTCGATCGTCACCTTTTTCTAACTGTTTAAATACGTCGATAGTAGAGATCGGAGAAGGGAACTGATATTCGCCGGCCTGCAGTTTCGAAGCGTCCGCGAAAAGCCTGAGATATAATTGAGCAGCAGATTCGTTCTTGATGATCCCTTCGGCAGAAAGTTGAGAAACGATAGAGCGAGGAGCCGTTCCTTTTTCGATCCTTATATATTCAGCTGCTCTTGTGTGGCCATTCGGGGTCGAGACACTGTTTCGCAGCCAGAGATAGAAGCCCCCGACCGAAATAAGGAGCAGAATGCCGCAGATTGCAAAAATGGTGATCAATAAACGCACTAATGCCGAGTTTAGCAATGCAGAAAGATGACTTCAAAGGCAGTTCGCGACGCGTTTTTGCGGCCGTAGTTCCGCCGCCGCCGGTTCTAAGCGAAATATTTTCCTTATCGGGAAGGATCGCAGCGGCCTTGGGGAACACGAAGCTGCGGCGTGTCCCTGAGAAGAACCTGCATATTACATTGCGGTTCATTAGAGAGGCATCCGAACTCGACCTCGAGGATCTGCAGAAGAATGCGAAGATCGTTGCGGATCGGGAGACTCCTTTTATTCTAAATGTTGGCGAATTGGGCGTGTTTCACAACCGCGGCGGATGTGCCGTTTGGGTTGGTGTATCGGAAATTCAACAGAACGAAACTTCTTCAAAACTTGTCGAGATGGCGGGTATATTAAGCGGAGGTGGACTGAAACATTTCGTACCGCATCTTACGATCGGAAGGACACGGTCGAAGATTCGCCGAATTCCTAACGAAATCCGAGTTCCTGCGATGGAGTTCACCGTAAACGAGTTGGTGATAATTAAGAGTATTCTAAAGCCGACGGGTGCCGAGTACAGCGTCATTTCCCGGCACCCATTTAGCAAAAGAGCTACTTAGCGTCACCCAAGGCAGATTCTATAGCCGAGATGACATTTTCGGCGTCAGGCTTGTCTTTGGATGCAAAACGAGCAGTGACCCTGCCGTTCCTGTCGATAATGAACTTGTTGAAGTTCCAGGAAATATCACCCGCAAACTCAGGATTTGTGGCCTTATTGGTCAGATAACCGTAAAGCGGATGCTGATCGGCGCCGGTGACAGAGATCTTGGAGAACATTGGAAACGTCACGCCGTATTTGGTGGAGCAGAATTCTTTAATTTCCGCTTCCGTGCCCGGCTCTTGACCCATGAAGTTATTGGCAGGGAAGCCGAGAATAACGAAGCCTCGATCTTTGAATCGCTTATAAACAGCCTCAAGCTGCTCATACTGGGACGTGTAACCGCATTTGCTTGCAACGTTGACCACCATCAACGCCATTCTTTTGAATGCACTTAGCTTTACTTCTTTTCCGTCGATATCTTTCATTGTGAAATCATATATCGAGGATTCCTTAACTGGCTCCGTAGGCGTGGGATTCATGATGAAACCAAATCTATATGCTGCGCCTGCTGCGGCAACCGCCGCTAAAGCGAGAATCACAATTACCACCTTGAACATAATATTTACCTCTTCAGCTCCCTCGGGTTTCCGGGCGACGGCGGCAATTCACCGCTCTTTTCACCGGATTCAGCAAAGACCTCTTTGAATGCACCGACGCTCGACAATACAGCGCTCGTCTCGGTCGGCATGAAGATGACCTTTGAATTTTGGGTACGAGCCATATCCCGCATTGAATCAACGTATCGGGATGTGATCAAATACTGGGCCGTTTGACCGCGGTCACCGATCGCTCCCGCGATCTGTGCGATTGCCTGAGCTTCCGCATTCGCAGCAACCAAGCGGGCCTGTGCGGCACCCTCAGCGGTCAAGATCGCTGAAGCCTTTTCACCCTCGGATCTCGTAACGGCAGCCTGCTTTTCGCCCTCTGCCCTCGTGATCGCAGCCTGCTTTTCGCCCTCCGCCTGAAGGATCAACGCTCGGCGGTTTCGTTCCGCCGTCATCTGTTTCTCCATCGTGATCCTGACGTCTTCCGGAGGATTGATGTTCTTTACGTCCACGCGTGTGACCTTGACGCCCCATTTGTCAGTAGCCTCGTCAAGGATCAATCGCAGCTTTGAATTGATCTCCTCACGTGATGAGAGCGTGTGGTCAAGGTCCATCTCACCCATGACCGAACGCATGCCGGTTATGGTCAGCTGAACAAGGCCCCCGACGAGGTCAGCTACTTCGTAAACTGCTTTTGCGGGATCGGTGATCTGCCAATAGACAACGGAGTCGACATTGATCGTTACGTTGTCACGCGTGATGACCGGCTGAGGCGGAAGGTCGATGTACTGTTCACGCAGGTCGATCGACGTGATACCTGGGCGTATGTTGGTCCAATACACGGCTCTCGGAGCTTCAAAGAATGGCACGATTATATTGAGGCCGCTTGCAGCAATTCGGTTGAAACGGCCAAGCCTCTCGATCAGCAAGACACTGGATTGCGGGACTATCTTTATTGTTTTCCATGCTATGGTGAGCAGTGCGATAGCAAGAATGAAAAGAAAGATGATGCCGGCTCCAAAGATCTCCATATTTCCTCCAACAGCTTTACTCCTCAAATATATCTCATTTGAAAGAGGTTTGCTATAATTCCCGTCAATATGCCCGTAAGCATAAGCGACATAGAAGAAGCCAGAAAGAGAATCGAAGCTGTTGTTCACAGGACACCCATTGTAAAAGATGAGCGCCTGACGGCGGTCTTGGGAAGCAAGGTATATCTCAAGGCAGAGAATCTTCAGCGCGGCGGCTCCTTTAAGATCCGCGGTGCTTTCAACAAGATCTCCCGGCTTTCGGACGAGGAAAGACATCGGGGTGTGATCACCGCGTCGGCCGGTAATCACGCACAAGGTGTAGCGTTAGCGGCGAAACTGAATGGAATTGCCGCCACGATCGTTCTGCCTCAATTTGCCCCGCTCACTAAGGTCGTTGCAACCAAGGCACTTGGAGCTCGGGTAATTATGCAGGGAAACACCTTCGATGAAGCTGTTGAATTTTCCCGTTCGCTGGAAAGGGAAAAGGGCCTGACATATGTGCACGCCTTCGACGATGACGACATTATCGCGGGGCAGGGATCGATAGGCTTGGAGATCGCGGAGGACCTTCCGAAAGTCGACACTATTGTTGTACCAATTGGCGGCGGCGGCATCATCAGCGGCATCGCGACCGCTGCAAGGGAGAAACTGCAAAATGTAAGGATCATCGGAGTACAAGCAGAGAACGTCGCTCCGGTTCGCCGGTCTCTCGAAGCAGGCAAACCCGTTGACATTGAACACAAACCGACCATCGCCGACGGGATCGCCATCAAGCGCCCTGCTGAACGTACTTTGGCCATTATTCGAGACCTGGTTGACGAGGTGGTCGAGGTGAGTGAGGATGAGATCGCCGAAGCGATATTTCACCTTGCCCAAAATGCACATCTTGTTGTGGAAGGTGCCGGTGCGTCAGGCCTGGCGGCGATAATTGCCAAGAAATTCGATATTTCGGCTGACGAAAGAATGTGCGCGGTCCTGTGCGGCGGAAATATTGACGGGAACGTTCTGGCGCGAGTGATCGAACAGTGTCTCGTGCGAGCCGGTCGGTACGTTATCTTTGACGTTACTGTGCCCGACAGGCCGGGATCACTTGCAGGGATGCTTACAGCGGTAGCAGAGTCGAAAGCCAACGTCATTGAGGTATTTCACCGACGTGCAATGTGGATGACGCCGCTTGGTCAGGTGGGGATCGAATTGCTCTTGGAAGTGCGTGACACACATCACGCGGATGAGACCCGAAATGCACTTGAAAAGGCCGGCTACAGCGTAAATCTATCTGCGGCTTCGCCTATCGCGGCCTAAGATTCTCATCGTACAACTCACGGTAATTTCGGTAATTAGCCATTACCTTTTGAACGTATCCTTTCGTTTCAGCAAAGCCAACCTCGGCGGTAAAAATGCCGGGTTCGCCCCTCATTGACCGTTTGAGCCAGCGGGCGGCATTATCTTCGCCTGCGTTATAACTCGCAGCGATCGCTTCGTAAAGCCCGCTGAATTGATTTTTGAGATCGGCAATGTACTCGACACCGATGGCGATGTTGACCGAGGGTATATACAGATCGTCAGGGGCCAGTTCGGTAATTCCTGTCTTCTTGTTGTATTTGACCGCCGTATCATAAACCAACTGAAGCAGTCCGCGAGCCGCTGCAGGGCTCTTTACGCCGGGCCGGAATCCGCTCTCCTGCTTCATGATCGCAAGTACGAATCGCGGATCAACGTTCCGGCCGCGTGTGGCCCGCATGATCTCTTCCCGGAACATGATCGGAAAATCCTGACGCATTTTCGGGGACACTTGAACGATCCGCCGAGTTCTTGATTCCCCTGAAATCTTATTGGCCGCAAGGCCGGAAAAATACGACGAGACCGATATGGGTATCTGCGAATAAGCCGCTTTGGACCGTTCACGATCACCGCCTTTTTCCGCAGCGAACGCCTTCAGCCAGCGGGCCTCGTCCATGGATGTCATGGATCCTGCAAATTTACCGCTCACTATCAGGCGGTCAGCGGCAGCTTCAGCGTTTGACCAGCGGCCGCGCCACAGCTCCATTCTCACTAGGGCATGGAGAGCATTTGTTTCGGTCGGGGTTGAAGGGAATCTCTCTGACGTGCGCCGGACCCATTCGGCCGCAAGATCAAAATTACCGGCCTCGCGGTGAGCATCGACAATGTTAAGATACGCCGAATCTATGCGCTCGCCCGTAGGATACATTGCCGTATATTGTTCATAAACTGCGGCGGCCTCAGCATTCTTTCCGATACGGACATGGCAGGCACCTTTGAACGCGAGTCCTTCGCGTCCTTCTTTTGTCCCGGGATACTCCTTGGCGACACGGTCCAGCCAAGGTATCGCCTCCTCGCAGCGGCGTTCCCACATGAGCGATCTGCCGGTCATAAAGAGTGCCCCGGACAAAGCTGCATCGTTGGGAAAATTGTCAAAGATACGTTGAAAATGCTCCCGGGCTTCTCTGAAATGCCGGTTGTCGAAGTAAACGCGTCCTCTTTCGAGGTGCTCCTGAGCTGTAAGGCTCGGCATCGACCCGTTCGCACCGGCGGCGGCTCTGTCGGCCTCAATTACCCTTCGCAGTGCGGCATCTGACGACTGTGCGAAAACCAATGATGTAGCTAAGGTGCAAAGCAGTATACCAAATAGGGTTCTCATAATGGAAACAATTGAGGTCAGGAGAGCGCCGATACTCCGTTTAGATTATCCTAAATCAGAAATGGTGGCAATAAATTACAAAAAACCGCCGTTAGCGATATCTATAGCCCTTTGGGTGGCTGATTGAAATGTCGGGATTAGTATTCGTGATCTTTAGCTTGTAGAAGCCCTTTTTCATATTGGTACTTAGATATGTGAGGGCAAATTGACGGTTCAGGCTATTGCTGATGTCTTGAAAAAATGACAAAAAATTCAGCGGGGGAAATGTGCCGCGAAAAAAGGCCTTTCCGCCTGTCTCGTTGCTCAGCTTTTCCAGGGCCCCTTGAGAGGCAAGGACGAATATCGAATCTGCGTTCGCGGTGGAGGTGCTCGGCGAATATATCGAATAGACAGCAATGCTGCGCCTCTGAGCCGCGATCGCTGCCTGATCAAGCTCGATACTCTGCGAGATCGAGGCTAAGTTGAAGCCTTGTGATGCGTCCAAGCCGTCGGAGAAAAACATGATCGCACGACGCCCGGACGGGACGCTGTCGAATCGGCCGGCGATATCTGAGATGCCGTCAAATGGGCTTCTGGGAGCAAGCGAACTGCTTCCTGCAACTATTCTGACCGATGCGGCGGCTCGTTCAAGATCCTCTGTAAAACGCTGGAGAACCTGAGTGTTGCCGGACCGCGCATAGGCAACCATTACCCGTGAGCCTTTGGGAAGCGACCTGATGAATTGTCGGATGTCGTTAAGCTGGAGGTTGAAATCACTCAACAAATTATCTTGGATCACCAACGCGATCGATAATGGAGTATCCGCGACACTGCGAATGGACAAAAACTGCTGCTCTTCATTGTTCTCTTGTATTACGAACCGCTCGATCTGGATCAGTTCCTGTGTTTCTCTGTCCTTGATCTCCTTCTTTGTAAAGATCGTAACCGGCACTGTGACGGTACGGACCTGCCGGTTCCTTACGGTATCAGTTTGCGAAAAAGTGATCGCCGACGTCACGAGCAAGAGGAGAACGAGGATTGAATTGAATCTCCGCATTGATAGCAAATTAGGACGATGATAATACATTCGAAAGGAAATGTAACGAGATTTTTTGCTACGCGGTGTAAAGGTGAGATAGTAGTATTCAAAATGAACGGCATTCCCGGATCGGTGCGAAAGACGGGAGAGTTCGAAGAGGTGATGTGCCTAAACCAGATCTACGCTTAGCCAAACGAAAGAGCTCGCGGATGAAGGCAGCGATGGTAGCTGCGCCGGTAGGCTTGACGCTTATACCGGCTGCAATAACAATGCTTCTCGTGCTCCTTCTGGCAAGCGGGCCGCCGGCCGCCGCCGTTTTCCTTTTTTTCGGAGCAATTGCGACCGGCATCTCTTTGCTAGCGGGTTTGACCACTTCTGCGGTGATCGGCACCCGTCATTCGCGGTGGAAACGTGAGCTTCGCGAACAGATCGCAGCCTATGGCATCAGTGCTAATGAGATCCACTGGTTCCGCGGAGAACTGAAGCCGGCAGAAAAGAGGGCCTTAAAGCAATTGTCATCCGGTGATCCATTGCTCGGTGACGCCTACGCTGAAACGCTTGCCTCCCGACTCACAGCCACTCGGATCTTAAGAAGATCTACCAATGAAATGCGTTCTACTCAACAGCGTATTCGGAAGATATCTACGTTAAAGGCCTCAAATTCTGAGGCTTATGCAAAACAACTTAAGGCAGATAAGGCGAAACTGGCCGATATAAATGCGAAGGCAAAGGAAATGCTCGTAGAAGCGGAATCACGGCTGCAAATGATCGAGGCAGCCGGTTCCCGCGGCGGCACATTTTCGGAATACGAGGTTGCCCTCAAGAAGCTCGAATCACGTGCAGGCGAGGAACCGCTTGCCCTTGAGGCAGCAAAACTGGCTGACGAAATACGAAGGGAATTAGAAGAGGCTGAGGAAGAATAGAGTATCGGCGAATGAGACCGCGAGGCCGTGCGAACGTATGAATTGAACCTGTATGGGACAGGTGGGCGGCTTTTCGCTGTTACGCAAAATTGCCATTGTCTATGGTAAACGCCATTGTAGACGTTCGCACCGACATCGGCGTCGGCCTCCCGTAATTCATATGTTGGCTCAATTGTGTATGCGTCCGTTAACGAGAAACGCAGTACATCATCCGCCAGAACCATAATAGCACGGCCGGCGGAGCCTTCGGCAAATTTATCTGATCAGTGAATTAGATTCTGACGATTCGTCGCGTTGCCGAAACACTTTGTCGAGCATTTCGGAGCATTCCGCACTCCGAGTGGCAAGCTGGGAATCCATTTGTGCATAGGTGTGCCTTAACTGGAAATATTCGTCAGCAATATGCAGGGCCGCTAGTATAGCCACCTTTAGGGAATCCGCGGTCATAGTGCCGGAAGATATTTCCCGCATTTTCGAGTCCACATAGGTCGCAAGATCCTGAATATACTTATTGTCCCCGTCGGATCGGATGCTGTAGATCTGGTCGTGGATCTCCACCTTGATTGATTGTTCAGACATAAGGTCCTAGACAGCCTCCGAGGTTTGCTTAGCGGCATTAACTACTGAAAAAGCGTCAATGACGGAGTTCACGCGTTTACGGACCGCCTCGCGTTCATCGAGGAGCAGCCTCAGCCTTCGTTCAGCTTCCTCTTTGTCCGTGATAGCATCCGCGGCAACCGCACGAAGAGCCAAAACCTCTTGTTCCAACCTGTCTCGTTCCTCTCGAAGCTTCTTGCTGTGTTCTATCGTCAGATAGATCTTGTCCTCGAGATGCGAGAACTTTTCCATTCCGGTCAGGGCATTCATCTGTTTAGTCTCAAAAGCTTTGATAAACCTGTGGAAAAGATTATCCGAATAATTTACCTAAACTTCAAGTAACTCGTGAAGGATTATCCCTGAACATCCACCATAGGTTCAAATTTGGCGGTTATTGCCGAGACCATTGTTCTAAGCTCTTCATCAATTTCGCTATCAGTTAAGGTAGAATGTGAGCTTAGAAATGAGAACCTGAACGTGATCGAACGAGCCGTGCTGACTTCAGGCCTGTACTCATCATAAAATCCAATGTTCACACAGTTTACAGACCTGTTTTCAAGTAAGGCCTTATGTAAAGTGCCAAATTCAACCTTAGGATCAACAACAAATGTGATATCCCTATGGCTTATCGGGAGCGTATTCAACGGCCTGTAGAGCGGTAACTCCCCTGACTGTTGAAAGAACGCATCTAGATCGATCTCGGCCAAATATACCGGCTTTCGGAACTTGTAGGTCTTCGCCGGCCCGTCAGACAATCTTCCCACAATGCCGATCAACTTCTTTTCACTATGCAATGCGGCGCATTGGCCCCGTCGATATTGTCGAGCCTCAGCATGAGAAAATTCAATTTTTGAAACGCCGACCAGATCACTGAGGGACTCGACCATGCCTTTGATGTCGAAAAAGTCGATGTTTCCGATGGGCTTATCTGTCGATTCGAGAAGGTTTCCACCGGTCATCAATAACGTCAGGTATTTTTTCTCTATCGGCAATCCGCTTTCTTCGGCTGCATCAATAAACACTTTGCCGATCTCAAAGAGCTTGATATCACGAATTTGATGGTTAAGATTATGGCGGGCGGAATCGAGCAGCCCTGGAACGCACGAGGGCCTCATCCTGAGCGCTCCGTCGATCACTGAGTCCTTCAGCGTCACAAATCCGGGCGAAGCACCATTCTGAAGGGACCACAAAGGGTCAACGTGTTCATCCCATGAAGTGTCTATGAAGCTATAACTGATCGCTTCAAGGAATCCGTAGCTTTGAAGTAAAGACCGGATCTTCTTTTCCGATTGCTCATTTGGTTGGTATTCTCCTGCCGCAAAAACAGGCGGAAGCTCTAAAGTAATTTTCTCGTAGCCTGCGTGACGAGCGACCTCCTCGACCAGATCCTCCTCGATGGCTATGTCATGCCGCCATGTTGGCGAGGAAAACTCGCCGTTGCCAATTCGGGCAATGCCGAGCGACGAAAGGATCCTCTCGCATTCATCAGTAGCGACGTCGAGGCCCGTCAGCCGTTTAACAGCCGACGAAATGTCGGCGGAAGGAACCGTCCGCTTGGGCTGCCGTTCGGGATAAACGTCAACGATGTCCGCGGCCTCGCCGCCCGCAAGGTCGAGGATCAACTCGGTAGCACGGTCCGAGGCACGAATGAGATTTTCTATATCGACGCCGCGCTCGAAACGGTAACTTGCCTCGGAGGCGAGGCCAAGCTTGCGCGATGTCAGGCGGATGTTTTCGCGTTTGAAATAGGCCACCTCTAAAAGCACGTTCGTCGTATCATCCGTGATGCCGCTTTCTATTCCGCCCATGACGCCGGCTACGGCGACCGGTTTCTCCGCGTCGCAGATGGCAAGCATCGTTTCATCGAGTTTTCGATCAACCTCGTCAAGTGTTTTGATCTTTTCCCCGGGCTTTGCGGTACGAATGACAATTCGATTCTCGGTTAGCTTATTCAGATCGAACGCGTGCATCGGTTGGCCGAGTTCGAGCATAACGTAATTCGTGATGTCCGCGATGTTGTTGATAGAGCGTTCGCCCAGAGCTTCAAGGCGATCGACGAGCCATTGCGGCGATGGGCCGACCTTAACGCCGCGAATCACGCGTGCGGTGAACCTGTGGCAGCGATCCGTGTCTTGGATCGTGACAATATCGTCACCGACAACTGCCTCTGGCACTTTGTTCGACGTCGCCCCCGAAACTTTCAAAGCCGATCTAGTTACGACTGACAGTTCGCGTGCTATCCCGAGATGCGACAAACAATCGGGGCGATTGGACGTCAGGTCGATATCTAACACGAGATCATCCTTGTGTGGGTGTATGCCTTCGACTGCCAAACCAACGCGCGTCAATGCCTTCGCCGTGTCCTCAGGCGAGAGATCAAGATCTATAAGTTCCTTAAGCCAGTTGTAACTGATGTTCATCTGAACTGCTCCAAAAACCGCACGTCATTTTCGAACATATGCCGGATGTCGTCGATATTGAACATCATCGCGGCCATGCGTTCCAAGCCGAAACCAAATGCGAAGCCAGAATAGACGCTCGGATCGACGCCGACCGCTTTCAGCACGTTCGGATGCACCATTCCCGAACCTCCGAGCTCGATCCAGCCCGAGCCTTTACACGGCCGGCAGCGGCCGCCTTCGGTTTTACCGGATCCGTGGCAGACAAAGCACGAAAAATCGAACTCTGCCGACGGTTCAGTGAAAGGGAAGTACGACGGGCGAAAACGCGTTACCGTGTCTTCGCCGAAAAGCCGCTTCAGCCACTCCGTCACTATGCCTTTGAGGTGAGCCATTGTGATGCCCTTATCCACGCAAAGGCCTTCGATCTGGTGGAACATCGGCACGTGGGTCATGTCCGGCGTATCGCGGCGAAATACCTTTCCCGGTGCGATGATGCGGATCGGTACGCCGCGGCGTTCCATTGCACGTATCTGTACGGTCGAGGTTTGCGAACGAAGGGCAAATCCCTCGGTCGTGTAGAACGTATCTTGGGATTCGCGGGCCGGATGGCCTTCCGGGATGTTCAATGCGTCAAAGTTGTAATAGTCCGTCTCGATCTCGCGGTCGTCCTCGATCGCATATCCCATGGAAACGAAGATGTCCTCGATCCGGTGGCGAAGTATGGTGATCGGATGGGCACGTCCAAGACGCGGCGCCCGGCCGGGCAGCGTAACATCCAGACGCTCCTTTTCAATGGCGATCTCTGTTTGCTTTTCCTGGAGCTGCTTTTCGGCTGATAGAAGGATGTCAGCGATCTCACGCTCAAGAGTCTGAACCGACTGAGCGAACGCGGGCCTGTCATCGGGCGGCACCTTACCGATCTCTTTCTTAACGGCCGCAAGCGCGGACTTTTTTCCCGTATGCCGGATCTTCTGTTCCTGCAGGTCATTCGACAAAACAGCCACGTCGTCTGCGGATGCTTTATCGAGCGAAAGAACAGTAAATCGTTCCAGCTCGGCAAGGGTCGAACGTCGCAGATCCTCTACTGTTATTCCTGAAACTTGGTCAGACATAAACTGTAAGGATAACCGAACTTACAGTGAAAAATACAGAGCTCTGACCGTTAATTGCGTGCACTGTCTGGATAAGTGGATTGCGGTCTGAAGCTCTGATATCATCAACGCAGAAATGAAAGCCATCGTAAAAAGCAGAGCAGAACAGGGCTTGTGGATCGAAGATGTACCCGAGCCCGAGATGGGCATTAACGACGTAATGATCCGCGTCAAACGCGGCGGTATTTGCGGCACGGATCTGCACATTTATAACTGGGATGAGTGGGCTCAGAGCACGATCAAGGTTCCGACAACGATCGGCCACGAATTTGTCGGCGAGATCGTCGAAGTCGGCTCGAACGTTGTAGATTTCGCCGTTGGCGATATCGTCAGCGTCGAGGGCCATCTCGTCTGTGGCCGTTGCCGGCATTGCATGGCAGGCCGGCGTGCGCTGTGCGCGAACACGCGTGGTGTCGGAGTGAACACCAATGGCGGATTTGCCGAATTCATCGCGGTCCCGCATACCAACATCTGGAAACACAAACCGGGCATCGATCTTGATGTCGCGGCGATCTTTGATCCTTTCGGTAACGCCGTCCACACCGCTCTTGAGTTTGAGGTTTTCGGCGAGGACGTGCTGATAACCGGTGCCGGCCCGATCGGGATCATTGCCGCCGCCGTCGCGAAACACGCCGGTGCTCGGAATATCGTCATTACGGACGTCAATCCGTTTCGCTTAGAGCTCGCTGAAAGAATGGGCCACGTCACCAAAGCCGTCAATGTCAGCAAGACCTCGATCAAAGACGTTCAAAAAGAGCTCGGAATGAAGGAAGGTTTTGACGTCGGGATGGAAATGTCCGGCGTGCCCGCGGCATTCAAAGACATGCTCGCGAATATGTTCCACGGCGGCAAGATCGCCTTCCTCGGCATCCCCGCCGAGCAGTTCGCCATCGACTGGAAAACCGTCATCTTCAACATGATCACGATCAAAGGCATCTACGGCCGCCAGATGTATGAAACCTGGTACCAAATGTCCAACCTCCTAGACGCCGGCGTCGACATCTCCCCCGTCGTCACCCACCGGTATTCCTACAAAGACTTCGAAAAAGGCTTCGAAGCGATCCTCGAAGGCAACTGCGGCAAGGTCGTTTTAGATTTCGAGGAGATGTGATAATCGTTGGTTTTGGCAGATCGCGATGCTATAATCCGGCTAAAGAAGGGGTAGAGCTTATGTCAGCAATTTTGGAAGTTGAACAACTCGCGTTGGGTCTTTCGACAAGAGACAGAGGTGCTCTAATCTCGAAACTAATTGAGTCGCTGGGTTCTCCGTTTCGCGATGAAGACAAAGATATCGTCGAACTCGCTCGTCAACGCGATGAAGAAGCGAGTAACAACCCTGAATTGATCATTTCCGAAGAAGAATTCTGGGACTCGATCAAACAGCATCGTCGTAAATGAAGATACGATTTCTCTCTGCTGCGAATCAGGATGTTCGTAGCGTCTTGGACTACTATCTTCTAAAGGCAGGTGCGAGTGTCGCGACGGATTTTCACGAAGCCTTGGAGGAAATTATCGAGCGAATACGGCGGTCTCCAAATTCGTTCCCCCTGATCGATGACCTGCGGCGCAGGGCGTTACTCAAGAGATTCCCATACCAAGTGATTTATCGAGTTGAGGCTGAAGATGCCCTCCTGATCATCGGTGTCCGCCACGATAAACAAAATCAGAACTTTGGCCTCGATCGGTAGCCGTGCGTGAATAGTTCAGTTCGACGAATGAACCCTTTTCGCAAACTTGACGCAAAAAATGACCGCTATTCCTACAAAGACTTCGAAAAAGGCTTCGCCGCGATCAAGGAAGGAAACTGCGGCAAGGTCGTGTTGGATTTCGAGGATATCTAAAGTCAGAACCGCGAGCGATAGCGACTGGGTTCTTCAGGAAGCTAATGGAAGATTCAAGAAAAAAGTCACACGCGGATGAAAAGCGACTCCTAGCATTCGTTGTGTCCGAGGAACACAACGTACTGCATGTCCACGTCGATAAAGAAGGAATCGACATACTTATGCGTTCGCTCGAAAGGCTGAAGAAAGACCTTGAAAAAGGGGAATGTGAACACGAACACCTTATGTCCGAAGAATGGGGTGGTTGGGAACTCAGTGTCTCGGATCAGACTAACAAAGAGAAGGGTAAGCCGGTTCACCAGGTGAATATTTACGGCTGGACCGATGAATGGGCAGAAAAGAACGGTTTTGATAGAAATTAGCGACTCCCGGTGCCCGGCGGCGGCGAATCGACAAAATCACGGAAAAATTCGATAATTCACGCGAAAGTTTGTTATTTCAGAGAAAAGTCGGATAATTCACGCGAAAGTTCGATATTTCAGAGAAAAATCGAAAATAACAAATGAAAGTTACAGATAACAAACAAAGGTTTTATATATCATGCTCAGATCGATGATTTCAGCGTCACAATACAACGAATATATCGGATCCGCGAGCGATAGCGACCGAGCTCTTTATTTCACCAACAACCACAAATAAACAAGAAGAGTTCCATATGGACGACAGCTCACGAAGGCGATATGAGTGCTTTTTAAGGATCAAGTAGTTTGGGATAGATAATGAGCCCGATTTTTCTGGGATACCGATCGCGGTGAATAATTTTGATGTGATAAGGAACGAAGTCGAGTTTCTTGAAGAACAGGGGGCCGATCAGCAGGCTGGTTTCGGCGACGCACGCGGGGCGACCGAGGTCAAAGGCACGGCCCGCGAAAACCTCCGCGAAGAGATGTCGGACATCGCCCGCACCGCGCGTTCGATGGAATATCAATATGACGGAATCAGCGACCGTTTCCGAATGCCGCGAAATTCGTCCGATCAAACACTGCTCGCGACCGGTCGCGCGTGGGTCGATGAAGCAACGCCCATCGTCGCGGACTTCGTCGCCTACGGAATGGCCGCGACGTTCGTTACCGACCTGACCGCCGCGTGCGACGCGTTCGAAGCGACCTTCGGCCCGCAGGCCTCAGCCATCGACGACCATGTCGAACCAACCGCCGAAATTGGCGAATCCGTCCAACGCGGAATGGTCGCCCGCCGCATCCTCGACGGCGTCGTCCGCAACGTCTACCGAAACGACGTCGGCAAACTCGCCGCCTGGACAAGCGCGTCACACATCGAAAAACCCCCAAAGAAAACGGAGACGCCAACGCCATGAGGAATATTGGAAATACGTCGTCGTTGATACATTCGAAAGGATTACGTCTAATTTACGGCTGCGTTTCTGTACTCTTCCTGTTCGCCTCGGTCGCTCAAGCCTGTACGTGCCTCGATTCGCCGTCAAAGCAATTTAGAGGAGCGAAGAAAATTGTCGAAGGCCAAGTCCTAACGGTAGGAGCCGAACAACGAAACCAACAAGGATGGCTAAGAATTCCCTTAACTTTAAGACTGTCGAAAACTTGGAAGGGGTCTGCTGAAAAAGAGATGTCTGTTTGGACTAGTAGGACTGGTCCTTGCAGTGCATTTACTTTTGAAAAAGGTGAAGACTATCTCTTCTATGTCGATAAGAACGGCTTCGTTACCTCAGATTGTAATTCGAGTATGCAAGCATCCTCTGAAGTGGCGGTCGAGAATAAAAAGCGATTGCGTAATTGGTGGTTTCGCCTCAAAGCTCGGCTGCACCTCAATTAACTTCGCCTAGGTCGTGAACACCGAGGCAAAGAGAAAACAACATATGTATTCAAATTTCAAGGAATATCTGCAGAGCACGATCAATGGGATCCGTGAGGCGGGGCTTTATAGGAATGAGCGTGTGATCGACGGCCCGCAGACACTGGGTTCGTGATAAAGTAGCTTTGTTATGCAAACTGTTGAGGCAATAATTGATAAGAACGGGGCGGTTCGGCTTTTGGGTGACGTAAAGCTTCCAAAAGATCGTCGTGCTTTGGTCACGATACTTGATGAAGAACCGATAGATTCTATTAGTTCGGGATCGGATGATAACGATCTTTGGTTAACCGGAAGTTCGGAAACTCTAGAAGAAATTTGGGACAACGAAGAGGACGACGTTTATGCCGAACTACTCAAAGTTTGATGTCGTTCTCGTAAAGTTTCCTTTCTCAGATCTTTCAGGTTCCAAAGTAAGACCTGCCGTTGTCGTCAACGCTTCGCATATTTCAACCGACATATTCTTTGTCCCGCTCACAAGCAAAACTAACAGGTTGCTGCCCGGTGAGTTTGTGCTTACCGACTGGAAGGCCGCAGGGCTAAACGTAGAAACGTCAGCGAAGCGTGGCATTTATACCTTAAAAGAATCACTTATCCTGAAGCGAGTTGGGGCACTTTCAATTCAAGACTCGGATCAGATTGAGCTTTCGTTAAGGAGCTGGCTCGGTTTCAACTAATTCTTATGTACGGAAATTTCAAAGAACATCTACAGAGCACGATCGACGGCATCCGCAAGGCGGGGCTTTATAAGAATGAGCGTGTGATCGACGGGCCGCAGGATGCGCATATTGATGTGAATGGGCGTGAGGTCCTGAACATGTGCGCGAATAATTACCTGGGCCTGAGCGATCATCCGGCGATAGTTGATGCGGCAAGAAAGTCGCTCGACGAATGGGGCTACGGCCTGTCGTCGGTGCGATTTATCTGCGGAACGCAGGCGATCCATAAAGAGCTTGAGCGCAAGATCAGCGAATTCCTCGGCACCGAGGACACGATTCTTTACACGAGCTGTTTCGACGCGAACGGCGGCCTGTTCGAGACGCTCTTGACCGATGAGGACGCCATTATCTCCGATGAACTCAACCACGCGAGCATCATCGACGGCATCAGGCTCTGCAAGGCACAGCGGTTTCGTTACAGGAACAGCGACATGGCCGACCTCGAAGCCAAACTCGAAGAAGCAAGCTCCGCACGGTTCAAGATGATCGCGACCGACGGTGTTTTCTCCATGGACGGTTACATCGCGAAGCTCGATGAGATATGCGACCTAGCGGAGAAGCACGACGCGTTGGTGATGGTGGACGATTCGCACGCCGTTGGCTTCATGGGCAAGACCGGCCGCGGCGTTCACGAACATCACAACGTAATGGATCGCGTCGATATCATAACCGGAACGTTGGGCAAGGCTCTGGGCGGGGCTTCGGGCGGTTATACCAGCGGCAAAAAGGAGATCGTTGAATTGCTGCGTCAGCGTTCGCGGCCATATCTGTTCTCAAACTCCGTCGCCCCGCCGATCGTCGCCGCCTCGATCGCCGCGATAGATATGCTATCGGCATCGACGGATCTCCGGGAAAAGCTGATGGACAACACAAGGTATTTTCGTGAAAAGATCCAGGCTGTTGGACTCGACGTTTTGCCGGGCGAACACCCGATCGTACCTGTGATGTTCGGCGAAGCAGAACCCGCAGTAAAGATGGCAGAAAGGCTTCTCGAAAAGGGCGTCTATGTGATCCCGTTCTCATTCCCGGTGGTGCCGAAAGGCAAAGCTCGCATCAGGACGCAGGTATCTGCCGCCCATTCGAAGGAGGACCTCGATTTTGCAGTCGAGAAGTTTGCGGAAGCTAAAAAAGAATTGGGAATAGAAAAAGGCATGTCGGCCTAAAACCGACATGCCAAATTAATGTTGATCTGAGTCTAGGCAGCCGCCTGGGCTTTGTTGTTCACAGCGTCTTTCGCTTGTGTCGCGAGAGCCGCAAATGTTTCCGGCTGTTTGACGGCGATATCTGCGAGGGATTTTCGGTCCAATTCAATTCCCGCAAGGCTGAGGCCGTGCATGAACTGCGAATATTTCATGTCGTTCAAACGGCAGGCCGCATTGATGCGGACGATCCACAATTTGCGGAAATCACGCTTTTTCAGCTTTCGGCCCGTATAGGCGAAATTCAGCGCCCGTTCGACGGATTCCTTGGCCGAACGATAAAGTTTCGATTTGGTCCCGCGATATCCTTTCGCGAGGGACAATATTTTTCTGCGCTTCTCGGTGCGCTTATTACCACGTTTTGCTCTGGGCATAATTCCTCCAATGCATAATGCACAATGCAGAATGCAAGTCTAAAATTCTCTTAGTTAGTCGCGGCCGTACGGCAGCATTTTCTCTACGCGCTTCTGATCGCCTTCTGACACGATCGTATCGATGTCCAAATTGCGTTTGCGCTTGTTCGTTTTCTTGGTCAAAATGTGCCGCGCATGCGAATGACCGCGTTTGAATTTGCCCGTTGCTGTCGAGCGAAAACGCTTTGCGGCGCCTTTGTGTGTCTTTAGTTTTGGCATAACTCTCTCCTAATTAAACTTCTAAAATATCTCGTCATCGTCGGCCGGTGTTGCTTCCTCCGATCCCTTCCTTGGCTTATCGGCCTTTTGCTTAGCAGCCTTCTCCGGTTTGTCAGGTGCTACCGATGAATGTTTTGAAGCGAGCGATTTCGTCTTCTTAGGGGCGAAGATGGTGAACATCTGATAGCCCTCCATTTTGGGTGCTACCTCTACTTCGCCGACCTCGGTCAGCTCTTCCGTGAGCCGTTGAAGGATCTTCGCTCCAAGCTCTCTATGAGACATTTCACGGCCACGGAATGCGATGGCCGCCCTTACTTTGTCACCGCCTTCAAGCCATTTACGCGCATTTTCACGGCGGTATTCGTAATCGTGATCATCGGTGCCCGGCCTGAATTTTATTTCCTTTACCTGAACCGTGACCTGTTTCTTCTTTGCCTCGTGGGCCCGCTTTTTTTGTTCGTAAAGAAACTTGCCGTAGTCGATGATCTTGCACACAGGCGGGCTGGCGTTCGGAGCGATCTCGACCAGGTCGAATCCTCTGTTTCGCGCCTCTGCAATAGCGTCTCGGGTATCCATGACCCCGAGCGTCCCGCCGTCTTCCAAAACCACCCTTACCGAAGGAACGCGGATGCGTTCGTTCGTACGGTGCTGCGGTTCACGAAACCGCGGCTTGAATCTGTTACCAAATCGTCTTGCGATATATGCCTCCTAGCTCATTTCCTTCAATTATAATGAACGGGATTTCCGTTCGTCTTCTACCTTAGCCGCAAATTCTGACAAAGACATCGTGCCGATGTCGCCGTCGCGTCGATGTCTTACAGCGACATTTCCTGCCTCAAGTTCCTGATCGCCCAGGATCAGCATGTAAGGCACCTTCTGCATTTGGGCATCTCGTATTTTAGCACCGATCTTATCTGAGCGAGTGTTGTTGTCAACACGAAAACCGGCCTTTGAAAGCGAATCTGCCACCCTTTCCGCATAGTCGTTTATACGATCGGTTATCGGCAGGACCGCAACCTGAACGGGAGCAAGCCAAAGCGGAAATGCCCCTGCGAAATGTTCGACTAGAACGCCGAAGAACCTCTCGACAGAACCGAAAAGAGCACGGTGAACCATGACCGGCCGGTGCGGCTGATTGTCATCGCCGATGTACTCCAGCTCAAAACGTTCGGGAAGATTGAAATCGAACTGAACAGTGGTCAGCTGCCAAAGGCGCCCTATCGAATCCTCGACCTTTATATCGATCTTCGGCCCGTAAAAGGCAGCCTCGCCTTCGATGCGTTCATATGGAATCTCTCGTTCGTTGAGAGCTTTTACCAACGCCTCTTCGGCATCGATCCAGTCCTGGTCAGAGCCAAGATAGCCTTTATTGTCCGCTCCGCCCCGCACAGAGAGCTCCACCTTGAAATTCTGGAAACCGAATGTTTTAAAAACGTCGTACGCAAAATCGACGCACAGGCCGATCTCGTCCACGATCTGCGACGGCATGCAGAAAATGTGCGCATCGTCCTGCGTAAAGCCGCGTACACGCATGAGCCCGTGCAGCGTTCCCGAAAGCTCTGCCCTGTAAACCGTTCCAAGCTCGGCGTACCGCAGCGGCAGTTCTCGATATGAACGCTTATTAGATTTGTAAATGCCGATGTGAAACGGGCAGTTCATCGGCTTTAGACGAAATTCCGTCTCTTCACCGAACCATTCCGGCAGGCCGATCGGCTCGAAAAGATTGTCGGAGTAGTTTTCCTCGTGACCTGACGTCTGCCAGAGTTGCCGCTTGGCAATGTGCGGCGTAAAGACCATCCCGTAGCCGCGTTTCACAAGTTCATCGCGGAGATAGTCCTCCATCTCTTTGCGTATGATGCCGCCCTTTGGATGGAAAAAGATCAGGCCCTGCCCGTACTCGTCCTGGATCGAAAAAAGATCGAGGTCTTTGCCCAGACGTCGGTGATCCCGCTTTTCGGCCTCTTCACGCTGTTTGACCCAAGCGTCCAATTCTTCCTGCGTAGCGAATGCGGTCCCGTAAATACGCTGCATCTGCTCGCGTTCGGCATCGCCCTTCCAATAAGCACCTGAGATCGCAAGAAGTTTGAAAGCCTTGAGCTTGCCTGTGTGCGGCACGTGCGGGCCCAGGCAAAAATCGATAAAAGGGGAGTTGTCGATGTAGTAGATGCTGGCCGTACTATCTACCTTTTCGTCGATGAGTTCGCATTTGAGAGGCTCTTCACGTTCGCTGAATATGTCGAGTATCTTTGCCTTTCCGACGTCCTCACGGCGATAGGGAAGATTTCGTTTCGCCATTTCCCGCATGCGTTTTTCAATTACCGGAAGATCTTCCTCGGTCAGCGTCCGGGGAGCGATAACATCATAGAAGAAACCATAGCGGGGGTCTTCCATCAACGCCGGACCGACGCCTAGCTTTGTGCCTGGGAAAATGTCGAGAACTGCTGCGGCGAGCAAATGAGCTGTCGAATGACGGATCACCTCAAGGCCGTCACGGGAATCAGCCGTCATCGGCTCTATTGACAATACCTCGTCAGTAGCGGAGAGCTCCCGGTTTAGGTCCATTTCCTCGCCGTTGACCTTCGCGGCAAGAGCGCGTTTCAGCAGGTCGCGGTCGAGTGCCTTTAATGCATCCGCAACGGTCGCAGGCGCAGGTATCGCGGCCTGACGGTCACCAAATTGAATATTTATCTCGCGCATATCATTGCCGGTAGACCAGGTCAGCCGGCAACTTCCTACTACAAAAAAGATCTGATCCGATAAAAGCGACTTTGCATTGTTCGGAGTTGCGTCATCGGACGCGTGGCTCTGAACTGTCCCGCAAACAGCAGCGGGTCGTAGTAGTTTCCAAAGTACAAAGTTCTTCGAAAGCTCTTACCGAAAATTGTAGCCGGCCAACGAGCCGACCCTTGTCAACGAATGAATGGTAGGCACTAGCAGAGTTGAACTGCTGACCCCTACCGTGTCAAGGTAGTGCTCTACCACTGAGCTAAGTGCCTACAGATCGCTTAAAAAGCGAACCTAAAGAATGCCAAACGGGAAAAGTGGTGTCAAGCCCTCGCCGAGCAGATGCGGTGCATCCCTATGGCGACGAGCTTTGTAGTGCAGTCGTCAAAGTCGTATTCGGGCGACACATCAGTAAACTCAACTATCTTCGTGTTAGAAAGCGAGCCCGCAAATTTTACAAGTTGAATGAATTCGCCCGCCCTGAGGCCTAAAGGCGAAGGTGTCGATACTCCCGGAGCGTCGGCAGAACGAACCGCATCCATATCAAAGCTGAAGAAAACATTCAGCGAACTGCTGTGATGGACCAATTTCCGCCGGATCTGCTCTTTTAGTTCCATATCCGCCTCGGCACGCGAACGGAGTTGTTCGAGACTGATGCGGTTAACACCGAGCCCGCGTATGTATTCATAATGGACCGGCGATGTGTGGTGTGTTTGGTATCCGGCCTCGTAAAAATAGTCGGGACGCAGTTTCTTTTCGTCCAACAAGTTTCTGAATTGGGTTTCGGCTGTTCGCTCTTTAGAAGTTCTGACGTCCAAATGGCCGTCAATATTTACCGCGATCCAATTGTCGTTCCCATAGGTTTCGGCCATTGCGGAACCGTCCGCATATGAAATATCACCACCGCCGCCGAGCACGATCAGGCGTTTGCCGTCACGTAAAACGGCTGAGGCTACTTCGCGAAGACGTTCGTGGGTATATTCGAGAGTGGGGCCGATTATCACATCGCCGAGGTCGAAAATATGCCGATCGATGCCAAAAGTCGTCAGCCGGTAAAACTGCCTTCTGATAGCATCCGGGGCCAAGGCAGATCCAGCTCGCCCTCCTTCTCTGACAATTCCTTCATCCTGAGGACAGCCGACGATGACAATTTCGCCGGCATCGTAGCCCTCGGTCCGAAAATTCACTTTTCCGCCGAGCCGCGGATCGTCTTCTAACGGGCTGCGATAAAACACCTCCTCGTTAGGGCGTTTTGTGAGGTCGAATATCTCGTGCATTTTGCGAATAGTATTTTCCGAATCGTCTTTTCTGTCAATGCGGCGTAAGCTCTGTTACGAACATTCAGGTATCTTTCTAAAATAACTATGCCATCGGTATCACAACGCCTGTACGCTTAGCGAACTCGACGGCCTCGGCATATCCCGCATCCGCGTGGCGAATCACGCCCATTCCGGGATCGGTTGTCAGAACGCGTTCGATGCGGCGTGCGGCTTCGGGTGTGCCGTCGGCGACGATGACCTGGCCGGCGTGAAGCGAAAAACCGATACCGACGCCGCCGCCGTGATGCAGTGAAACCCACGTTGCACCGCCTGCGACGTTTATCATGGCGTTCAGATAGACCCAATCGGCGATGGCGTCGCTGCCGTCGAGCATCGCTTCCGTCTCGCGGTTTGGCGAGGCGACCGAACCGCAGTCCAAATGATCGCGGCCGATGACGATCGGTGCTTTTAGCTCGCCGCGGGCGACCAAATCGTTGAGTTTCAGCCCCGCTTTGGCACGTGCTCCGTAACCGAGCCAGCAGATACGTGCAGGCAAGCCCTGGAATTCGACCTTTTCCTGCGCCATCGTAAGCCAACGTGCGAGATGATCGTCCTCGGGGAAAAGGTTCATTATCGCCTCGTCGGTGCGGTAAATATCTTCGCGTTCTCCCGACAGCGCGACCCAGCGGAAAGGGCCCTTGCCCTCGCAAAACAGCGGCCGTATGTACGCCGGCACAAACCCCGGATAGTCGAAGGCGTTCGCGACGCCGTTATCGAGAGCACGCTGGCGGAGATTGTTGCCGTAATCGAATACGATCGAGCCGCGGCGTTGAAACTCGAGCATTGCCTCGACGTGCCGCGACATCGAATCCATCGCGGCCTGTTCGTAGCCCGTCTGATCGCTTTTGCGAAACGCCGCGGCCTCTTCAACGCTGTAACCTGCAGGAATGTAGCCCATCAAAACGTCGTGAGCGGACGTCTGATCCGTCACAACGTCGGGCAAAACCCCACGTTCGAGAAGTTGCCAATGGATTTCGGCCGCATTTCCCAGCAGGCCGATCGACCGAGGCTCTTTCGCTTCCATCGCCGCACGCGCCAACGTCACTGCTTCGTCGATATTGTCCAATGAGACGTCCAATTGCTTGAGCTGCAGCCTCCGCTCGATACGCCACGGATCGACATCGACGAGGATCCCGACGCCGCCGTTGAATGTGATCGCCTGCGCCTGCGCGCCGCCCATTTCGCCAAGTCCCGCCGTCAAAACCAGCTTGCCCGCGAGGTCGCCCCAGCCGTGCTGCCGTGCCAGCGAACCGAAAGTTTCGTACGTGCCCTGCAAGATCCCCTGCGTGCCGATGTAGATCCATGATCCCGCCGTCATTTGCCCATACATCATCAGCCCGTCGCGTTCGTATCGGTCAAACTGCTCCTGCGTCGCCCAATGCGGAACGATATTCGAATTCGCCAGCAAAACGCGCGGTGCGTCCGTGTGGCTGCGGAACACGCCGACGGGCTTGCCGGATTGCACGAGCAGCGTTTCGTCCTCGTTGAGGTTTCGCAAGCTTTCGAGGATCGCGTCGTAGCTCTCCCAGTTGCGTGCAGCCTTGCCGCGGCCGCCGTAAACGATAAGATTTTCGGGATCAAACGCGACCTCGGCGTCGAGATTGTTCTGAATCATTCGATACGCGGCCTCGATAAGCCAGTTTTTGCAGGTAAGTTCGGTTCCGCGCGGTGCTGTAACGGTTCGCTTCATAGATGTGGTATTTTCTAAACGCTAAGTTATAAACAAAAACAGGACGAAAAAGTATGTCGATTCGAAAATATTCTATCCTATATGCCGTCGGAATTCTCGTAATGGCGAGCTCCGCCTTCTCGCAGGTCGTTGAAGGGCAGCCAAAGCCTCCGGTCAACCCAAAATATGACGCCGAACTCGCCCGCAAACTCGGCGCAGACGATCTGGGCATGCGTAGTTACATTCTCGTGCTGCTAAAAAGCAGCAGCAAGCCCGTTCCGGCCGGCAAGGAACGCAATGAGATGTTTGCAGGCCATATGGCGAATATGAAACGTCTCGCAGCCGAAGGAAAACTCGTCCTCGCGGGACCGCTGGATGGCGTCGATGGCATGCGGGGACTCTTCGTTTTCGCCCTTGACAGCATCGAAGAGGCAAAAAAACTGACCGAGACCGATCCCGTCATCGTAAAAGGCGAGATGGTCGCCGTTTATCATAAATATTTCGGAAACGCGGGGATAATGATGCTGAACGAGATCTACGAAAAGATCGCAAAGAACCCGCTTTAAGCCGCTGAATTCCTTCGCCACGCTCTAAATGAACTGCGATCTGATAATCCATAGCGCCGCACAGCTTGTTACCTGTGCATCCGGCAGCTTGCCCAAACGGGGGGCAGCGATGCAGGATGTCGGGATCATTGAAGACGGCGCGGTGGCCGTATTGGATGGAAAATTCGTTGGAGTCGGTAACACAAAGGAAATTCTCAACAGTTTCGCGGCCGACGAGATCATAGATGCACGTGGGAAAGTGGTGCTTCCGGGCTTTGTGGACCCGCACACCCACATCGTCTATGCCGGTGATCGACTGAATGAGTTTGAATTGAAGATCAAAGGAGCCGAATACCTCGATATTCTAGCGGCAGGCGGCGGTATAGTATCTACGGTAAAGAACACGCGTGCCGCTACGATCGAGGAGTTGGTCGAACTCGGCCTCGAACGCCTCGACAAGATGCTTGCGTGCGGCACGACCGCGTGCGAGATAAAGACGGGCTACGGGCTGGACACCGAAACGGAGCTGAAAATGCTCGCGATAATCGAAATATTGGACAGCTCGCACACGATCGACATCGTACCGACGTTTCTGGCCGCACACACCGTGCCGCCGGAATTCAAAGACCGTGCAGGCGAGTATATCGACCTCGTCTGCGAAGAAATGATGCCGCTCGCCTGGAAATGGTATGAGAATTCGCATTTTTCCGGGCTCGGCCGGCGATTTTATTGCGATATATTCACGGAACGAAACTCATTTGACCTCGCCCACATGAGTCGGCTTTTCACGACTGCCCGTGAGATCGGCTTTGGCATCAAAGCGCACGTGGATCAGTTCACAAACCTTGGTGGTTCCGGTTTGGCAGTGGAAATGAATGCGGCATCAATAGACCATCTTGATGTTATCTCAGAAATTGAGATCGATGCGTTGAGCAGGAGTGACACTTTGGGGATCGTGATCCCAACCGAGAATTTCAATTCTGGTAAAATTAGATTTGCAGACGCAAGGAGGCTTATCGACGCCGGCTGTGCTGTTGCTATTTCTACGGACTATAATCCGGGCTCCGCGCCGTGTCCTTCGCTGCCGATGGCGATGGCGATCGCCTGTCGTTATCAAAAACTCCTGCCCGCCGAGGCCATGAATGCTGCAACAATAAACGCCGCGTTCGCCATCGGACTCGGTGAAGGGCATGGATCGATCGAGGTCGGCAAGCAGGCGGATCTGGTGCTGGTTGACGCGTCCGACTATCGCCAAATGAGCTACGAATTCGGTATTCTGCCCAAAATGACTATCATAAAGACTGGCGAGCACTTGTCACTTACCACTTAGAACTAGCCACTGAAGTTGTTTGGCCGCGATGAAAGAAATTGTAATAGACGGCGAGAGCCTTACGTTCGAACAAGTTACAGCCGTCGCATACGGCAGGCCCGGCGAACCGCGTGTGGTCCTTTCAGAGCATGCCCGCGCAAAGGTCGCCCGCTGTGCAACGGCAGTTGACCAACTGTTGGAGCGCGGCGAGATTGCGTACGGAATTACTACCGGTTTTGGGGCATTCAAGGATAAAACGATCGGTCGAGACCAGGTCGAACAGCTGCAGCGCAACATCGTCCTCAGCCATTCGGTCGGCGTAGGAGACCCTTTCGACTCGCCGACGGTACGTGCGATCATGCTTATACGGGCGAACACACTCGCACGCGGCCACTCCGGGATTCGTGTCGAAACGCTTGAACTTATTCTCATGCTGCTGAACCGTGGGGTTCATCCGGTCATTCCCCAAAAGGGCAGCCTTGGTGCAAGCGGCGACCTGGCACCGTTAGCACATTTCGCATGCGTGCTGATCGGTGAGGGAGAGGCTGAATTCGATGGAGAGATTTCTTCAGGCGCCGATGCTCTTGATCGAGCGGGACTCGAATCCGTGGTGTTGAAAGCAAAAGAAGGGCTAGCACTAACGAACGGAACAACTGTGATGACCGCGGTCGGCATCCTTGAAACCGCAAAGGCCCGCAAATTGGCGGAACTCGCCGACATTACCGGCTGTCTCAGTTTGGAGGCGCTTAACGGCACAGTGATGGCTTTTGATGAGCGCATCCATTCACTGAGGCCGCATCCGAGACAGATCGAATGTGCCGAGAACCTCCGCAATATCCTGAAGGACAGCGAATTCGTACGAGGATTTGACCCCGCGAACGTGCAGGACGCATATACGTTGAGGTGCATGCCGCAGGTTCACGGCGCATGCCGCGATGCCATTCTTTACGCCGAATGGCTACTCAAGCTCGAACTGAACGCGGTCACTGATAACCCGCTCATCTTTACTGACGAAGAAGGGAATATTGATGTTGTAAGCGGGGGAAACTTTCACGGCGAACCGCTTGCCCTGTGTTTCGACTATCTTGCGATCGCTCTTTCAGAACTTGGAAACATCTCAGAACGCAGGATAATGCGTCTAACCGACGAGGCGTCGAATTCACACGTCTTGCCTGCATTTTTGACCGAGAATGGCGGACTGAATTCCGGGTTCATGATCGTTCAGTACACGGCGGCCGCACTTTGCACGGAAAACAAGATTCTCGCACATCCGGCCAGTGTTGATACGATACCGACGTCTGCAAATGTAGAGGACCACGTCTCAATGGGAGCCACCGCCGCACTGAAACTCAGACAGGTAGCCGATAATTTTTCGACGATCCTCGGATTGGAGCTTCTGTGCGCGGGTCAGGGGATCGATCTCAGACGGAGGGCTTTGGGTTCAGAATTGAGACTTGGCGCGGGAACCGCATCGATCTATCAGGCTCTTCGTGAAGTTGTTCCATTTGTTGAATGCGATCAGATTATGAAACCGCACATCGATTCTGCGGTCTCACTGGTGGTGTCCCGGACGATATGCTAGTAGGAAAATGTATTATGTTAAAGAGTAGATACGTGACCATAGCTCTATTCGTCGCCGTGGTTTTGGCTGTAGGTTGTGTGTCGAGCGAGATCGCTTCTAACAATACCAAGGCCGCACCAAATGAGTTGAGCCGTTCCGAGGAGCAGATGCAGCAGCAGAAGCAACCCTTTTTTCAGAACCTCGCGTCCGATTTCGAAATGCCTGTCGATGATGCAGGAAAACTCCTGCTGCGCGAATACGGTGCGGTATTTGTAGCTCGAGGCGGTGCTACACCGCCGCACAAGGTCGTATTCATGGACGAAGAGGACGTACTTGCCTTTCAGCGTAGGGCAGGCTCGAAGTCGGCTCGATTTGGTTCGGCGAATGTCACGCTCCAGCCTGCGGCATTGGACGCTCTGGTCGCCGCGGCAAACAAAGCTCGTGCACAGAAACTCTCCATTACTCCACGCGGAAGCGATTCGGCGCGTCGCGGTTACAACCAGACCGTTACATTATGGGGCAGCCGCGTTGGTCCGGGCCTCGCACACTGGCAGGCGAGAGGGAAGTTGACGAAGCAGGAAGCCGACGCGATCCGTGCGATGACCGCGTTCGAACAA
Organism: Acidobacteriota bacterium; assembly: GCA_016700075.1. Lineage (NCBI taxonomy): Bacteria > Pseudomonadati > Acidobacteriota > Acidobacteriota bacterium. Next base: position 282,737 of record CP065000.1, on the reverse strand, counting down.
GTGCCCGTCATCCTCGGCCTGGAATCAAAAGGATTGTATTTCGCTAAGTCGCTCGACAAATCCATCATCTATTCGGTCGCGCCGCCGGGGACTTCGCAGCATCTTGCGATGCTTGCTTTCGACGTCGCAGAATTCAACAACCCTCGCGTCAGAGCGATCCTCAACGAACACGGCTGGTTCCAAACCGTCGTGTCCGACCTGCCGCATTTCACGTACATCGGTGTGTCTGAAGAAGAACTGCCAGCCCTCGGACTAAAGAAAATCGTCAACAGCGGCCGCACATTCTGGGTTCCGGATATTTGATCTATCGCAGATCGCCTATCCCGCCATCCACGTGAATTATCTGCCCGGTGATCCACGAAGACCTTTCCGTCAACAGAAATAATCCCATCTCGGCGATATCGTCAGCTCGACCAATTCTTTTCGAAGGGTGTCGGCGTCGTAGTCTAGGGCGGCGGTGCGTTGGGCGGTGTAAATCTGTTCGCCGAATGGGTGGAAGTCGCGTCTTGATGTGACGTTGCCGTCGCGGTCGGTGTTGATTCTGGGACTGCCGAGGTGGTCGGCGGTTAGGTACGCGACTTTGGCGTTTTCGGCTGATTCGACGACGGTTGAGTACTCGGCGATGGATTTTCCGCTTGCGTCGTAGACGAAGACGGTCACTTCGCCGGTTGCGGGGACGATCTTCTTGACACGTTTTCCGTCGCCGTCGTAGCGGTATTGGCCGATCACGGTGTTGTATTGGTCGCGGACTTCGGTTTGTTTGTTTTCTGCGTCGTAAATGAACGTACGGCCTTCGGGGTCGGTCGAGACGTTACCGGCAGCGTCGTAGGCCCAGCCTTGGCCCGCCGCCATCCTGTTGTTTGTAGCGTTTTGCGTCGGATTGTAAACACTCCGCTCCGCCGCACACATCACAGGATTCTCATCGTTCACACACATTCTCAGGCGAGCAGATACCTTTTTTGTACCACGACAAATGACGATGTCGAAACGAGATTACCTAGTCAACGCTGAAAAGTATATTTCGGCGGTGCTCCGCAAGTAATTTGCACATTTGCTCTCGACTTTCCGAATCGATCAAGTTCCTTCGGACTGAATTTCAATCTTTGAGTGCCACAATCATCAATCTCGAAACTGATTTCGACTCGAACAAATCGGGGTAAATTTTTACCCGTATTGGCAAACTTGCCCGAATACCAACCTCGCGGCCTCACCGAAAATGACGGAATCGTAAACATATTCGTAGGTATTGAATTACATTCTACGATATCAACCGCTTCGTCCCATGCTCCATTTGCACGGTCCGGGTAAGGAAACCTGAACCACTCCCATATGTAAAACACCTTGATCTGCTTGACACCAAATGCAGAGCGTCTTTCCGATGGTGAGATAAAGAATCTCAAATCTGGAACTGCGAAGACACGTCCAGACAAAACAGGATTTTCTGATGGAGCATCCAATCCACCTTCAACAAATAGACCGCAATCAATGGTCTCTGGTTGAGAATCAATTGATTGCCCGAAGGATGAAATCGAGCAGATTAAGAAGATAAAGAGCCAACTGCCTGAAAAACATGTTGTCAAAAATATGCCCCTTGTTTGATTCATCTAGGCCTCCGATTGAATTTTGGGTCTGAGCTTGGTGTAACGGTCTGAACTTTCGGATCTGCTATCAATATTCTTCGAACGGTGTCCTGACCAGTTTGCTTCTTGAACAATTTGTTGCGGACGACTTCAAAAAAATGAATGACGGGTCCCGCAATGTCGCCTGATTTTACATTTCCAATATCGATATCGATATCTGCTCCCGTTCCTGAACTATTCAAAGAAATTTGTATGTTTCCCAAAGTCGAATCGTTGCTCTTGAAACTGCTAGAATCAAACGGGGCATGTTGACTAGCATTTGCACGGGAAAATTCACTGGACTCGTTTAGATTTGATCCAATGTTCTTATCGACCGTTGCAAATATCCGATCATTGCGAAATTCGGTGACAGCCTTAACCGAGGCGAGCAATGATTTTCCATCGTTAGTTGAATATGAAGCCAGCTTATCGGTCACGTTTACAAACGCGTTTTGCTGTTTTTCCGTGAGTGCGTTGTAAAGTGCCTCGCCCGAAAGCGTTTCTTTTCCAACTTTTACTTTGGATTCAGTGAGAATACGCCGCTGTTCATCGTTTAGACAACTGGTTACAGTTTCGGAACAATTGAAGGCCGGAGATGGGTATAAGCCCTCTGGGTCGAATTGACTACACGGGTTGTTGAGTACATAAATGTAGCGATTCCAAGTCTGCGGAAATGCAAGGCGGGCACTCAGGATCAATGGATCGGGGCTCGAAAACCGACCCAAAGACGCCACTTGGTACCTAGCTTGTGCAAAATTCAAATCGGTCTCGGCGTCGCGTTCGTAGCCGGTGAATTTCTGCCGAACGCCATCTCCGAGGCCATATTTGTCGCCGGGCGTCCGGTGCGTCTCCGCCATCGCTACGATCTCCTCGCCAAAGGGCATAAAGTCTCGCCGCGAAACAACCTCGCCCTGTTTGTTCGTCAGAACCCGCGGACTGCCGAGCGGGTCCGTCGCCGTGTAGTTGACGGTCGGGGCGGCCGGCGGCCCATCCGCCGAGTACTCGCCGATCAACTTGCCCAAACCGTCATAAACGAGCACAACATACTCGGTCGCGGTCTCTTTCTTGATCCTCTTCCCGAGCCCATCGTATTTGTACTCGCCCACCACCTGGTTCGCACTGTTCCTGACCTCGACCTGCTTGTTATCGCCGTTGAAGGTGAACTGCCGTCCGAAAAAAGCTGTCAAGTGCAGAGACGTATTTTCTAACTATTTTTGAATTACTAACTTTCCTTAGTAATTCGTCGTTTTTCGGCAAGAATCATTCACATTTCACGTTTTGTTCTTCGGCTACCAATTGAGATTTGCCTTCTGCGTTTATACGATACCTTTCCAGATCTAACGTGAGATTATCCCAGTCCTTGTTTTCTACAAACTGAGCGTTGTATGTGACAAGGTAATAATTTAATAAGTCGTCTTTGTCCCAAAAAATGAGTTCTGGATTTTCGGACAGGCTTAGAAACTCAATTGACTGGCTATCAAATCGGATGAACCAGTTCTGAAAGTTAGAGGCTATACCGGTAGCCTTTGTGTTAGTCGAACCGAGTATCAGAACTTTTTTTTCTTCGTGTCGTAGTTCGGATGCGACAAGTTCCTTTTCGTCTCTGGTTTCAAGCCACTTCTTAAGATCGGGTGAAAGAGTTTCATCATTGGTATTGAAGGCTTTTAGTTTTGCTATTCGACTACCCTCAGCTTTTTCCTTAGTAATCTTTTGCAAAAGATAGTCTTCGCAGATTTCACCGCCTTTAATGAGAACAGGCTTTTGGACGTTTACAGCGCTATTGGTCGTTTTGCCATTTCTAAAGACCTCGGGCGTTGCGCCATTTCCGACAACGGCAGGCGTTTGGCTATGTTCAACCGAGCGGGCCAGTTCACCTCTGGAACATCCCCAAAGAATAAAAAATGAGAGAATTATCGACATTAAACGAATTACCTTATTCCTATTTTCCATTCCAGCGCGTCGCTCCATTTGCTTTCATCCATGCCTGGGTTAATTTCATAAACGTTGTTTGGCCTTGAGCCCCCGTCGATTCGTATTTGAAATCGTACTTCCTGCTTCCTGACTTCTTGTCAGGCAGATTCCAAATGTTGTGGGAAGGAGAAGTAAACTGAAAGCCCGTCTTATAAAAGCGTTCGTGGGCTTTTGAACCGGCGGTAGGCCGTCTGAAATCCGTGCCGTGCCAATAATAAGCGCCGTTCGAGATGTCTTTACCCGTCACAACTGACAGAGCTATGCCTTTGTAAACAGCGTTGACTTTTGATTGCGAGGCATTTGGACTGAATATCTTGCCTTTGTCGTTAGCGCCAAATACCTGAGATGTATCATTGGCCTGATCCAGAACGCTGTTTCCGTCAGCGGCAGCTCTGTTTCTTAAGACACCATGAATGCCCGCCGACTCTTGCCACGTTGCGTTATTAGATGCTTCGGCATAAATGACTCCGGCCAAATCATTGAACTGGGCCGTATTCATGTGAAGGTTGTTAGCTGAGTTCTCAAAAACTCGTAATCGCTCGTCGTATGCTGCCCTGTCAGAGTTGATTTCTTTTTGAAACTGTGCGATGTCCGCGCTTTGTGCTGCAATTACCTGATCTTTTCCGTCGTCTATATGCACCCGATCCCCTGTCCCAATATCGATAAAGTCGGTCGCCCTCATTCCAGTAGGATCAACAAACACTAGCGGGTTGTTTCGCACATAAGCATAAAGATTCCAACTTTGAGGCTCGGATACGTGAGTGTCATTGAAGAAATCATCGGGGCTGGTGAAACGCCCGTGCATCGGATTGTAGTAACGCGCCTCAGCAAAATCAAGATTTATCTCATTATCACGTTCATAGCCGGTGAATTTCTGCCGAACGCCATCTCCGAGGCCATATTTGTCGCCGGGCGTCCGGTGCGTCTCCGCCATCGCTACGATCTCCTCGCCAAAGGGCATAAAGTCTCGCCGCGAAACAACCTCGCCCTGTTTGTTCGTCAGAACCCGCGGACTGCCGAGCGGGTCCGTCGCCGTGTAGTTGACGGTCGGGGCGGCCGGCGGCCCATCCGCCGAGTACTCGCCGATCAACTTGCCCAAACCGTCATAAACGAGCACAACATACTCGGTCGCGGTCTCTTTCTTGATCCTCTTCCCGAGCCCATCGTATTTGTACTCGCCCACCACCTGGTTCGCACTGTTCCTGACCTCGACCTGCTTGTTATCGCCGTTGAAGGTGAACTGCCGTCCGAAAAAGGCTGTCAAGTGCAGAGACGTATTTTCTAACTATTTTTACTTTCTAACTTTCCCTAGTAATTCGCCATCGAAAAGATCGCGCGGTTCTCACGAGGTGGCAACCGGAGTAATAGAAAAGAACCGCCAGCCCTGTTCACATTTTTGAACGACAACGTGATACCACCCCTCGGATAACCTTCCCCGATTTATATACACCTCAATAAGCCCTTTGTTCTTCGCACCGTTCAATGCTAAGAAACGAGCTGAAGTATATTTCCGGTCATCAGACGAAATGAAAAACGCATTACTCCGAATCAAGTCCGCCAAGTCTTCCTTGCCTGCTAGTATTTTTGCAGGCTGATCTGCTTGAATACGACTTGCCGCGCGATTAGCAACGGTAGCTTCGTCAAGATTGCTCGCGATTCTTATCATCTTTTCCAGCGCTTCTTTGGCTTTTGGCGAATCGTCAAGTGCTAAGGCATACATGTAAGGTTCTGACTTAACCCATTTTTCCGGCGGCTCGGTTATATACTGTGCATAAACAACTTTGTAATCCCACTCACTTAACGGCAAGGGAATAGGTCCGGCGACTCGAAACTGTTTTTGCTTGTCATACCACTCAAACAAACCTTTTACTCCGACATCGTTTCCCAAGTAGCGAATGACAACTTGAGCGCGAAGGCTTATATCGGGATTGGGATCGTCGAGGGCTTTGAGCAAGTCCGCTATTCGTTCGTCGCCCGCTCGGAACAGTTTCGCTAATTTATCGTTGTTACTTTTCACGTCATTCATTTCAGACAACAATTTTAACGTGTCCTGATAACTTTTTTGCGACTGTCCCAATATCGTAAGAGCGAAAAAACACACTAGGAGAAGAACGGCAAAACTTGGTTTGATTATCTGCGTGTAACTCATTTTATTGCACCTTTCCTCCTACCTGGTCAGTCTGCCAGCGAAGTATTTTGTCCTTCTTGTTGAGCCTGAAAAGGAGTTGATTTCCGCCGCTGGGGAAAAACGATTTTAGTGCGGCCGGTGTTGATTTCCCAGAATAATAAATACGTTCTGCCAAGCCTAACTCACGGCGAATTGGATTGATGTACGTGTTTTCCACAGGCCCAGGATCGGTGTCGCTGTTAGGTTTGTCGCCAATCTCTGTATAAAGTTTGTGGGCAACTTCATGGAATACAGCTATGCCGATAGAAAAAGCCGCTACCGCGTCTTTGTCGCTGGCTCGAAATTGATTAAAGTCCTTGAAATCTATGCTGACTTTGAAAACGGTTGGTCCGACCTTTTTACCAGAACCGTCGTAATTGATTGTTCCCGCGTCAACCTCTGCAAATGCAACTTTCTTATCGTCGACAGAAGTCAGGTTAAATCGCTTCTCCGTAGAATTCACAGCGTCAGAAAGTAATTGACGAGCAGATTTCGAACCGCCTTCAAAGCCCGCCTTAGTGTCAATTACCAGTTTGTTGTCTTTGTCAAAGTAGACATTTTTGTAGCCCGTCTTCTTTTGCCAATCCTCAATTAGTTTCTTTTTCTCCTCATCACTGAGGTTTGTGCTGTAAACTTCCTCGCCAAACGGGTCTATGTAATTCAGGGGATTGTTACGAACATAGACATAAAGATTCCAACTCTTTGGGTCAGAAACGTGCGTGTCATTAAGAAAATCATCCGGACTTGTGAACCGTCCATGCTGTGAGTTGTAATACCTCGTCCCGGCGTAATCGAGATTTATTTCACTATCACGTTCATAGCCGGTGAATTTCTGGCGGACGATGTCGGAGCCGTAGGCGGAGCGGGCGATCTCTTCGCCGAAAGGGTGGAAGTCGCGTCTTGATGTTACGTTGCCGTCGCGGTCGGTGTTGATGCGTGGGGAGCCGAGGTGGTCGTTGGTTAGGTATTGGACTTTGGCGTCTTGAACAGGTTGGATGATCGTTGAGTATTCGTCGATGAGTTTTGCACCGGCGTCGTAGATGAAAATTGTCGTTTCGCCTGTCGAAGGCACTACTTTCTTGATACGTTTGCCGTCGCCGTCGAAAAAATATTGACCAACGGTCGCGTTAGAATAGTTTTTGACCTCGATCTGTTTGTTCTCGCCATCGTAGGTAAAAGTGCGGCCTTCGGCGTCGGTAGTGACGTTGCCGGCGGCGTCATAGGCCCAACCTTGACCCGTTGCCATGCGGTTGTTTGCAGGATCAAGCTCGGGATTGAAAACCTTTCGGTCGGCTAAACACACCACAGGATTCCCGCCGTCCACGCAACCCTTCGGCAAAGTCGTCGTCAGGCTCTCATTAAAATTCCGATTACCGTACCGGTCAAAAGTATATGTCTGATTCCAGTTGACCGTCGTCCCCGTTTTCTCCTCGGCAGACGTGATTCTATTCAACGAATCGTAAGTATAAAGCTGATCGAACACGAGATCGGACTGACTTGGGCGATTAACGGTGATCTTTTGAGAGAGCACATTCCCGTTGTTCGCGGTCGTGCCGTAGCTGTAGTCGAGTTTCAGCAAATTCGTCGCTTCGTTCGTTGAGCCGAGGGCGATCTGCGTCGGTTGCAGTCTTGAGTTGAACTGCGTCGATTCCCATTTGCCATTTCCTAACTGCATCGAGGTCACCGCACCAGCGCCGTTGTAGGTGAAGTTTTCGGCGTAGTTCCAGTACCCGGCGGCGGAATTCTTCTTTGACTGGACGATCTCAAGATCACCGTTGGCATCCAAAACATTCTTTACAACACGACCAGATGGGTAGGTTTGCTCGTTCATTGCTCCGGCAAGATTGTATGTGTAAGCCGTTGTGTAATCCTGTCCGTCGGTTGTTTGCTATGCCCGCCAGCACATCCTAGACTGACAGGGGCTAGTCATATCGATAAAATCCTTATCTTGGTTAATCGTCATCAGTTGCAACGGAGATCGTTAATATCTTCCACTTTTCATTTTCCTTTTTCCATACGGTTAGAAGTGTGAATGGCTGGAATTCCTTCCTGAAATTCATTCTTGAGTAGACATAACGAACATCAGCGGAAGAAACGGCGGCAAGAAAAGCTGAATCCTCCTCAAACTTACATACAAAGCCATTGTCAGAGATATCGTCAAATCCTTTCAATAAGAACATGGAAAATAATGAGTCGTTTACATGTTTGATCGGTTCAGCGACATCATCAGAAATCAAACTAGCTTTCTCACCCGTAATTATATCTCTAACCTTTGCTCCGTTTTCAACCTTTTTCAATGTCACGGTAAGCATCTTCTTAATTAAAGTATGAGCTTCGTTACCTGAAATCATCCCCTTTCCCGGCGGAGTCATGCAGGATGGTAATATCGGACGACTCGAAATGAAGGAACTCGCTTTTGACACATTACGAGTTCCTAGCCAAGCTTCGTAAAAGTCCAACACGACAAATGATAGGTTGTCACTCGAAGAACTTTGGGCCCGTGTGGATGTCGTTGCACCGAGAAATAAGACCACTATCGAAACCAAAACCAACTTTCGCACAATTGTAACCTCCTTATTTTCGCTTCTTTGGATCGTAACGCCGCTTCAACGCACCAGCGGGTCCTGACCCGTACCGTTTGTTATGCTTGTCGAAGTGGTTCTTGTGTCGGACGTCTGAGTTAGATTCCTTACAGTGGAGCTGGCATAGCGTAAAGGCAACCACGAATAGGTTTTTCGACTGATAATCAACGTCGATATCACCGCGCTTTCCGTCTTTTGACATTGAAATTTGGAGGCCTGGTGATCCGCCGCTCTGTTGCCAACCGTCCGGGAAACCAGGCGGATGACCATTTGATCCCTTGAAGTTTGTAGCACCGCTAACAATCTCCCTCGCATTTTCTGTTAATTCCGCGTATATTCGGAACGATGGGGCATCATCATTATTGCTTGGTTTCTCGCCAAGGATGAATGAAATCGATTTAATCAAATCGAGACCATTGGTCTTAGAACCATCCTTTCCAATCAACGTCGTATTCTCAAGGGCATTCGCAACTGACTCGAATGCGGCCCGCTGATCTTCCCCGAGTGCGTCATACATTTTTTGGGCAGTAATCTCCGTTTTATTCGCTTCATTTTGCTGTTTTGCCCAATCGTCTATCAGTTTCTTTTGTTTATCGGTAAGATCCTCATAATTCTCACCCGTTGGATCGATGTAACGAAAAGGATTGTTTAAGACGTAAACATAGCGATTCCAACTTTGAGGTTCGGCTCTTACAGCGCTTTCCAAAATCGGATCAGGCGATGTGAATCTACCATGCCCAGAGTTGCAATATCGCGCTTGTGCGAAATCGAGGTCTATTTCATCGTCTCTCTCGTAGCCCGTGAATTTTTGTCGGATATCGTCGGATGAGTATCCGAGGGTTTGGGTTCGTTCGGCTGTGTAGAGGTCTTCGCCGTATGGGAGATAGTCGTTCCTTGAGATCACGGCTCCGTTTTTGTCGGTCTTGATCCGAGGGCTGCCGAGGTGGTCGTTTGTCAGATAGGCAACCTTCGCATTTTCTACGGATTCGACTTGGGTTGAATACTCCGCGACAAGTTTGTCCATCGCGTCATAGACGAACACCGTGACTTCCTCTGTCGAAGGGACGACCTTCTTTACTCGCTTGCCGTTTCCGTCAAAGAAATATTGGCCGATGGTCTCATTCGATGAATTTCTAACTTCGTATTGCTTATTCTCTCCGTCGTATTTGAAAAGTCGGCCTTGCGGATCGTTTGTGGTATTTCCACCCGAATCGTAAGTATAATCTTCGCTCGTGTTTAGCCGGTTGTTGTTTTGATTTACTGACGGATTGAATATCTTTCTATCAGCCGTGCAGACAACGGGATTACCGCCGTCCATGCAGCTTTTTGGCAGAGTGGTTGTGTTTGACTCATCGAAATTTCGATTGCCGTATCTGTCGAAGATAAAAGTTTGTTTCCAAGTTTCCGTCGAGCTGATAACTTCGTTCGCAGTTTTCAAACGGTTGAGCGAATCGTAAGTGTAATTCTGCATTGCCGAAAAACCGCTTTCGACGCCGACTGTTGGAACGGTTATCGTCTGGCTAAGAACATTGCCGTTGTTGTTCGTCGTGCCGTAGCTGTAGTCGAGTTTCAGCAAATTCGTCGCTTCGTTCGTTGAGCCGAGGGCGATCTGCATCGGTTGCAGTCTTGAGTTAAACTGCGTCGATTCCCAGCGGCCGTTGCCGAGTTGCATCGACGTTACCGCACCGGCGGGGTTGTAGGTGAAATTCTCTGCGTAGTTCCAATATCCGGCGGCGGAATTCTTCTTTGACTGAACCATCGAAAGATCGCCGTTGCCGTCGATGACATTCTTCACCACACGCCCGCTCGGGTAAACCTGCTCGACCATTGCACCCGACAGGTTATACACATACCCCGTCGCATACTCCTGCCCATCCGTCGTCTGTTTATGCCCAGTCACTTTCCCTAAGATGTCGAACGACGTGTATTCGGTTGTCGATACGCTGGAACTCACTTTTGTAAGCCTGCCTTTAGCGTTCGTCAAATTGTCATAAAAATAGCTCACCGCCGGCGTCGAATCCGAATAACTCCGCTGCGTCACGCGGTTCAGTGCGTCTCATCACCCGTCTTCGCCATGCCCCAAAATCTAATACGACCCCGGGTGTCCCTTTGTCCGTCTTTATCTAACAAAACTATGGCGTTAGCGTGGTTTCACGTGTAGATCTTTATCTCACTCTGCAATAAACCACCGGCATATTCAAATACCTGCTTCTTTAAAGTCTATCGCCCAACTTGGGACGAAGAGTTGAGTTTGAGGACTTTTTAAAATAGTTTCGAACTTGCCGTCTCCGTCCTTGTCAAAAAAAGCGAAAACAAACGATATCCCTATAGACTTGGCGGATTTTGTTCTCCTATTGTTCACTCCTACACTGTGAGCTACACACCAATAAGCGAATACCCTCTCACCTACGCTATATCGACTTACACTCTGTATTTTAATTTGTCCAAAAGTGGCATCAATGTCTCTAAACGGTTCATCTGTAACAAGGTCATTCGGTCCATATTCGACCACGGTAGCGGACACCGCATTTCCTCGGCTATCCTTAAGATCAACGTTAGCTTTCCGCATGATCGGCCGGCTTTTGAGATCGGGAAGCTTCCACCCGTCCTTTCGAATATAAGGGTCATCCTGTGGATTCTCGGTCTGGTTTTGCCTGTGTTCGGCCATTGCTTTGTTTGAATTGGTCGATATCGTCCTAGTTCCGCCGCACTGCTCAAATGAAGAAACTAAACATACAACAAATAAAGCTAATAAGGGAAAGAACTTAGCCATATTATTTCTCCTTCGACTTCAGTTTTTCAGACTTCACAAGATCACCTAGGTTGCATTTACCCGAAGTGGCCCCATAATTACAGTTTACGTCTTGATTATTTTCAAAAACATTTTGCCCGGCCTGTATTGCTGCCTTAAGATCGTCGCTTTTTGTAAGGCTCTCAACCACACTAAGAGCAGCTTCATTAAGGGTATTCAGAGCGCTGGAACCATCGGCCCCGCCGTCGACGTAAAGTAAATTTGTTCCGTTTTCCGATGTCCAATTCTGACGCAATTGTGAACTATCACACGAGAATACAGCAACTGTCGACGCCTCTGTTTTGCTGTCCGAAATGGTCGTTCCAGCGACGCCCGATCCGTAAATCGCTCCGTCATTGAACTCAATGCCAACTCCTTTGTCCCGCATTGAACCGCCCTTCATATGTTTTGCATATGTATCCGGATCAGTTAGGGAATGACCGACAAAAATCGTGGTTCGCCCTTCTGTCGAAATTGATTTTCTAAAATTCTCAGCCGTGGCTTTGTTGCCCTCGAAAATATTGATTTGAACACCCCCTCGCAAAGCCCGTTTCTGCAGCGTCCGCCATTCTTTGGAAGCCTTATCCGTGTATGAGATGAAAACATCGATCACCTTTTTCTTCTTGGGGTTTTTTCCATTTGGGTCCACCGTCGCTAATGGATCATTTAGTATGTAGATGTAAGCATTCCAACGTTGCGGATTTGTCTTATGTCCCTGTGAATATATGACGGGATCACACGAGCTGAACCTGCCATGTGGATATGAATACATTCTCGCCTGAGCAAAATCCAACCCGCTCTCCATATCTCGTTCATAGCCGGTGAATTGTTTGCGGATGGTGTCGGCGTCGTAGGCTAGACCGGTTGTGCGCTCGGCGGTGTAGATTTGTTCGCCGAATGGGTGGAAGTCGCGTCTTGATGTGACGTTGCCGTCGCGGTCGGTGTTGATGCGTGGGGAGCCGAGGTGGTCGGCGGTTAGGTACGCGACTTTGGCGGTTTCGACGGATTCGACGACGGTTGAGTATTCGGCGATTGATCTTCCGCTTGCGTCGTGGACGAAGACGGTTACCTCGCCGGTTGCGGGGACGATCTTCTTGACGCGTTTACCATCGCCGTCGTAGCGGTATTGGCCGATCACGGTATTCTGCGAATCGCGGACTTCGGTCTGTTTGTTTTCTGCGTCGTAGATGAACGTTCTGTTATCGGCATCGACGGTGGTGTTGCCGGCGGCGTCAAAGGTGTAGCCGTTTAAACGATTGTTCGCCGTGTTCACCGAAGGATTCACGATCGGTCGTATGGCCTCGCAGACCTCGGTATTGCCGTTGCATTCTTTCGGCAAAGTCGTCGTCAGGCTCTCATTAAAATTCCGATTTCCGTACCGATCAAACGTAAACGCCTGCCGCCACGATTGCGACTGCGAACCGCCGTGAGGCGTGACATTCTCAGTCGCGTCCTGCAACCGGTTGAGCGAATCATCTTGATAGTTCTGCACCGCCGTGAATCCTGTATCAACCCCGACCGTCGGAATCGTTACGAAGCCCCGGTCCCAATTGTTCTCGAGAAATCGCAATATCGCATGCCAGAACCCATTCCTTTCCACTAGAGGTTCTGAACGAAAATCTCACCATTGCTAGTGCCGTAAGCTAGTCGTGTCCCATCTTGAGAAAACGCTATTGATCTTATCTCGGTGGTCGCATTAAATTTCTTCACAATCTTGTTGTCTGATACTCGTCTAATGACAACTGTTTCACAGCAATTGAGCAAACCCGATGATGCGAGCAATTTTCCATCAGGGGAGTAGGCAACGTTGTAGCTCATTCCAGAGTTTTTTGATAGAAGTTCGCGCGGCTTCTGTTCGTTCCTGGTGCTCGTACTCCATAGCTTCAGGCTGAAATCTCCACCGTTGTAACCGCCAATTGCTATCGACGCGCCGTCAGGTGAAACCGCTAAGCCGACAATCTGTCCAAAACGCACCGGAATCTCATAAACTACCTCTCCGGAATGGAGATCATAGACCGAAACCATCGGACCCGTTGAAGCCCACCCTATCTGTGCGGCGACTATTAGCTTATTTCCGTCAGGAGTAAATATGGGTTTTCCGATATTTCGGATCGGAAATTGACGGATTTCCTTACCGTCGTCAGTTCTCCAAATCCGTGCAATTTTTTCGAGCCCTATCGTAACCAAGGTCCTTCCATCGGGGGAAAAGGCCATTTCGCTCCGTGAATGCTCGAGTAGGGCTTTCGTCTGAAAATTTGCAGCATCAAGTAAAGCTGTCCGATCCACCCGATCGTCCTGCGCAACGCCCTTTACAACGCTCGTTTGATCAATCGAAACCGCGAGTACATCCGCTCTCGGTGAGACCTCCATCTGATATATATGGGAAATCGTGTACATATCCCTATCCTGCTTTTCGTCAAGATCCAAAAATCTTATCCGTTTGCCCGAACGTATATCCCAGATAGCAATTGTTCCATCTAGACTCGATGAAAACAGTTGACTGCCGTCAGGGGTAAACCATAACGAATTGACATAGCCGTTTCCGTGCTGCAGTCGTAAATCACGGCCTTGGGCAAATCCCGTAATCGACGCGATCAAAACTAAAAATATAGCGAGCATTGTGGCTGTTTTATTTTTTCTTAATTCCATAGCTAGGTTGAATTGTCTTTCCACTCGGACGACTGATGAAAGCATTATAGATATTGACCGGGTTAGCTCCATTAATCGCTCTTAAAACATTCGCGGCATTGTTGCAACCTATACAATCCTTTCCTCTTTCATCAGCGTCCATATCCAAAGCACCAAACTTCTCACTGATGGCAAATGATAACTGAATCTGTCCCCTATCCTCGTTCTCCCGATAAGTCACATCGTAAACAACGCCCGTCTCATCGTTCTTATGCTCAACATCTTGACCTCTTGGGCCGATGAATCGCTTATCTGACGCTTTCTCGCTACTAATACTATCCATTTGTGTCTTTAGTTCGGCATCTACATTTGCGTAGATTCTCTCGCCCTTCTTATATCCCGTTAAATCCCGCACGTAACTGATCGCGCTTCTACCATCACCAAATGTTATGTTAGAGAGGGCAGCCGTCATGTTTAGAATTCCAGCTAGCTGCTTTCCTCCGTCTACAGTTTTGAGCCTCTCATATAGTTCCTTACCTTCAATTGGAGCCTTACCTTTATCGACCACAATTTTCGATTTGTTAAAAATACGTTGCTCTTCAGCTGTCAGTTTGTCGAATTCTCGCCAAACAAATTCTGGTTTCAGTCCCGTCGGGTCGTTCAGTTTCAATGGATTGTTGAAAGCATAAGAATATCGATTCCAAGTCTGTGGATCGCTGACGACTGCACTCGCCATCAATGGGTCCGGGCTTGAAAACCGCCCGAGATTGTAGCTGTGCATTCGAGCCTGTGCGAAATCTAGGTCGGTTTCGGTGTCGCGTTCGTAACCGGTGAACTGTTTTCTTACCGTGTCGGCGTCGTAGGCTAGGGCTGTCGTGCGTTGGGCGGTGTGGATTTCCTCGCCGAATGGGTGGAAGTCGCGTCTTGATGTGACGTTGCCGTCGCGGTCGGTGTTGATGCGTGGGGAGCCGAGGTGGTCGTTTGTCAGATAGGCAACCTTCGCATTTTCTACGGATTCGACTTGGGTTGAATACTCCGCGACAAGTTTGTCCATCGCGTCATAGACGAACACCGTGACTTCCTCTGTCGAAGGGACGACCTTCTTTACTCGCTTGCCGTTTCCGTCAAAGAAATATTGGCCGATGGTCTCATTCGATGAATTTCTAACTTCGTATTGCTTATTCTCGCCGTCGTATTTGAAGACTCTGCCTTGCGGATCGTTCGTGGTGTTTCCGCTCGGATCACAGGAATAGTCTTCGCTCGTGTTCAGGCGGTTATTGTTCTGATTGACCGAAGGGTTGAATATCTTTCTGTCAGCCGTGCAGACAACGGGATTACCGCCGTCCAAGCAGCTTTTTGGCAAAGTAGTTGTATTTGCCTCATCAAAGTTTCGATTGCCGTATCTGTCGAATACGAAACTCTGTTTCCACGTTTCGGTCGAGCCGATAACTTCGTTCGCAGTTTTTAATCGGTTGAGCGAATCGTAAGTGTAATTCTGCGTTGCCGAAAAACCGCTTTCGACGCCGACAGTGGGAACCGTTATCACCTGAGATAAAAGATTCCCGTTATTCTGCGATGAGCCGTAATCGAAATCAAGTTTGAGCAGATTGCTTCCATTCTGAGTTGATCCCAAATAGGCGGCCGTCATCTGCATTCTCGAGTTGAACTGATTCGATTGCCACTGGCCATTCCCCAATTGCAGCGACGTCACCGCACCAGCGGCGTTGTAGGTGAAATGCTTCGCATAATCCCAATAGCCCGAATCTTCGTTCTTTTTGCTCTGAATAATTCTCAGATCACGGTTGCCGCCCAGTACGCTTGTCACAATAAGGACGCTTAGGTATGTCTGCTCTACCAGTTGTAAACTCCTTCGATCGCAAACTTCGTTGTCATTCGTTTCCGTCATAATCAACAACTTTTAAGAGACATTGGATTTCCGAAAACTCTCGTGTTAAATCAGGAACGATCTTTAATGCAAGCCAGTCTTTCCAAAACTTGCTTTTAGCGGACTTTCCATCCAGTCTAACTGTCAATTCGTTTTCGTGACAGTACATAGGCGTCGGAACAGAATCAAACTCATCAAAAAAGGGGTATCTATATAGTTCACCATCGTCGTAAGTCCAAACCCATACACGATTGGCTTCGACCCATTCAGTAAACCAATCCCTAATGCGGCCCAATAAGTCACTACTTGAGCTCTTCAAAGAAAACACCGCTACAACGGAAAACGAGCCGTCGTCTTTCTGTCTTGGAAACTTGATTTGACTAGTCATTGAACTCTTGTGAATACCCCCGTTGAATTAACTTGAGGCCAGGAAGGGCGTTGAAACATATATGTGCCTCCTTCTCCAACCCTTAACGTCCCTGCCCCAATCATCGCGTCGGCCGCTTGTCTTGGAAGTGTCAGCTGAATAACCGCCGGTGTTCCTCCCGAAGGATTGGCCTCAGCAAAAATCCGAGCCGTTCCCAGGTTTGTAGTGGTCCAAAAAACATCCCCTCCACCAAGATTAATGGCATTTTGCACGTTCAGCCCGCCCGTTATAATATTGGTGGCACTGTTAACATCCGTTCCGTGAAATACTACCAATGGACCGCTTAGATTCGGAGGCGGCGGCATTGTATCCGTCCTTGCATCGGGAACTGCGGGGGCGCCCGTGAGCGGAATCGGCTGACCCGTTCCCGCTGGACAGACATTCGATGGACAATCTGTCGGATTCGCTGTGGTGGGTGTGCCGAGAATAATACCCGGAACAACGAGCGGTGCGGCAATCGAACCCATTATGGCCCCCGCAGAAATTCTCGGTATCGACTCAGAAAGAATCGAAAGAATCGGTCTGAGCGCAACCGTAGTGCCCAAAACAGCCGTTGATGTTTCAATAATTTGGGAGGGCGTTTCATCTCGGACCTCTACGACTGCAATCTCAGCGCTAAGGTCAGTAAAGCAACCGGCCTCGCCTCGTTTACAAGGACTTGTACAGGTTGTTCCTGCCGGACAATCCTGTAGTCCTAATGGATCTACAAAATTCAGCGGATTGTTAACAACGTAACTGTAACGATTAAAAGTCTGAGGATTCACGCGCCTCGCTGACGCCATCAAAGGATCAGGACTAGTAAACCTTCCGAGATTGCTATTTTGATAACGTGCTTTGGCAAAGTTTAAGTTTGATTCGTCGTCTTTTTCATATCCCGTAAATTGTTTTCTTACGGTGTCGGCGTCGTAGCTTAGTGCTGTTGTGCGTTGTGCGGTGTAGATTTGCTCGCCGAACGGGTGATAGTCGTGCCGGGCGGTAACGTTTCCGTCGCGGTCGGTGTTTATTCTTGGACTGCCCAAATGATCATTTGTGAGATAGGCGACCTTAGCGTTTTCGACGGATTCGACGACGGTTGAGTATTCCGCGATAGATCTTCCGCTGGTGTCATAGACGAAGACGGTAACTTCGCCCGTGCCGGGGACGACTTTTTTCACACGCTTGCCGTCACCATCAAAAAAATACTGGCCGATCACGGTGTTGTATTGGTCTCGAACTTCTTTTTGCTTGTTCTCGCCGTCGTAGATGAACGTGCGGCCTTCCGGATCGTTTATCGTGTTTCCGGCGTTGTCGTATTGCCAGCCGGTCGAGGTCAGGCGATTGTTGCTCGTCGAGATCATTGGATTGCAGATCGCTTCGGGGCAATTTGGGTCGGGGAATGTGGTATTGCCACCGGTGAAGTCAAATCGTCGGTTTCCGTAACGATCGAACGTGTATGTCTGTTTCCAACTTGTCGCGCTCGCAATCGTCTCTTCGGCGGATTTCAGACGGTTCAGGGAATCGTAGGCGTAATTTTGCACCATGATCGTCAAACAAAGACGTCGGAACTTGCTATCAGTAACACAAAAGGGTCAATAGCTGGGCCTATCAATTATCTTGACCTTCTTTGCGAATATCTCAATCGTATCGGGCAATTTGAAACTCGAAGTTATGCTACTTTTCGACTCATAAGGTAAGAGTCTGAACGCAATTCTAATGATTAAATCTCTACGTTCTTGGTCGGATTCCTCAAACTCCCATTCATTGAATGCCTCTTTAATGACAGTGTGAAAAAAGGGACGTTTTGCGTTGGATTCGATTGAAATAACTTTTCCACTTTTCTCTATTTGCAACGTAACCTCAATAACTTCTTCAACTCCAAGAATTATCGCCGGCGTCGGATAGCTCGGTAAGGCCATACGCACGATTTGAGGAATGTCCTTCTCCTGAGAAAAGGCTAAAGAACTCAGTAGTAAAGTAGTTAGACTCATCAAAAAAAATGTCCTCATTTATTGCCTCCTCTGCCATCTAAAGATCCTGTCCCCTTGGTTCTGCGGTGTAACCCGCCGATTTTGAGAGTCTCTATATCCATCTCGAATTTTGTTGTCGATCGCCGTTTGCCTTCTGTCATTAGACCACCCTGGCCCCCAAATGTCAGTTTCACCTTGTCTATACCGAACATAATTCGATTCTGTTGTATAAGCCCTGTTTTCGGTTTCGTATTGAGTTAGATTTAAAACTGACGTTGCGGCGTCGTAGTCAGCGTTACCATTTGTATAGGCTTCCCTAAAAAATTCGGTAGCGAGAGCTTGCCGGTCGGCAATATGGCTTCCTTCGTGAACGATGTTATCTGCACTTATACTTTCAAACGTAACCACTACATTCGCCTGCACTCCAGTAATTGCTCCCTCGGCGTTGGTAACTTCGTTGAAAAACCGGACATTTCCCCGAGCATCTCTTCCTGCACTCACTTGAGCAACAGCATTTCCGGGAATGTTTCCAAACTCAACCGTAACACCATTGTTGACATTTACCGCACCATAGGAACTGACGGCTCTTTGAATATCTGCAAACTGAGCGTCTGTTAAGCCGCGCGCTCGTGCAGTTTCAGCAGTTAGAGCTTGCAAAGTCGTTAGGGTGTTAATGATTTGGTTTCGCCTTTCTACAATTCCTCTGCCATCTCTCGTTCTATTTAGCTCTTCATCAGTTTGACTTCCTCCTAAGCTTTCGCCCCAAACATACATTCCGGTCGGGTCAGTAAAATTAAGCGGGTTGTTTCGGACATAGACATAAAGATTCCAGCTTTGAGGATTTGAGGTTCGAGTGTCATTGGTGAAATCATCTGAACTCATGAAGCGTCCATGATTGTGAGAAAAATATCTGGCTTGAGCAAAATCTAGATCCGTTTCGGTGTCCAGTTCATAGCCCGTGAATTGTTTTCTCACGCTGTCGCTGTCGTAACCGAGTCCAGTCGTGCGTTGAGATGTGTAGATCTGTTCGCCGAAGGGGTGAAAGTCGCGGCGGGAGGTGACGTTGCCGTCGCGGTCGGTGTTGATGCGGGGTGAGCCGAGGTGGTCGGCGGTTAGGTACGCGACTTTGGCGGTTTCGACGGATTCGATGACGGTTGAGTATTCGGCGATGGATTTTCCGCTCGCGTCGTAGACGAAGACGGTTACTTCGCCCGTTGCTGGGACGATCTTTTTGACACGTTTTCCGTCGCCGTCGTAGCGGTATTGGCCGATCACGGTATTCTGCGAATCGCGGACTTCGGTTTGTTTGTTTTCCGCGTCGTAGATGAACGTTCTGTTTTCGGCATCGACGGTGATGTTGCCGGCGGCGTCAAAGGTGTAGCCGTTCAGACGATTGTTCGCCGTGTTTGCCGATGGGTTGACAATCGGCCGGATCGCCTCGCAAACCTCCGTGTTGCCGTTGCATTCTTTCGGCAAGGTCGTGGTATTCGCCTCGTCAAAGTTCCGGTTGCCGTAACGGTCAAACGTGAACGCCTGCCGCCACGACTGCGTCTGCGAACCGCCGTGGGGCGTGACATTCTCAGTCGCGTCCTGCAACCGGTTGAGCGAATCATATTGATAACTCTGCACCGCCGTAAAGCCAGTATTCACACCAACCGTCGGAACGGTTATCGTCTGGCTAAGAACATTGCCGTTGTTCGCGGTCGCGCCGTAACTGTAATCGAGCTTGAGAAGGTTCGTAGCGTTTGGCGTCGCTCCCAGAGCGATCTGCGTCGGTTGCAGTCGTGAGTTGAACTGCGTCGATTCCCATTTGCCATTCCCGAGCTGCATACTCGTCACCGCCCCGGCGGCGTTGTAGGTGAAGTTTTGGGCGTAGTTCCAGTACCCGGCAGAAGCGCCTTTCTTTGATTGAACCATCGAAAGATCGCCGTTGGCGTCTAAAACATTCTTTACAACACGTCCGCTCGGATACGTCTGCTCGACAAGCGCACCTGACAGGTTGTACACATACCCCGTCGCATACTCCTGCCCATCCGTCGTCTGTTTATGTCCGGTCACTCTTCCTAAGATGTCGAACGCAGTGTATTCGGTTGTCGAGACGCTTGGCGAAACTTTGTTTACTTGTGTTTGGACGACTAGTGGAATTGGCTAAAGAAATGCAGTCTCAAAGGCCGGACCCTAATTCTTCCTCATCCCGTCCACAGCCGGTGAAGCTATTGCTCTAAATTCTTCAGGATGATAGCTTGGTCGCCACTGATCCAAATGTTGTTTCCGTCGAGTGAAAGAATACGCAATAAATTCAAAGTTGTCGGACTTTTTGATTTCACCCAGCTTGTACCCCCGTCGGTGGAGTTATAAATACTTCCCTCTGCCCCGACTAGCCAAGCAGTCTCATCGCTGATAAGCAAATCATTTAGAGCTTTCCCTGCCTCGGGAGTTCGATTTCGCCATGATCGTCCACTATCGTGGCTCATCAACAACACACCGTTTTCAGAACTGTCCTTACCAATTAACCAAACATCGTTACCAACTGACTTTACCCTGTTAAATCGGTACCTCTCGCTCAGAACGATTTCCGCCCAATCTTTTTGGTAGTGATAAACGACATTACTATTTCCGATGGCCCATACTTCGCCGGAGTCGCTACACGAAACGCTATCTATGCTTTGCTTGTTTCGGAAAAAACTGTCTAATACCAATCTCTGTCCGTAAACCCTCGCCTGAACGACTCCTCCATCTCCCGCCAGCCAAATCTCATCCGCGTTGCCGATGCATAAATCACGAAAATATGTGAATTTACCATTTAATTTCCGTAAGGATTTCTCTTCAAAACTAAACTTTCTCCAACTCGATCCCTTGTCGGTGGTTCTTAAAACAAGCGGGGCCGCTAAATCTTCAGTGCCAACTACCCATCCGTCGTTTTCACTTGTGAAAACCCCAGCATAGACCCCATTTTTTTCCTGGTAATATACTTCATTCCAGGAAATCCCTCCATCGTCGGTTTTCTGAATGGTAAGTCCCCTAACCGCAATACCCATGTCTCTATTAAAAAACTTGACCAGATTGAAAGGAATTGAATGACCTAAATGATCTTCGGTAACAACTTTCCAATCTTCAGGGGGTGTCAGTTCAGTATGCGACTGTCGAACTGGAAAACACCCTAGAATTACTGGAACGAGTGCGGCAAATAATAGAAGCTCTCTCATTTTCATCACTTCTCCGATTTTCTTCTCTGTTGTCCAGGAAATCTTTCCCTTACTGCATTTTCAAACCTTATCGAGTTTCCGGTCTGGCCGAAGAGTTCGTCGTACCCATGACCAAATTCGTGACCATCAACCACACTGTTATCCTGGAAATTGAGGCGACGTCCGTCGTTCGTTAAATGCGGTTTTCCGAAAGGAGCTAATCTGTTTGCGGTGGACGCTGCATCTGGAGCGACCCAGATTTCTATGTCACCACTAATACTTTCATTTGCGGGAATCGTTACCCCTCCACCTGACTCTTTTCTTACATCTCGTAAGGCTTGTGTCTTGTTGCCTTTTTGATCGACTTTGAAGTAGGAAACTTCAAGGGCAATTCGGAACCGCACCTTCTCCGGACTTGACAGGATAGCGGCGAATTTCCTACTGAATTCTTTGTTTAATGGAGTGTCTCCAATACTCGCAAACTTGGAGCAATTACTGCCGCAAACATCTCCTTCGTTTAAGTACAGAATTCTACCATCAGAGCTTTGCTTGATTAGATTGTATCGCTCGTCTCCAAGCAAGTTTTTTAATCTCTCGTGTGCTTTCTTTACGTCCGCGTCGTTGCCCGACAGATAGATGACCTCTCCGGTTGGGTCCGTGTACTTAAGAGGATTGTTAATGGTGTAGGAGTATCGATTCCATTGCTGAGGAACGCCAAGATATCTATTTAATTTGGCTCTGGCCTTTTCCTCGGTTTCCTCGAACTCGATTTCGGCGACGATCTTGTATGGGTCCGGCGATGTGAATCTACCATGCCCAGAGTTGTAATATCGCGCTTGTGCGAAATCCAGGTCTATTTCGTCGTCTCTTTCGTAACCCGTGAATTTCTGTCTGATATCGTCAGATGAGTATCCGAGGGTTTGGGTGCGTTGGGCTGTGTAGAGGTCTTCGCCGAAGGGGAGGTAGTCGTTTCGTGAGATCACCGCTCCGTTCTCGTTGGTCTTGATCCTAGGGCTTCCGAGGTGGTCTGATGTTGTGTAGGCCACGGTTGGTTCCGGGCTCAAATTTGTGGAATACTCTGCGATAAGTTTGTCCATCGCGTCATAGACGAAAACTGTTACCTCGTCGGTCGAGGGGACGAACTTCTTTACCCTCTTTCCGTTTCCGTCGAAGAAATACTGGCCGATGGTCTCGTTCGACGAATTTCTAACTTCGTATTGTTTGTTCTCGCCGTCGTATTTGAAAAGTCGGCCTTGCGGATCGTTCGTGGTATTTCCCGTTGAATCATAGGAATAGTCTTCGCTCGTGTTCAGGCGGTTATTGTTCTGATTGACCGAAGGGTTGAAGATCTTTCTGTCAGCCGTGCAGACGACGGGATTGCCGCCATCCATACAGCTTTTCGGCAGAGTAGTTGTGTTTGACTCATCGAAATTTCGATTACCATAGCGGTCAAAAACAAAAGTCTGTTTCCATGTTTCGGTTGAGCTGATAACTTCGTTCGCAGTTTTCAAACGGTTGAGCGAATCGTAAGTGTAATTCTGCGTTGCCGAAAAACCGCTTTCGACGCCGACGGTTGGGACAGTTATCACTTGGGATAATAGGTTTCCGTTGTTCTGGGTCGTGCCGTAATCGAGATCGAGTTTGAGCAGATTGCTTGTATTTTGAGTTAATCCCAAATAGGCGGCCGTCATCTGCATTCTCGAATTATACTGATTTGACTGCCATTGGCCATTCCCCAATTGCAGCGAAGTCACCGCACCGGCTGGGTTGTAGGTGAAGTTTTCGGCGTAGTTCCAGTACCCGGCAGAGGCGTCTTTCTTTGATTGAACCATCGAAAGATCGCCGTTGGCGTCTAAAACATTCTTTACAACACGTCCGCTCGGATACGTCTGCTCGACAAGCGCACCTGACAGGTTATACACATACCCCGTCGCATACTCCTGCCCATCCGTTGTTTGCTTGTGCCCCGTCACTCTTCCTAAGATGTCGAACGCAGTGTATTCGGTTGTCGATACGCTGGAACTCACTTTTGTAAGTTTACCCTTTGCGTTCGTCAAATTGTCATAAAAATAACTCACCGCCCGCGTCGAATCCGAATAGCTCCGCTGCGTCACACGATTCAAAGCATCATAAGCGTAAGTCGTCGTAATGCTCCTCGCATCGGTTTTCGTCGTCAAATTCCCATTTGGATCATAGCCGTACTGAATCGTCCCGCTCTCAGGATTCGTCGCCGTCAGCAGCCTCGACAAACTGTTGTACGTAAACGTCCTCGTCTGCGCACCCTGGGTCACCGTCGTCAGGTTATTGAGCGTGTCATAAGCATAACTTGTTGCCTGATTAGGACTAGAGATCGAACCGAGGCTTCCCGTACTACTGCTATCGTCCGGCTCGTCAACGCGGATCAACTGGCCTAACCCGTTTGTAACAGAACGGCGCAGTTTTCCGGCCTGGTCGGTGACGGTGGTCGTATTTGCATCGATGTCGGTTCGGACGATGCCGGTAGAGTTCGTATTACTGCCGCCAAAGACTGTAGGCAGCCCGGCACCCGCAAACGTCTCCGTCTCAGCACGCCGACCATGGCTCCACGCCGTCGACAACGTCCATCCCATCGTCGCGTCGGTTTCCGCCGATGAAGTCGCAGCCCGATATGGATTCGACGATAGTTGATACGTGTACCCGGAAACCGTCTTATACCGAGCCTGCACCTTGATGCCGTCGGTTTCGTTGGTGGCGGATTGGGTTGCGGAGTCTTCGAGCGTTTTGCTCAGGCGCACTCGGCCCAGTTGATCAAAGAACTGCGTCGCGACCTTTTTCCCGTCGCCGACCGTTTCAAGGTCCGAACGGACGATGACACGCCGATTGACATCGTCATATTCAGTCTGGGTCCAAGATTCGAGATTGGTGCCTTGTGCGGTGATCGCTTTTGTCGGCCGCCCAAGATCGTCGTACACCATCGCATTCGTTACACCATTATCAACGTCCGTCGTCGTCAACACCGCTCCCGTATAAAAGTCGTACGTCGCCGTCGATGTCCTCGCGAGCGGCGTCCCATAAGCCGCCACCGTCTGGGTGGGGTAAAGATCGGCTACGTAGCCGGTCGGAGCAGTTATATTCCCGTAGGTTATCTCAGTGACCGTGCCGTTAGCGTCCGTCGTGGTGAGCGGCATGCCGTAGCTGTTATACGTCGCCTGCGACTTGACGGAGTTGTTGTCGGTCAATGGCGACGAAACAGCACCCTTTGTCGAATCCCAAACCCGCGTCAGTGTAGGATTGGCCGTGGTCAATGGGTCGTCGTAAGTGATCTCGGTTTGCGAGACGGTCTGTGTGGAGGCGTTTTTAACGATGACCCTCCGGGTAAGATTCCTTGGCCCTGTGAAGTCCCAATAGCTGTAATTTGACTGAGTCGTTGTGTCCGAGGAATCTGGAGTGCCATTGTAATATTCCGTGTAGGTTGATCTGACCGGAGCCCCGATGTTCTGAGGCAGGCCTGTCGGGAAACCATTTGTCCGCGGAACTTCGCCGTAGGGAACAAAATCATACTCGGATACGGACGTCGGATTCCCATTACGGTCCTGTGTGAACGTCTTGATCGCGGTTTTAACATAGTTTCCCGTGGCATCCTTGATAGAAACAAACTCGGCTTTTACAAATGGGTTAATGCCTGTTGGTCCTGAGCCATAAAATCCCCAAAGCCTTTCTACCTTTGACCCGTTTGCCCGTTCAATTGACTTTACTAGGCCACTATAGGCGTCTTGATAGGCGGTGTTCCCATGAATCTGAGTCATCACGCTGCCATCGGGTGAAGTTACAGTCGCGCCTGTCGGGCCGATAGCATATTGCCATTCTTCCTCGACCAAGTTCGACGATCCATCATTTTCGGTATAATGACGCACCGTCTTTTTGCTGACGGCGTTTCGCAAAGCGAAATCAGTGCTAGGAGGGTAAGTATTCGAATCGGGCCAACCCGGGATGGAATATTCATAAAAAGCCTCTGCTCCGGACGGCAGACGAATGTAGCTTAGCTCTCCAAAACCGTCTGATTGCTCATCAGATCGCAGTTCCTCATCACTTCCGTTGTAGCCGAACTCGTATTTGAGGCTTCCATATTCAGGAGGCAAAATGATCTCGTCAACTACATCCCACTCAGAAAGCAGTACCTGATTAGACGCCCCGCCCCGGCCGCGAATACTGCCTGCTCCGGTTGTCCTGTAGTGTCGCCGAACGTTCGTCATCTTGTATCGGATCTTCCATTTGATCGGTGTGCCGTTTGGACCGTTTCCGTAAACGAAAAGCTCGTTTGGGGAGTCCCCAGAGGTCAAAAAGATCTTGCGACCGAGTTGGTCGCCGATTCCGCTAGCATTCTTACCGTTATACTGAAAACTCACCGGCTCCAGATAGTTTCCGTTACGGTCGGTTAGACGGCCATTAGAGCTTTGGAAATAGCTGCCATCCGGAAAATAGACGGTGTACGGATTGTTCGTTTCGTCGTCATCCTGGTCATGAGCAATGAATAGACGAATATACGATCCATCCGTCGTGTAATAGACCATACCGGAAGTTGAAACCTGAGAACTGTTGTTTGAGCAGTTAGGCGGCGCCGGTGGGATCTGATACCAGCCAAAGTCGTAAAGCTTTCCATTGGGGGAAATGTTCCAGAATCCGTTGTCTTCGCTGCCATAGCCGAGCGGTCGGAAATCCTTTTCGCTGCCGTCCGGAAATGCAACCTGTACTTTCCACTGATACGCATTTTTTGTGTAAGCTTCCAAACCGTGACTACAATCTGCCAGCGGTGTCGTCTGAAAGCGATTCGTAACTTTCAGTTGAAACGAAAGGGAGCTAACAAACTGCCAGCCACCCTTCTCACTCGGGAAAAGCGCATTCTGATCGGTGGGATCCTGTGTGCTGTCGTCGGCAAGTTCTTCAACCTGTGGCTTGTATAGTTTGCTGTTATAGCTTAGACCTAGCGACGCTGACAGTCCACCGCGGCTCTTTGGCAGGGAAACGAATGGCATGTTAAGTGACAGGTTCCCGTTTGTAAGATTAATGTTCTCAATGTCGGATAGGGAGAATGACGCGCCGTTAGCAGATCCTCGTTTCGGATCTAAGGGGTCAGAGTTTTGTGCGACAAGATTCGATGTCGCCGTCAGGCCAGTTACGATAACAACGGCTACACATAGAGCACGGGTTATCAACCTATAAATGAATGTGGAAACTAGGAATCTTTGTTGCATTGTCAATCTCCATTCGACGTTCTGCATCTTTCGACGTTTAAGTTATGGATCGAACAGGTCCTGCACCCCGTAATTTACCTTCTGTAATAAGCCGGTACGGGGATGTCGTCTTGGGTGCCCCATATCTCGGTGCGGGTTTGCGAGTCCGAGGATTTGCGGATGTACCACATTCCTGGGTTGCCTTTTGTCGGGAGCACACGCCAGATGGCGATATCGCATTTGCCATCGCCGTCGTAGTCGTTAGGTACTAGTGTGTCGCCTGAATCGCCGTAGTTGATCGTGTCGGTCTGGTTGTCAGAAGAGCGTTTTATGTACCAGTTCGTGTTTGACGGACGGAATAGGGCGAGGTCCGATTTGCCGTCGCCATCGTAATCGCCGAGCACCGGTTTGTCGCCGCTGCTGCCGAATTGGGTCGAAAAGTTGTGCTGTGTGGCGATGTCATAAACATAGAATGTGGCGTTGGAATCTCGCCAAACCACAAGGTCCGCCCTCCCGTCACCCGTGACGTCTGCCGGTACAGGCACGTCCGATGACGTTCCCCACGACTGCGACGTCACCTGAGAGGTCGAGCTATTGTGCACATACCAATCGCCAGTAGAAGGGCGATAGACGGCCGCATCGGTTTTGCCGTCGCCGTCAAAGTCCGCCTGTGCCGTCAGGTCCGTGGACATCCCGAGCGAAATATAGTCAACAGAGCTGTCACTGCTGCGGAGAATGTACCAGGTCGTATTTGACGGACGAAATACGCAGAAATCGGTCTTGCCGTCGCCGTCATAGTCACCCGGGACGGGGATGTCGCCGGCCATTCCCCAGCCTTGCAAGGTTTGCTGAGAACCGGGCCCGCCGAGGACATAGAATGTCCCGTTTGACGGCCGCCATACCGCAAGGTCCGCCGGAGGGACGGCATTGGCATTTGCGTCCTCGACCGCAAGCAGGCGGGATCCGGCGTAGATATACTCCTTGCTAAGCTGCGGCGTAGGCATCGGGCTTGCAACAGCAAATGGATCCCAACTGCTAGGTGAGTTCTTCGGGAGTTTTCGACCGAACCAACCGGTCCTCTCACCGGTCAATGCATCCGTTCTAGGGAACCAGCCGTTTCTCGCAAATATGCCGGCTGTCAGCAGCAACGCGAACGCAAACACTCCGGCCGCAAACAAGACGCTGCGACGTCGATAAAAGATCCGTGCGGGGGCAGGGACATTATGGTCTCTCCTTTTGTCCTGATCCAAGGGGGATAACCAACTCGTTGTTGATCGATTTACACGGAGCATACGCGCCCTATCGATCTGTCAAGCGTTTTTTCTAATGGAAGCATTTTTGAAGGAACGATGTACGGTGAGGCGCCGAGATGCGCCGCTCGACAAGCGGAAAGCGCTACCGGTCAGATCCACAATTGCGGCTCAACTACAGACGCCGCAGTTATATTTGGCCAAACACGGGGCGTATCGAAATACGAAAAAATGGATACTGTCGGGGCCGATACCGGAGATGGCTTTGGAGTTTTGGGGGGCCGTTTTCGCCGTGTGCCGCTAAACCTCTGAAATACAATAGGTTATCAGCATTGAGCTACGTGCGATATCGAAACGGGCAACCTCAAAGCGAGTCATTTTCGCCGGTTTCTCGCCCGGGATCAGTTTTTTCAAGGCATTTTCAAGTGACTTTAAGCCAATGTCACGAGAAATCAAGCCAATGTCACGAGAAATCAAGCCAATGTCACGAGAAATCAAGCCAATGTCACGAGAAATCAAGCCAATGTCACGAGAAATCAAGCCAATGTCACGAGAAATCAAGCCATTGTCACGAGAAATCAAGCCAATGTCACGAGAAAACAGGCCATTGTCACGTGACCTTGATACATATTTTGGATCTGTGTAAACTAGCCGGCCTGTTTTACCTAGATCGCCAGGTTTGCAAAGTCGCTCCTGTGCCGATGAATTGAAAGGGCTATCCGGCGGGTCGGCGGGATCGGGTATGAAAGAAAAGGAGAGCAGCCTCAAAACAAAAGAAGGCGTCGCGGGGACGCCTTTTTGTTTAAGTGGTACACCCTGCAGGACTCAAACCTGCGACCTTCTGATCCGAAGTCAGACGCTCTATTCAACTGAGCTAAGGGTGCGAGAAACTATTTAGAACCTGTCGGATCGCCTGTGTTCGATGCAGCCGACGGAGGCGACTGAAGGACTCGGACGTATCGGACAAGCATTGCAACCTCCCGTTCATTGAGCTTGTCCTTAAATGCCGGCATTCCTTCCTTAGGTACGCCGTTGTTGATGTAGCCGGCGATCTTCTCATCTGACATCTTTTTGATCTTCTCAGCCGTCAGATCTTCGACGTTAAGGGTCTTTCCGTCTTTGCTCATCTTGCCGCCTGTTCCGTCCTCTTTGTGACAAAGGGCGCAATTTGCGGTGTAGAGGTCCTTCATTATTGCCCCGCGGTCGCGAGCTTCCGGATTGCCTTCAGAGGGCTGTGACGGCGTTTTAGCAGTTTCAGCCTGCTTATTTTCAGGCTGTTTGTTCTCAACGGTGCCGCCGCCGCAAGATGCTGCAAAAAAGACCGACGCGGCGATAACAATGGAAAGTTTTAGATACGTCATAACAGAGATGAGTCTAGCGGATTCATTACTGTTTCTCAAAATGCGGGATATCTTCGAAGGACCGGGCAACGTTAAAAATGCCGCTAGTACGTTGCCTTGTTTCGTTGGGTCATTTATCTTGTGACGTATGAAGCTCTTTTCACGTTTCGCGGTCGCGATGGGCATCGCTTTGATATTGATCGTCCCGGTTGTCAGGTCACAGTCAGAGGCCGCAATAACGGGTCTGCGGGATAAGGTCATCGTCCAACGGGATGATCGAGGTATTCCGTACATTGAAGCAAAGAATGAACTGGATCTTTACTTCATGCAGGGCTATGTGATCGCGAGCGACCGACTGTGGCAGCTTGATCTGCTGCGGCGCCTTGCTCGCGGCGAGACGGCAGAGATCTTTGGCAGGATGACCCTGGAACAAGATAAACGCTGGCGGCGTTTTGGATTTGCTAAGGTCGCTTCCGACAGCTTGGATAGGATGGGGCCCGAGATCGTGAGAGCACTACGGGCTTATTCGGACGGCGTTAATGCGTATATGTCGTCTTTGCCCGACGATAAGCTGCCGCGAGAATTTCAGATCCTGCGTTATAAACCTCGTCCTTGGGAACCTGCGGACTCGTTAGTGATCGGAAAGATCCTGGCGGACGCCTTAAGCAGCACCTATCAGCGCGACCTTCAACGTCTTGCGATCGCCGGTATGCCCGCCGACAAGGCCGACGATCTGACCAAAACGGTTACCCCTTATGATGTGGTGCTTTTCGGCAAGGATTCAAAGCCCCCGGGACGTGTCTCCGAAATTGCACCCCACCCAAATGATCTCAATTGGTCAGATCAACTCTTCAAAGACAATAAGCTTCGCGAGGCGTCACTTAGATCCGTAGGACTTTATGCCGAAGACCTTGCGGCAAGCAACAATTGGGTCATTTCCGGAAAACGCACGGCAAGCGGGAAGCCAATTCTTGCTAACGACCCTCATCTAGCACCAGCCGCACCGGGAATTTGGTACATGGCACATTTGTCGATGCCGGGCGTTAAGGCTGCGGGTGTAACGTTCCCCGGCACACCCGGTATTGTGTTGGGACATAATGAACACATCGCATGGGGCGCGACGAATGTCGGTCCTGACGTACAGGATCTATACGCCGAAACAATACGGGATGGAAAGGCATTGACCGCGTCGGGGTTGAGAGAAGTCCGGACGCGAACCGAAAGCATTCGGTTTCGTGCAAATCCTACCGATCCAACACTTTCTATTGAAAATCTCGCGGTTACTGAAACGGACAACGGCCCTATCATCTTGAACCAAGGCGATCGGTCGTATTCGCTGAAATGGACGGCGCTCGATCCAAAGAATAACGAGGTAGAGGCGTTCTTTCTCATCAACCGTGCGAAGAACTGGGAAGATTTTCGCAAAGCACTGCGATCCTACGGCGGACCGACGCAGAATTTTGTATACGCTGACACAAAAGGAAATATTGGGTGGCAGGTTGCGGGAGCGATACCGATTAGACGCGTCGGGGACGGTGCTTTGCCGTATGACGCCGGGAAGAGCGACGGAGACTGGATCGGTATGATCCCGTTTGCTGAATTGCCGTTTCTGTACAACCCACCCGAGGGATTCATTATGACGGCGAATCAACGTATCGTCGGGACCGATTATAAATATCCGCAGATGTCACGAGACGCGGCCCCACCTTGGCGTGCCCGACGCTTGTATGAATTGATCTCGGCAGATCCCAAGGCGACATTGGAAAGCTCAGAAGCAGCTCAATTCGATATTATGAACATCCCGTTGAAGATGTTCGCGGCGGACTTGGCCGGATTGAATGTTTTGGACGAGACGACCTTGCATGCCTTGAAGACGTGGGACGGCCGAATGTCCGTTATCTCGACGACAGCAACCTATGTCAACGAGGTTCGCAACTGCTTCGGCGAGACCATCGCCAATGCATTTCGGCCCGCTACCGCTGCCGCGGTCCGGGAGAGGGTCCTTTACTGGGCCGTCAGGGACAGATCGAGCAGATGGCTGCCCGCGACGTTCAAGGACTACGGCGAGTTGGCAAAGTACTGCGACGCACAGACGGTAGAGAAGCTCAGCAAGAAATATTCTGCAGATCGTGAAACATGGCACTGGGGGAAGGAGGCCGCAGCCAATTTTCCGCACCCGCTTGCACAGACTCCGCTTATCGGAACACTTTTCGCGACGCCTAAAGCCAATCTCGACGGCAGCGGACAGACGCCGAATGTCGCGTCATATGTTTCAATGCGGCATGTCGCAACGCCCGGGGACTGGGATAAAACGAGATTTGTCATTCCATTAGGCCAATCCGGTGATCCTTCGTCGAAACATTTCCGAGATCAGTTCGGTGCATGGAGCAGCGGCAAAGCGCCAATATTTCCATTTTCTCCGGTTGCGATAAAGGCCGCGGCTGTTACGAACGTCACTTATTCGCCGAAGTAAGACGGTCCAGGAAGTCGCCAAGGATCACTGCGGCGGCTTCGCTGTCAACCGCATTCTTTTCGAGTTTGGCGTTCTTTCCCCGCAGCCATAATCGGCGCCGTGCTTCGAAGGTGGTCACCCGTTCGTCCTGAAGATGGATCGGAAGATCTATCGAAAGCCGCAGTTTCTCGGCACATCGGCGTGAATAACGGCTCATTTTGCCTTCGCTGCCGTCAGATTCCAACGGCAAACCAATGACCACTGCCGCAGCATCATAACGGGCGATTAGTTCTTTGACGCTTGACAGCAATCTTTTCCAGTTTGTTGAAGAAACGGCGGTGAGCGGTGATGCTACTGATCTAGTTGGATCGGAAACGGCGACTCCCCACAATTTAGTGCCGGGATCGAACGCCAGCAGTCTGCCGGCCGCCGTGATGATCTCCGGATCTGCGATTTCGTTGGTATTGTGTGTTTCTTCAACTTGGTCTTGCATCGATCTGCTGCGGCGGAGGATACTAGCGAAAGTATCGCTAAGACGCTCCAATGTCTAAACGATACGAGGTTTTTTATGTCAATGAAAGCAAAACTGTGGGTAGTTGGGATCTCAGGAATTGTGACCGCATATGCAATGGTCGGCGGAATGCCTTTTGTCGGGAGAATGCTCTCGACGTCGGCCCAACAACCCGTCAATGATTCGGCGGCCCAGATCCGGATAGTAGAATCGGTTCTCCAGCACATTCAGAATGACTATGTTGACGAACCCAACATGGATAAGGTTCGCTTGGGCGCACTACGCGGCCTGGCCGCGGGTCTCGATCCATATTCGTCCTTTTTGACTGCGGAACAAGTACGTTCCTTCAATGAAAATGCCGAAAGCGGCAAGGTCGGTATAGGTGCGGAATTTTCTCAGATCTCGGGCTATCTTTACGTCATTTCTGCGATCAAGGGCTCGCCTGCAGAAAGGGCCGGTCTGCGGTCGGGAGACGTCATTGAATACATCGACAACAAAGCCACGCGGGACATTTCGCTTTACGATGCCAGACAACTGATCACGGGAACTGCGGGCACTACCGTCGATCTTCGGGTCCTGCGTTCCGGCGAACGCCCGCAGACGATAAAGGTCGTTCGTGGGACATACAAAGTGCCGCCGGTTGAAACTCGCGTCGAACTGGGCAAGATCGGAGTCGTTAGAGTATACAGCCTCGAGACCGGAGAAGCCGGCGACATCAAGGCCCAATTGGATAATTTTCAGAAGCAGGGCCTCCAAAAGGTCATTCTCGATCTTCGGGGCGTTGCTGCCGGCACGCTTCAAGAGGGCGTAGCGGTTGCGAATCTCTTTATTCGTGAGGGTGAACTAGCTCGAGTCATCGGTCGCGATAACAAGGTTGTGAGCTCATTCTCAGCCGATCCGTCGAAGGCCGTATTCACCGGTGAACTTGCGGTCCTGATAGATAACAGTTCCGCCGGTGCCGCCGAGGTCGTGGCATCTGCGGTCGCTGATCTAAAACGCGGCGAGGTTATCGGAGAGCGGACATTCGGTGCCGGAACCGAGCAAAAGCTGTTCACGCTAAAGAGCGGCGACGGCTATTTGCTTACGGTTGCTAAGTGGGCCTCGCCGACAGGCGTTCCGTTCCTCGGCGAGGAGCGTGCCACGATGGGCGTAAAACCGACAATCGAAGTAAAACGTCCGGATGTTCTTCCGCCGCTTGACGTAGAAAATCTCGACCCTACGGCTCCCGAAACACCGCAGCCATCGCCGTCACCGTCACCTGCAAAGAAGGAGATCGAGGACGTGCAGTTCAAGAAGGCAGTTGAAATTCTGCTCGGTGCCGATAAAGCTAAGGCCGCATAAGGCGGGAAGAAATCAGGTCTGCCGAAACTGGATGTAGAGGAACCTCAACGGTTCCTCTTTTCGTTTGAAGACTGCATTGTTTTGACCTCGGATGACTGGTAGAATTGACGGGAAATGGAGATCTCAAACGTGATCGTTCGCCCTTTTGCGGAAACTGACCTTAACGAGTGGTTTCGGCTCAGGAGGCTTCTGTGGGACGGCACCGCGGACGAAGATCACCAGGACGAAATGTATGATATTATTTCGGACCCGGAATCTCAGTTCGTTGCAGTTGCGGATGACGGTTCCGGAGGCCTTTGCGGGTTCATTGAGGCCAGCATTCGCCCCATGGCTGAAGACTGTGAGAGCGAAGACGTCGGATATCTCGAAGGCTGGTTTGTCGAGGAACATGCCCGGCGGCAGGGCATCGGACGCGCCTTGGTCGCTTCTGCTGAGAACTGGGCCCGTGAACATGGCTGTATAGAAATGGCATCTGATGCTGAACTGGAAAATTCGGTCAGCTTAAACGCCCATACAAAGCTAGGCTACAGCGAAACGTCGCGGCTCATTCATCTTAAGAAATATCTCTAGTCTTAAGAAATGTTGTTGTTATTCTCTAGATCTACCCGCATTATTTTTTGTGTAGCTCTATTTGCTGTCACCGCGGGAGCTCAATCCTCAGACCAGCTTTTTCCCACGCCTGTTTACTCGAACGAGATCAGCGGCAACATAGCAGCCCGCAGGATCGGCGATAACAGGCTTACACGCTATTTCTATACGTTCAATGCTTCGCAGGGTGATCTTTTCATGAACGTGGTGACGCAGAATTTTAGCGGCGACATCGATGTTTTCATCGCCGATACCATGCAATCGGTAGGAAAGATCATCATTTACGCGGATACTTCGAGAAACGAAACCGGGCGGCTGATCTATTTCAGGAAGCCGGAGAAACTCCTTCTGCGGATCGAAGGCCGCACGCCAAGTGACGAGCCGGCAACATTTGTAATCAAGTTTGCAGGTAGTTTCGTCGCTTCTACCGAATCAGGCAAAGATGCCGTTGAGGCGCCGACCATCCGCCGGGAGGTGGCTGTTTCCAGGGTGGAAACTGCGGTCGTCCGGGCTCCGGAGCCGGCCGCAAAACCTGCAGAGGAAAAGGCTGATACCGCTCAAAAACAAATTAACGTGGCTCGACCTCAAGCTCGAAACAGCGAACGTCCCGCCCAGAGTCCTATACGAGGTCGAACGCCGCCGCGGCGTCAGCCATCCGCAGCTGCTGTAAAAGCGCCAAGCCCTCCAAAAGATCCAAAAGCGGCTGATCCAAAGCAGCCGGCAACCGCCAAGTCAACGGCGAGACCCGGCGATAGCCCGGCAACGATCTTTGATCCAAAAAAGGCGGAAGCTGAAGTTGTGGATCCGATGGCCGGAATAGTAATTCGGATCGTGCTAAAGGACGGACGGGTCATCGAGAATCGGATGTCGGAAGTGCAAAGCTTTTCTTTTGATAGGGGTCAATTGACCGTTAGAACGAAGGACGGAAAAGTAAATCGCTACGCCCTATTGGACGTAGCGACATTTACCATTGAATAGACCTATGCGTAATCCTTACGCATAACTGTGCAAGCCGGGCAGCAGGTAACTCACGCCCAAATAAGTGAATATCACCAACAAGAAGCCGATTATCGCAAAGTAGGCCGAACTGCGTCCTTTCCACCCTCGTGCGATCCTTGTGTGCAGGAACGCGGCATAGGTGAGCCAGGCGACGAGTGCACCGGTCTCCTTTGAGTCAAAGCCCCACGGCCTTCCCCAAGACTCATTGGCCCAGATCGCCCCGGTAATCAGCAGGATCGCCAGTCCGGCAAAGGCGAGGGAGGCGGTCTTGTACATCAGGCTATCGAGCGATTCAAGACTTGGAAGCCGCTCGCGTATGACATCCGTTCTAAATGCAAAGAGCGTTACAAAAAAGGTACCGACCAACGCGGTCAATAGTGCCGAAAATTCAACAGGATTGGTGCCCAAACCCATGAACATTCCGGGCCCGTTGTTTTGGACATATGCTCGTCCCATTTGGTCAAATTGCCTTGGTGTCAATTGAGCGAGTTCCTGAGCGGTCAGATTCTGCCGTTCGGCCATTGCCTTCCCGGCAATGGTGTATTGCTCAGGCTGGCGATTGAGCTGCTCCTGCAGACGAGCGAATGTGTCTTCACCGCCCGATCGAATACCGCTTACCAAGAGCCCGATCGACAGTATCTGCGCGACAAATGCGGCCTTCAGCAAATAGTGGCCAATGACCTTGGCTTTCAGATTATCCTTGTAAAGATATAACAGGAACGCTACAACCACACCCGCTAAAAGAATACCTGTGACAACAAGCACCGGGCCGACGTACGGAAGTTCGAGACGAAACGGAGCCGAAAACGGTTTTTTGCCTGTTTCGTTCGGAACGAACAATCCGGTTCGATAGACGAATTCTGTAAATACCGAAAATTTGCTGATCGTTGCTATCACTGAGAGGGCGAAAACACTGGACCAGATCGCCATTGCCTCAACCTTCACGCCGTCCTTAAGCAGGTACATCACGGCAACACCGAAACATACCAGAGCGACGCCGTAACTGAGCGACGCATCGCCGACGTGGATCGGACGCCAATATGAATCAAGAACCGGAGGAAGATCGATGAATTCGCCGCCTATGAAACGAGCCAGTACCAGAATTAGAGCGGCAAGCGGCAATGTGAAAACAGAGAGTACTCGGAACTTTCGGCGTTGCGCAAAGAGCAGGGTGGCTATGCCGGCACCGAACGCGAATGCAAGACTTAGGTCGTAGAGATTAGCAAACGGCACATACCGCCAGATCCACGGCTCAGCCATGTTACCGCTTGCACGCATAACTGCGATCTCGTGATCGTATGCATTGACCCAGCGGACGAGCCAACTGGAGAAATTGAAAAAGACGCCCAAAGCCGCCCCAAAAAAGCCGATGCGTTCGGCCATTTGGGAAGGTGCATAAAGATTCGTAAGAGCAAAGACCGCGCCCAAGATGTAGCAGGCAAGCGCTATCATCATCAGAGCCCCATCCGATATAAAGTTCTCGCCCATCTGAAAGCGAAGCCCTAACATCAGAAAAGAACCCAAGAGAACCGCGATTCCCGGGATAAATGAAGAGAAAGTGACTCGTTCCTCTAACCTGTCAAGTTCCTGCATAGTGTTTTATTTTCCCAACCTAGATCTAAATTTCTCGACTGCGCCTTTGAAGAGATCGCTAAAACCCATCTTGTTTCTGTTTGCCTCACCGGCGAAAACAACATCGACAGAACCTTGGTCCTTTTCTTCAACGCGTACCCAAATTCGTTTGTGCGAGGTGAAAAAGACAAAGCATAGAGCACCCATCAGACCGAAACCGCCTATGTACCATGCGATGAACGCTGCTTCATAGGGATCATATTTGATAGAGAGAATATGGGCGTAAGGAGATTTCTCGAATTCGATCAGCTGCCACTTATATCCTGCCTTTGGAGCCCCGATCGGGATGTTGTCCGGCATTTTTTGGGCGAAAGCAAAAACACGCGTTCGTTCACCTCCCGGAGGAGTTACAAAAAGGACTGCGGCAGGATTGTTGTAATCACCGCTGCGGGTATCAGGATTGCCGTCGGGCCCCAGCGTGAAATCCGGTTGAAAATCCGCATACTCGATCAAGGTCCCGTTGGCCAGCGTGGTGTTTCCATTTCGCTTTAACTCGACTCGTTCGGCTTCGCCTCCGGCGGTTGGCGTTAGTTCAAGTTTAATGAAGCGGGCGTTGCCGACAGGGATGGTCTGTGCCTGGAAAAATCTGTAGCCGCGATAATGAAATGGCTTATTCATGCTCACATCCGCGATGATCTCACCATATTGCGGATCTGTGATCTTAAGCTCGGTACGCCAATCCAACGTGTTGTTCACATCGATGGAACCGCCTTCATTGATAAGCTTCTGCTGAACGTCCGTACATTCCATCGTGAATGGAAGTTTCACGGCATACTTTTCCTTGCGGTCCAAGTTGAACTGTATAAGTTGGATCTCGTCCGTCGACGCTCCGGGCACCATGCGGACATCGGCATCAAAGCCGGTCTGCAGCGA
Source organism: Acidobacteriota bacterium (assembly GCA_016700075.1). Lineage (NCBI taxonomy): Bacteria > Pseudomonadati > Acidobacteriota > Acidobacteriota bacterium. The sequence continues at coordinate 245,340 of CP065000.1, read as the reverse complement.
AACGAAATGGCCGAGGAAAAGCGTAAGAAGGAAGACATGAACAATATACGCGCCCATGCGATTCCAACGTCCTTTTTCACCAAAAACCATTGCGGCCGTTCCGTCCATGGCGACTTTCGGTTTCATTCCCGATGCCTGTAGAGCGGCCTTCACATTTTCTACCGTTTCGTCATTTGAAGCTGATGAGACCTCAATGGTCTCGTTATCGCTACGTGCCAGCATCCATGGCCGTGTCGCCTTGATCTTGGGTTTAGCGATGTAGCTCCAAGCCGATGGGAACCGGTCTATGGACGCGAGAATGATATTCAGTGAAAGTACTAAGAGAAGGAAATTGTAATACCAACTATGGTAAATGTCGAAAAAGCCAAGGTAACCGAAAAGTGTCTTTTCGGCAGGTGTGAGTGATGCATAGTATGCCTCAAAACCCTGCACGTTCTGCTGCATTATCAGCATCCCGATCATTGAAAGAACGACCAGAATGCACAATGTAACCACACCAAATCTAACTGAACTCAAAAAATCAAGAGCTCTGTTGAGGAATGGAGCGGACTTTCGTTTTGGTTTTACCTGCCCTTTGATAGCGTCTTCGGCAGCGCTCATAGTACACATAGATTATCCTAGCCTGATTTCTTTGTCATCTCGGGTTTTATTAGTCGTTCTTCTATTTTGTACTTGCCGTGGTCATTGGCGAGGGGATTTGGAAAATGAACCCCGAGGCTTTATGCTGACAATTCGTGTGAGATGATCGCGTACCATTATGGCAGCAGAGATAACAACTATTACCGACAGCCGCTCTCCGACATTAGGAAAGCGCCTTTCCGGTTTTGCGGAATTGACGAAACCGCGAATCGCTATTCTCTTGGTTTTAACCTCCGCCGCCGGCTTTTATTTGGCATCACCGGAACCCGTCGATCTTCGATTGTTTCTGCATTCGATGGCTGCCATCGCTTTGTTGGCATTTGGAGTTGCTACGCTTAACCAATATTGGGAAAGAGAACTCGATGTCAAGATGGAAAGGACCATGGGACGCCCGATCCAGTCTTCTCGAGTGACCTCGTCTCAGGCGGTCGTGTTTGGTGTTTTGTTGTGCGTGTCTGCTGAGGTATATCTGTTTTCATTGGTCAACACGCTGACGGCGGTCTTGGGATTGATAGTGATCGTCGGTTATCTTCTACTCTACACGCCGCTAAAGACCAAGACCTCTGCATCAACGGCGATCGGAGCTGTGCCGGGAGCTCTGCCGCCGCTCATGGGGTGGACGGCTGCTGCAAACGAGATATCACTTGGAGCGTGGGCGTTGTTTTCAATTCAGTTCTTGTGGCAGTTTCCCCACTTTCTTGCCATTGCATGGCTCTATCGCGAAGATTATGCAAAGGCCGGCATACTTATGCTGCCGGTGGTTGAGCCGGAGGGCCGCATAACCGCACGCCAGATCGTGCTCTTTGCGGTGATGCTTTTTCCGGTATCTCTTGCACCGTTCTTTCTTCAAATATCAAGTTTCATCTTTTTGGGCGTATCCGTGATCTTGAGCGGGTGGTTCCTGTATGAGTCGGTGAGCATGGCACTCAAGCGTACGGACGCTTCGGCAAAACGGCTTCTTTTGGCTTCGGTCATCTACCTTCCGCTGCTCTATTTGGCGATGGTTTTGGATCGTCAATAGACAAAACATCAATGGTTTCAGGCACTAAAGACAGCAGACCAACGACGCTCGCCGATATCGCCGCGGATGGCACCGTGGGCGGAGGATATCCCGGCGGTTCCGGGGGCCGCGGAGACGGACCGGATCCGTATGAGGTATTGCAGCCGATGGGACCGACTTCAGACAAATCGAGAATTCTTACGGGTTTTATTCTGCTTGTTGTTGCGATGACCTTCGCAGGCTTGTTCGGGGCATATGTCGTTATCGCCACGAACGGGGCTTTGGAATGGCGGCCATTCGACCTGCCTTTCCAAGTTTGGCTAAGCACGCTGTTCATTGTGCTCAGCAGTATTACGTATCATTTGGGAAAGCTTGCGGTTGATAGGATCCAGTATCAAACCGCTCGCAAGTGGATGATCGCAACTACCGCCTTGGGCGGGACCTTCATAGCTTCACAACTTCTGGTGTGGATGCAATTAAGGTCGATGGGCCTGTATATGGAGGGGAACCCGTACACGGGATTTTTCTACATAATGACAGCGATGCATGCGGTTCATGTGATCGGCGGGATCGTTGCCCTGGGAAGCGTTCTGTTGTCGCTCAGTTCAACTTCCGTTTCAGATACCCGAGCAAAACGCATAGGTTCGATCGCCAATGTGGTCGGATGGTACTGGCACTTTATGGGGGCGATCTGGATAGTAATGCTCGCCTTGCTGGGGTTTTGGCGGTGACATGGAATACCTGTATATTTTCCCCCATTTGAACGCTTCGCTCAATGCTCTGAGCACGATCCTGCTGATCACGGGATTTGTCCTTATTCGCAGAAAAATGATATCGAAACATCGTCTTACGATGTTATCGGCGGCAGTGGTTTCGACATTGTTTCTTGTTGGATATCTGACACACCACGCGCTAAGGACTTATTATTTCGGCCTTGGGCCTACGCGATTTGAAGGTCAGGGCCTGATCAGGCCGATCTATTTCACCATCCTGACCTCTCATACAATACTTGCGGCATTGGTGGGCCCATTCGTCCTATTTACCCTCTATAGAGGGCTCAAAGGTCAATTCGACAGGCATAAGAAGCTTGCAAGATTGGTGTTTCCGATCTGGCTGTACGTAGCTTTTACGGGCGTATTGGTATATTTACTCTTGTACCAACTGTACCCGGCAGACCGGCCCGTTACGGGAATTTCGGTCCTGTTTTGATAATTTTCTTGCTCTTTTCTAGAATTCCGTGATAGACTTCTCATGTTGAAAAGTTGATCACCGAGGTCTCGGATCGATCCGAGACGCGGGGGACCCAAATGAACGGTACCGGGTGCCATTCAGGGGCGAATCGCTAATAGTGAGGGGATATCTTTCGTTCCCAGCCCGTCAGCTAACCTCGTAGGTGTTGCAAAGAAGTTACAGCATGAGAGATTGCCGAAACGGCGCGTTCATCGATGTACTTCGCGCTCTGCTTTTTCAACAGCAGACATCCGGTCTTCTCAAAGGGGAAAGGCTGCCTTTATAAAGGCAGCCTTTTGTTTTTTTGTATCTTCGTATTTAACGCGAAGCCGACGCGACAGGCAACAAACGAACCCTCATTATCGGTATTTTTGCTGCGGGATCGACAGTTAGGCCGGCCGGTTTCGATGATGCGGGAAAAGAAAATGTCCGGGTCCGATCGGAAACTTCCAATTTCTCAGTTCTAGTGTTTCCACCGATCCGCATTGACAGTTCCAACGGCAAACGAAATGCTGCAGGCGTGAGACTGTCCGCCCGCTGCGTTTGGGTGACTGTCACTCGTAATGTTTTAGTTCTCGCAACGTAAACCGGCCGGACGGTTATGTTAGGCGCTCCGCCGCTATAGACCCATTGATCGAAGAACCAATCCAAGTTGCGGCCGCTCGACTCCTCCATTGCTGCTTGAAAATCGGTCGTCTCAACCCCGGCGAATTTGTGCCGGTTCAAGTAGATGTTCGCCCCTTTCCAAAACGCGTCATCGCCGATCTCTTCTCGAAGAGTATGCAAGACCGCTCCGCCCTTGCTGTATGTCGTTGAAGGATTGTCGAAAAGCTCGTCCACGCGGTCTGCCCGCTGATTGTACAGTGCATGTCGCTTTCGGTTGGTCATTTCATCGATCAAAAAGGTTGCGGCGTCTGCCCGGATCTTTTGCAGGTAGTGTTGGCGGCCGAACGCCTTTTCACGGTACGCGGCCTCCAAGAAGGTCGCCCAACCCTCATTTAGCCACAACTCCGCCCAATTCTTGCACGTAACCAGATTTCCAAACCAGGAATGGGCTATTTCGTGCACTATCAGATCCAGCACTAGGTCGCCTAGACCGAGGTCAACATACATCAGTTCCGTGTCGGCAAGCGTTGTCGCGGTAATATTCTCCATGCCGCCAAACTGGAAACGGGCTACAATTGTCTGGTCGTACTTGTTGAACGGATAATCTACACCGGTCAGTTCCTCAAACACCCTCAAAATATCGGCAGTGCGTTCATAGGCTTTTCTGGCGTTCTCTTCGCGGCCCGGATATGTGTAGTAACCGAGTGGGATCTCTTTGTATTTGCCGTCGAGCTTGACGTATTCACCGATAACAAAGGAAACCAAATAGACCGAATGGGGGACAGGCATTCGATAGTGCCACGTCACCGTTCCATTGGAATTGTCCTTCTTTTCCAACAATTCGCCATTTCCGACTACAGTGAGGCCATTTTCGACCGTGACGAACTTTTCGGTCGTTGCTTTGTCGCTTGGGTGATCGAAAGACGGAAACCAGTGCCTCGCCTCTTCAGGTTCACCTTGTGTCCAGATCTGAGCTGCTCGGGAGACCTTTCCATCGGAGGTTTCGGCAGGGACAAAATAGACTCCCTTCTTCGGGCTGGCCTTGTATTTGAACCGAATCGAAATTGTTTCGTCTTTTGCGTATGCACGGTCCAAAAGAGCGGTAACTGTCCCTTTTTCGGCACTGTAACTAAGCGGTTTGCCATCCGGCTCCAATACTACGCTCTCAAAGGAAAGATCGACGGCGTCGAAGCTAACGGACCGAAGTCCGTCGGATAGCGGCCTGAACCTGATGGTCGTGTCGCCGATCACGGCCTTGGCAGGCCCGTCAAAGCTGACGCGGATGGTGTAGTGCAGGACATCGACCTGCTGAGGACGATCGAAGTTCCTTCTGGGAGACTGAGCAGAAACAAATAATGCGGTTGCCAACATGACAACCGCAAAAAGTATGCAGGATATTCTTCTGTTCATTTGAATGTTGTCGGAGCTTGGACTACGGATTCAGATGCTTGTTAAGCCAGCTAATGACCTCTCGGTGCCAAAATTCTGAATTTTGAGGCTTCAATATCCAGTGGCCTTCATCCGGGAATACTACCAACTTCGATTCGACGCCTTGCAGCTGCAATGTGGTATAGAGCTGCAGGCACTGATCTATAGGCACACGAAAATCGAGCTCACCTCCGGTTACGAGCGTCGGCGTATCAAAATTCTTTGCGAACTTATGCGGCGACCAACGCGCATACATTTCCGGATTCTCCCAGGGCATGCCCTTGAATTCCCAGTTTACAAAGAAGATCTCTTCTGTTGATGTCGCCATGCTCTCAAGGTTGTATACGCCTGCGTGCGAGACGAATGTTTTGAAGCGGAACCGCGGATCGTTATTATGCCCGAGAAGCCAGGCGACCATATATCCCCCGTAGCTTGCTCCTGCGGCGCCAATACGGTCCTTGTCGGCATAGGGCCGTTTTATGAAATCGGCTACGCCGTTCATGATGTCGGTGTAAACCTTACCGCCCCAGTCTCCCGAGATCTCGTCAACGAATTTTTGGCCATAGGTCGTCGAACCTCTCGGATTCGGCATGAAGACCACGTATCCCTGGTTCGCGTAGATCTGAGGGTTCCAGCGGAAACTCCAGCCGTCCATCCAAGCGCCTTGCGGGCCGCCGTGTATCATTACGAGAATAGGATATTTCTTTGCGGGGTTAAAATTGGAGGGCTTCACAACAAACCCATGGTTCGGTGTGTTCTCAGCACCTATCCATTCAGTTTCCTCGGCCTTTCGAAGCCCAAACTTAGCGAGAAACTGCTGATTCTCAGGGGCGACCATTGCCAAACCCGTGCCGTCCACATTGGCACGCATAATTTCATTAGGATAGGTCAGGCTGCTGGAACCGAATACAAACGTCTTGCTGTCGGACGTGACATTTATATGCCCGGCGGTAACGTTGTCGACAACTTTCCTGACATGGGTAGCGATACGCAGGCGGAAATCCGGTTCGACAGGCACGCTGAAGATCGGGGCTCGGCCGCGTTCCCCAGCTGCAAAATAGATCGTCTTTCCATCCGGAGAAAGCGTGATGTCGTCGGCTTGGAGGTCAAATCCCGTGGTGAGCTCGACTATCTCACCGCTTCTGGTGTCGTATCGCATGATACGCCAGCGGTCTGCTTCGAAGGTCGGGGTCTTTTGAGAGCGAAAAAGCAAATACCTGCCGTCTCGAGTATAAACAGGCCCGGCATCATAGCCGTTCATCCCTTTGGTGATGTTCTTTGCTTCACCTCCTTCGATCGGCAGCAGAAAAATATCACTGTTGGTTGATACAGCCTCGACCTTGTCAGGATTTCGAAGATAAACAAGGGTCTTCCCGTCGGGAGAGAAGGTATAGTCGATCCCTGTCGCCGCACTGTATGGTGGGGAATCAAAGTCGCCCGGAGTCATATCTCTGGCGGCGCCGCCGGCTGAAGACACAATAAAGACATGTGTTCGCTTACGATGACGCCATTCATTCCAATGCTTGAAAAGCAGGCGGTCGGTCACGTAAGCCTTCACCTTGCTGTTGGCGACGCGTTCGTCTTCAGCCTTATTGCACGCATCGTCCGGGCATTCCGGATACACCTCTGAAGTGAAAGCGATCCATTTGCCGTCTGCCGACCAAACAGGCCCGGCCGCGCCCGTAGATATGTTCGTCACCTGGACACGGTTTTCGCCTGAGGGCGACATGGTCCAGATCTGGCCTCCGGTCACAAAAGCGATCCGAGTGCCGTCAGGCGACCATTTGGGAGATGAGCTTGAGGCATTACCAGTAGTGATCTGCTTTTTACCGCTTCCGTCAATATTGACCGTATAGATCTGGTTAGTAACCCTGTTGGCTTCCTTGTCGACAGTGCCAATTGTGTACGCAATGGTTTTCCCGTCAGGTGACAATTCCGGATAGCCGACACGTTTTAGGGATAGCATGTCGTTTACGGTGAATTGTGATTGAGCAAAGACCGAAACTGTTACAAGGAGAAATACGGCTAACAGAGATATTGTTCTTTTCATAGCGTTTGGAGTAATTTACGCGGTCATTATCGCATAGTTCTTTCGAAGTTCGAACCTTAGGTATATGATGTAGAAATGCGTGCCATCGTTTTCTTTCTACTACTGTCGATGTTTTCTCACATATCCGCAGGCCAGACATCTGCCCCTCGGGCAACTGCTTTCTCGTCTGACACATTGACCAAGTTGGAGGCAATTCAAGACTTCGCCCTTCGGTCAGATTATTCACTAAGACAGGTAAGGTGCCTTTCGAATAATATCGGTCCTCGTCTTGCAGGTTCCCCTCAGGCGCAGAGAGCTGTTGAATATGTCGCTGATGAGATGCGGCGTCTCGGTTTAAAGGTTCGCCTTCAAGAGATCAAGGTAAAGCATTGGGTTCGGGGAGAGGAGAAAGGAGAAATAGTAGATTTTCCGGGGATGGCCGAAAACGGGAAACAAAAGATCATGGTAACCGCCCTAGGCGGATCGGTCGCGACCGCGGAGAACGGCATTACGGCTGAGGTCGTGGTTGTAGATTCATTCGAAGCTCTTGAGAAGATAGGGGTTGAGGGGATCAGAAACAAGATCGTCGTCTTTAACCATCGATTTGACCAGCGGCTCCAGTCAGCAGGTTTTGGAGGTGCGGCATATTCGCAGGCTGTGCAATTTCGTTTCCGGGGTGCGATGGAAGCTGCCAGATTTGGAGCGATCGGGGTTTTGGTCCGATCTGCAGGCGGTTCGCAGAATCGGCTTGTCCACACAGGGTCAGTAGGCTACCGAGACGATCTCCCAAAGATCCCCGCTGCTGCTATCAGTTTTGAAGACGCTGAGTTGATCGCTGATCTCGCTCAGCAGGGAAAGACTCGTGTTCAGTTCACGATCACGCCAAAGACGCTGCCTGACGCTGTCAGCCATAACGTCATAGGCGACATCATTGGATCCGAGAAGCCTGAAGAGATCGTTGTGGTAGGCGGGCATCTGGATTCTTGGGACCTCGGTACCGGTGCGATAGATAACGCGTCTGGAGTTGCTGCATCGCTGCAGGTCGGGCATATCTTGAAAGAGTTAAAATTGAGGCCGAAAAGAACGATTCGAGTTATTGCATTCATGGAAGAAGAGAGCGGTGGGGCCGGCTCTCGCGCCTATTTTGAAGAAAATCGTAACAACATCGACCGCCACTTTGCCGCTGTAGAATGCGATCTTGGTGCGTCACGGCCTATAGGCTACCTTTATTCCGGAAAACCCGAAGTTCCGGGCATACTTGCCCCGCTTGCACGAGTGCTTGCGAAGACCGGAGCCTCACAAGTTAGATATCAGGAAGGGATCGGTGCGGATACGGCGCCGCTCACGCGGGCGGGTGTTCCGTCATTCGCCCCATGGTTCGATCTCAGAACTTATTTCAATTATCACCACACGGCGGCCGATACTTTTGACAAGATAGATCCGAAAGAATACGCGGAGCTGTCAGCTTTGGTCGCGGTTCTGACCTTGGGGCTTGCAAATATGGACGCTGCCCTGCCAAGATAAACGGAGTAATTATGTTGAATCGACCGCCGCCGTATTTTCCGCAGAATCAGCTTTCTCCGCCGGACCCCCATCGTTACCGCAAATTCAAATTGGCGGTGGCAGGTATTGTTGTGCTGCTTCTTTTCTTACTTGCTGCACTTGGTGTCGGCCTATACTATCTGTTGGGCTGGCTGTTTGGATAGTTCAGATCACTGATTTTGATCTGCAGTGTTCGGCGATCCCCCCGAACGGACCTGTTCTGCTTTCAAAGCGAGTTGTTTGGCCTGCGGAAGCAGGTCTATGGCTTTCAAAAGCTGATCATCGTACTCATTCAATACCTGAAAAGACGTCTGCGATCCGTAAGCCGCCGTCACCAACTCCGTTCTCAGGGTCCTTTCAACAAACTCCCGCTCTTTTTCGACTTGGGCTTGCGGGATCTTGTATTTATCTGCGGCAAATTTCTTGAATGCAGCAAATAGCTTTTCCGTAACTGCGAAGTCGGCGGCGCTGATGTCGCGGTCAAACTTTATCGGATAGTAGGTCTTGTATGATTCAAAATTCGTCACACGGCCTTGGCTGAGTTCCATCGCAAAGGCAAAGACCGGATTAGCCAGCCGCTGCTGTCCGCGGGCTCTCTCGATCGGGATCGTTCTGGGCTTGATCTCCACGTCGGGCTGGATCCCTCCGCCGCTATACACCGGACGGCCGGTATCGGTCTGACTCTCAGACCCGCGCGGCTTGTTCTCCTGACCTTCACCGCGAAAACTGCCGCCATCGGTATAGTAGTTGTACAAACCGCCATCGGAATAGTCCTTTTGGATCTGCCGGCCTGAAGGGGTTTGATATTTTGCAATGGTCAGCAAAAGCATTGAACCGTATTCGAGCTGAAAAGGGTTCTGCACAAGCCCCTTTCCAAATGTGTTCTCACCTACTATCAGAGCACGATCATGGTCTTGAAGCGCTCCGGCAAGTATCTCTGAAGCAGACGCTGTCTGTCTGTTTACAAGTATGACCACCGGTGACCTGTCCGGAACGCGATTCTGGGCAGAGTATCTCTCGCTCACGCCTTGGATCCGCCCCCGCTGCGTAAAAACTGTCTGTCCTTCGTTCAGAAACGCGTTCGCAACGCGATATGCCTGGCTGACGAGACCGCCGCCGTTGTCCCTGAGGTCTATCACAAGCTGCTGCATGCCGGCAGCTTTCAGCGACCTCATCGCTCTAACGAACTCGTTGTAGGTCGTTTGATTGAAACCTCCACGCATGGCCATGTAACCGACGCCCGGACGTATCATGTAGGCCTCGCTTATCGACGGCTGCGGAACAGCGTCCCTAATGATCTCGACCGTTTCGAGTTTTCCCGTTTCCAGTCTTTCGACTGTGATCTTCGCCTTAGTTCCTTGCGGCCCGCGGAGAAAGCCGCGCACTTCGCTAAAAGGCTTGCCCAGCATTGACTCTCCGTTGACCTCAACTATCTTGTCACCGTATCGCAAGCCGGCCTTGTGAGCGGGAGCATTGTCGAATGTCGCCTTTATATACGTGGCGATCACATTGCCGTTAGCATCTGAAAGATCGCCGATCGTGGCTCCGATGCCGAAATATCGTGAACTCTGATCCGTTCTGAACTGCTCAAATTCCTTTGCATCGAAATAGTTGGAATGCGGGTCCAGGGAATGCAGCATTGTGTCGATCGAGGTCTTAACGACATCGTTATAATTCAGCTTTGTCCCGTCGACATAATTCTGCTCGATCAGTGCGAGGGCTTCACGAAATTCACGCTGTATGGAGTCGACATTTGCAGAGCTCTTTTGTGGGACAGAACGGCCTCCGGGAGCTGAAGCACCGTCGGATTGTGCTAATGAACCGATCGAAAGGCCGAAAGCTAAAAGTAGGGCAAGAAAGGTACGGCGGTAAGAGTTCACAAAATGCCTCAAATTAAGAGATTTGCGGCCAAAACAGGCCAAGTCAAAGAATAACATCAGTTTGAGGAAAATGCGACGGATTTGGTTGCATGCCATCCTCTCGTCCGCATAGCGGGGTTTCGTCGAAAGAGGGAAGTTAATGTAAACTTTCTTTTCGATATCTGCGTAATCAAATGGCTCAACACTGGGACCCATCACTTGAAGGATAAATCATGAAAAAGTTCATATTGTTCACCCTTTTGCTTGCTGCAACGGCAACGGTATCTTCTCAAACCAAGCTTCTTAGATTTCCGGATATTCACGCGGATCGAGTCGTCTTCTCTTACGGCGGCGATCTCTGGACCGCATCTGCGGCCGGCGGAACCGCAACTCGCCTGACCGCGCATCCGGGTGTCGAGACCTTTCCGAAATTCTCTTCTGACGGAAAATGGATCGCATTTACCGGGCAATATGACGGCGATGAACAGGTCTACGTTATCCCGTCAACGGGCGGAGAGCCTCGACAGCTCACATTCTATCCGTCAAGAGGCCCGTTGGCCCCGCGTTGGGGATATGACAATCAGGTGCTCGGCTGGACGCCGGACGGCAAGGTCTATTATCGGGGAAGCCGCGACTCGTGGTCGCTACCGATCGCAAAGATCTACACCGTATCGCCGCAAGGTGGCCCTTCAGAGCCTATGCCGATGCCGGAGGCAGGTTCCGGAGCCTTTTCAGGGGACGGCACCAAGATCGTGTATTCGCCGCTATTTCGAGATTTCCGTCCGGAAAAGCGGTACAGCGGCGGCCAGGCGAATAAGTTGTACATTTACGATCTTTCCTCCAACGATGTGAAACTCGTGTCGGACGCTCAGAGAGCTACCCGCGACCCGATCTGGCTCGGCGGAACCATCTACTACAATTCCGATAAGGACGGTAAATTCAATCTCTATTCGTTCGATGTCGCAACCTCCCGGATCACCCAGATCACCAAGAACCGCGACTGGGACATTCGCTGGCCGAGCTCTGACGAAAGGTCACGGATCGTTTATGAGCGCGACGGCGAACTTGAGGTCTTCGATACTGTTTCAAAACGGGCGACCAAGCTTAATATCTCGGTTCCCGACGACGGCATTAATCGGAGAAAACGGCAGGTTTCTGTTGGAAATCGTATTTCGTCATTCAACCTCAGCCCAAAGGGCGAGCGAGCAGTGTTCGCGGCAAGGGGCGATATTTTTACAGTACCTATCGAGAAAGGCGGCGTGCGGAACCTGACCCGCAGTTCCGAAGCACATGACCGGCTGCCCGCTTGGTCGCCTGACGGCAGGACCATCGCCTATATATCGGATAGGTCCGGTGAAGAGGAGCTTTGGTTCGTTGATCAGGATGGCACGTCGGCACCCGTTCAAATGACCAATGGGACCAAGGGGCAGAAATACTCTCCGATATGGTCCGCTGACGGCAGGCGTATCGCATTTTCTGATAAGGACGGAAAGGTCTATGTCTTTATGGTTTCAACGAAAAAGCTGGATATCATTGCCGACGCGCCGAATGGACAGATCCAGGACTATACATGGTCGCCGAAGGGCGGATTCCTTGCCTACTCTATGGTAAGCGCCAATGGACTGCGTGCTATACACATTTGGAGCGCCGAAGAGAACAAAACATATCGGGTCACCCCTGAAATGTTCTTCTCGTCAAATCCTGCCTGGGATCCATCCGGTGACCATCTATTCTTTCTCAGTTCCCGTGAATTCGCTCCGCAAATCTCTAACTCTGAATTCAACTATGCCACCAACAGAATGACCGGTATATTTGCTTTGGCACTCAAAGCGGATGCAAAGAACCCGTTCGGACCCGAAAGTGACGAGGTCGCCATTACCGAGGAAAGAAAGGAAGGGGCTCCTGCACCCGTGCCGGCCTCATCGCCGCAAGGGCCTGAGAAGATCGACTTTGACGGGATCGAAACGCGTGTCGCCCAGGTGCCCGTGTCTTCTGAGAACTACAACAGCTTATCTGCAAATCGCGGCCATTTGATATATCGGACACAGCCGCCATTCATCTACGGAAGACAAGCCGAGACGCAGCCGTTATTGAAGATATATTCGCTTAAGGATCGACGAGAAACCACCATTTTGACGCCGGCCGGCGGGTACGCTCTCACGTCCGACGGAAATAAAATGCTCGTTGGCGGTCAGGGCGGATTCTCAATGTTCGATGCGAACCCGAACGCGGAGCGAACCCGCAAAGCTGTCTCGACGGCGGGACTCGCAACCGAAATAGACCCGGTAAAAGAATGGGAACAGATCTTTAATGAGTCCTGGCGAAAATACCGCGACTGGTTCTATGCGAGCAACATGCACGGATTTGATTGGGCAAAGATCCGGGAAGACTATCGCAAGTGGCTGCCGCACGTCGCCCATCGGGCGGATCTGAACTACATAATTGCCGAAATGTCGTCAGAACTCACTGTTCAGCACGCATACGTCGACGGCGGTGATATGAATTTGCCTCCTCGCGTAAGGGTCGCCTTGCTCGGAGCGCAGTTCGAGCTTGATAAGGCCGCGAACAGATTCAAGATCTCAAAGATCTACAAGGGTCAAAACGAAGAAGAGATATATCGGTCGCCTTTGACCGAGGTCGGAAGCACCGCTAAGGTCGGCGACTACATCATGTCGATCAACGGCGAGGACGTGACCGGCGATCGTGACATTTATTCATACTTGCGTGGAAAAGCGGACAATGCGGTGACGTTAATGGTAAACGGCACACCGTCGCTCCAAGGTGCGCGTAAAGTATCAGTACGGCCGATCACAAGCGAAAGCAACCTGATCTATCTCGATTGGGTCGAATCGAACCGACGGCGTGTAGATTCGCTCTCGAACGGACGGCTCGGATATCTGCATATTCCGGACATGGGGGCTCCCGGAATTCGCGAATTCATCAAGTGGTACTATCCGCAGCTTAACAAGGAAGGACTCGTCATTGACGTGCGAGCTAACGGGGGCGGTAATGTCTCAAGGATGATCATAGAGAGGCTCAGGAGGAAATTGCTGGGCGTGAATTACCGCAGCTACGATCAGGAAGGTTCAACGTATCCGGATGGTGTATTCCTCGGCCCGATGATCGCTATACTGAACGAAAATTCAGCCTCTGACGGTGATATTTTCCCGTATATGTTCAGAGAGGCGGGACTCGGACAATTGGTAGGAAAACGAAGCTGGGGCGGCGTTGTCGGTATAACTAACCGCGGTTCCTTCATTGACGGCGGAAACGTAAGCGTTCCCGAATCGGCACTTGCCAATGCCAAAGGTGAGTACATTATCGAAGGCTACGGGGTCGATCCTGACATCGAGGTCGAGAATGATCCAAAAAGTGTTATCGCCGGCCGGGACCCACAGCTTGAACGAGCGGTGGCGGAAGTGCTGAAAAAGATAACCACACCGGTTAGATTGCCTCGTCGGCCTGCCGATCCTGTCAGAAACAAGTAGACTGTTCCAGATGGAGAAGCTTCTTGAAGTCAGCGGCCTGCGGACGCAATTCAAAACGTCCGCGGGCCTTGTCCGCTCAGTTGATGACGTGACCTTCTCTATCGGTCGCGGTGAACTCTTGTGTATTGTCGGCGAATCGGGATGCGGAAAATCGGTGACTGCTCTTTCTATCATGGGGCTGGTCTCTGAACCTGGACGCATTGCGGCCGGGAGCATCATATACAAAGGTGAGGACCTGACAAGAGTGTCGCAATCTCGAATACGTGAGATCCGCGGAAACGAGATCGCAATGATTTTTCAGGATCCGATGACATCCCTTAATCCTGTCTTTACTGTCGGCGAGCAGATCTCCGAAGCATTGCGGCTTCATAAAGGGCTGAACAAGACTGAAGCGCGTGCAGCCGCGATCGAGTCCATGCGTGAGGTCGCGATTCCGTCACCGGAGATGCGATACGACGATTATCCGCATCAGCTTTCCGGCGGCATGCGGCAACGCATCATGATCGCTATGGCTTTGGCGTGCGGTCCTGAACTCCTTATTGCCGACGAACCGACAACCGCTCTGGACGTCACGATACAGGCCCAAATATTGGAACTGCTCGACGCATTGCGCCGCGATCGTAAGATGGCTGTGCTGTTGATCACGCATGATCTGGGCGTTGTTGCCGAAGTTGCTGACAGGGTTTGCGTTATGTACACCGGCAAGATCGTCGAGACAGGAGGCGTGGACGAGCTTTTTGTATCACCAAAACATCCATACACGAGAGGGTTGTTGAATTCCGTTCCAAGGCTTCCAGAAACCGGTACTGCCCGCCAACACCGCCTGCGAACCATAGAGGGAATGGTGCCGAATCTCACAGAGTTGCCCACGGGGTGCCATTTTGCGGACCGTTGTTCGGAAAGAATGGCGTCATGCGAAATTGGGGAGGTCCCGCTTTATCAACTTGATGATGATATTCAAGTAAGGTGTCTGCTGTACCCTGAACAAAGGCGTTCGGAGGGGGCTTTATGACAGTTCCCGGAACAGTGGCCGACACGATCTTGGCGGTCGAGGACTTGGTAAAGCACTTTCCGATCAAGGGAAAAGACAACGTTGTGCGGGCAGTGGACGGTGTTTCTTTTACGATGCGTAGGGGCGAAACACTTGGTCTCGTTGGTGAATCAGGCTGTGGAAAATCAACCGTCGGCAGGAGCATCCTGCGTCTGATCGAGCCTACATCGGGAGCTATAAGATACGAAGGTGAGAATTTAGTAGGTCATTCCTTCGCACGAATGCAGGAACTCCGCCGCGAAATGCAGATGATCTTTCAGGATCCGTATGCCAGCCTAAATCCCCGTCTTAGTGTCAGATCCATCATTGCTGAGCCGCTGCGTATCCATAAGATGGGTACGCGGGAAGAGCAGGTTCGCAAGGTCGCGGATCTGCTGGAAAAGGTAGGCCTAGATCCGCGCTATGCTGATCGCTATCCCCATGAATTTTCAGGCGGCCAGCGTCAGCGCATCGGGATTGCGCGTGCACTTGCTCTCGAGCCGAAACTCATTATCTGTGATGAGCCGGTTTCGGCACTCGATGTGTCAGTGCAGGCACAGGTCGTTAATTTGCTTCAAGACCTCCAAGAGGAATTCGGATTAACATATCTGTTCATTTCGCACGGACTGGCTGTGGTCGAGCATATTTCTGACAGAATTGCGGTCATGTACCTAGGTAAGATTGTAGAGATCGCAGAGGCTCGGGAATTATACAGCCGGCCGCTCCATCCCTATACCAAGGCACTTCTTTCAGCTATACCAATTCCCGAGCCTTCAAAAAAACGAAATAGGATCATCTTGGAAGGAGATGTTCCTACACCGGTCGATCCGCCGTCAGGTTGCCGGTTTCGCACAAGATGTCCGTTTGCTATTCCTGACTGTGCGAAAGATGTCCCTGAACTTATGGAGTATTCACCGAATCATCTCGCAGCGTGCATACGCATCGAAGAGATATAGGACCAAGATCGTTTGAACTTAGTTCGTTTTTCTTCGTATTAGTCACTTCGGCTGTACAGATCTCAACTTGGAGGATTTTCATGAATCGAATTGCAGGTATCGTTCTGGCGGTTCTGGGCTTTTTGCTCGCCATTGTAAGTGTTGCCGGCCTGCTGCCGGGGTTGACTGGTGCCGGTATAGCATTGCTCCTGGCGGGCGGCCTGGTGATCGGATTGAGTTTTATTGATCCTATTGAGGCAAGCGGCGAGGCCGGAATGTCAACAGCATCCACACTGCATATGATATTCCATTCACCGGGTGAAGTATTCCGGAGTTTCCGCCGAAATCCGAAATGGCTTGCTGCGTTCCTCATCATGGCGGCCCTATCAGCGATTTACAGCAATCTGTTCATTCAGCGCCTTTCGCCTGAGCGCATAACCAATTTCACGGTAGACAAGACCCTTGAAATGCCGATGCTTGACGACAACGCCCGCAGACAGATCGAGCTCGGCAGAACAGAAGCTATAGCTCAAGCCAAAAACCCTGTCGCAAGGGCCGGTCAATCGATATCAGGTGCGGTCGGATCATTGTTTTGGTATGCGTTTCTCGCTTTATTCTTCGTACTGGTGTCCGCGGCTTTTGGCAGCAAATTGAAATTCTGGCAGGCTTTTTCGGCTGCGATCTACGCCGCGTTCCCAGTTAACGTGATCCGGTCAGTATTCAGTACCGTGCTTCTTTTCGCAAAGGACCCGGATGATATTCATCCGATCCTCGGCCAACAGGCCCTGCTGCAGGATAACCTCGGGATCCTAATGAACCCCGCTGACGGGCCGGTACTTTACACCTTATTGGGATCGATAGGTCTATTGGGATTCTATTGGGTGTTCATGAACGCGACCGGGTTAAAGAATGCCGGAGAAAGTGTAAGCTCCGTGACGGGTTGGACGGCGTCGATCGGTATCTATTTGATCATGATCCTTTTGGGAGTTACTATGGCGGCACTATTCCCGGGATTCATTTCTTAGGTCATTCATACCGTAGCGATTCGATGGGATCGAGGCGAGCCGCCTTCCAAGCGGGCCAAAGCCCGAAAATGAGCCCGATCCCGACACTAGCAACAAAACCTGCTACTGGAGCCCAAAGCGGGACGTAGGAGGGAAGAAACAGCTGAATCAGGAGTGACAAAAGCCAACCTATCAGCAAGCCGAAAAGGCCTCCAAATCCCGTGAGGGTTGCCGCCTCTATCAGGAACTGAAGCAGGATATCCTTTTGCTTGGCTCCGATCGCTTTACGAATTCCGATCTCGCGGGTTCGTTCGGTGACGGAGACAAGCATGATGTTCATAACGCCAATGCCTCCGATCATCAGGCCAACAGAAGAAATAACCACCATCGCCAAAAAGACGCCGCCGGTGATCGCCTGAAACTGGTCGACAATACTCGCGGCAGTGGCCATGCCGAAATTGTTTTTCTCACCGAGTTTTACATTGCGGCGAACACGTAACAGATCCTCGATATCGTCTTTTGCTTTGTCGAAAGAGCCTTCGCGGGCGATCGCAAGAATAAATAGATCCTCAGCATTCGGCTTTAGTTTTAGTGCCGAGCCCATGGGCATATATATGATGTTCGACTGATCATTATTCCCGCCGCCGCCGCCGAAAAGCTGTTCGCGCTTTTCCAGTACGCCGACCACTCGAAATTGCTGGCCTCCGATATCAAGGTTCTTTTCCAACGGCGACTCGTACGGGAAATAACTCTCCTTAACAAAATCACCGATGACCACAACATTTGCCTTCGCTTCGTGTTCGGCCTCTGAAAACCAGCGGCCGTCGATCAATACTTCGGTTGAGGTTCGTTCGATCTTCGGAAGAGTGCCGTTCAGCTGGACTGAGGTTGAGGTTTTGCCGTTCGGGCCGGTGACAGTAAGCTTATCGCCGAAAAAGCTGTTCGAAATATCGAGGAAGGGAAGAGCGGTCTCGACGGTGGAAAGAGATTCGACCGCTTCCGCATCAGCCATCGTCAGCGGTTTTCTCATTCGTTCCTCTCGCGACGGAGCGCTGGTACGAATACCGATATCAAATTTGTAAAGAAAAATAGACCTGGTGCCGAATGACTCTACTTCTTTCTCAACTGCCACATTGATGCCGCTGATGATCGAAGAGATGAGCATCACGGTAATCACGCCCACAACTACGCCGACGATCGTCAGAAAAGAGCGCAGCTTGTTCCCGCGAAGCGTGTCCAACGCCATCTTCAGATTTTCATAAAACGACCCTGATGCGATCTTCATCTATTCGGACCTCAACGCTTCTATCGGATCGAGCCGAGCGGCCTTCCAGGCGGGAAACAGTCCTGCCAAAACACCGACGCCGCCGGAAACTAAAATAGCGAACGCGGCCGACCACAAAGGGATCCGCGTTTGAAAGACAAAATTGGTGATAACGATCCCTAACAGCTGTGCGAGAATCAACCCAATTATGCCGCCAATGGCGGACAATGTAACCGATTCAAACAAGAACTGCCGCAGAATATCCGCCTGTCGAGCTCCCAAACTTTTCCTGATGCCTATCTCTTTGGTTCTTTCTGTGACAGAGACGAGCATTATATTCATGATAACGATGGCGCCCACCACCAAGGCGATCGCAGGCACCATAATGATCACAAGAAATGTCGGCCCCAACAGCCGGTCTCGGATGCCGGTGATCGCTTCCGGTGTCCAGATACCAAATGTGTCCTTTTCACCCAAAGGGATCTTTCGCTTTACGCGCATCAATGTCCGAGCCTCTTCGACGGCATCGTTATAACGCTTCTCATCGCCCGGCTGAGCTACAAAAAATATTCCGCGGCTACCCCGAAGTCCGCCGAAATTGGCGCCGTAAGTTTTGAGCGGCAATTGAACAAAGCTGTCTTGCGGCTGACCGAAAACGGTTCCCTTCTCAGTCTGAACACCGATTATCCGATACGGGATGCCCTGGATCGTTATCTCGCCGCCTACGGCATCTCCCTGCGGGAAAAGTTTTTTAGCGATATCGGAGCCTACAAACGCTACACGCATTGCGTTGTTGTTCTCACTTTCCGTGAAATAACGCCCCACCATGATATCGATATTCTCGATCTCGCGAATAATCGGTTCCGCTCCTGTGATCTGAATATCTCTAAGAGTTTCTGAACCCCGTTTTATCTCTCGCACGTTCGGTAATGCCTTGACGCCGATCTTTTCAATCAATACCGAACGCTCTTTAATGAACTGCATTTCCTCTAAGGTCAGTTCTTTATTTCTGCGTTGTGCCGCCGCGATCGTATCTGTGTCTCGGAAATCATCAAATGTAAAACGACGGACGGTGAATGAGTTTGAGCCGATACCAGCGATCTTTTCGTCAACGTAGGCGTTAAAGCCCTGAAGCAGGGAAAGTACCACCATGAACGCCGTTACCGCGATGATCATCCCTAGCAGCGTCAAAAATGACCGCAGCTTATGCGCGAGGATCGCGTCCAAGGCAAGCTTTAGTGTTTCGACAAAACTCATCTGCCTCCATTTTCCTTTGAAACGATAAGCTGCGTCAATGAAGCGAGATGAGCGAAAAGGACTATCGGAACGATCATCGTCGGCAACCAGACATACGGGAAAAGCAAGACCCCGATATTCGGCTTATCGACATTTAGCGCGTTAGTTGGGCCAGGAAGGGAAAGTACGGCCGTCACAACTATCATCCCGAGTAAGAGCAAACCGACCAAATTGAAGGCCCAAAGAACACGACGGTCTAGGTTCTTGGTTCGCTTGTAGGCAACAAAGAGAAGTACAGCTAGAATTCCGGTCGCGATATCGAAGTTATAACCAACAAAAGTCATCTCACGCGGGACCAAACCTCGTTCATACAGCAGATAAAGTACGATCTCGACCGGGATCCGGACGATATGAACGCCGATAAGGAATGTCAACGGCAGCCTCTGTATGAAAGATCCGCGGAACCCTAAAACGAAAAATATTGAGAATAGGAACGCGGGACCAACACCGAAAATCAAAAGATGTGGCCGTTCCGAGGCAGTGTTGGCATAAAAGCCGCCGGTCGCAAGCATGCCCTGAAAGAGGATCCAAAGCGGTAAAACAAAAACCAATATTCGAGTCGGAAGGGTATCAATTCCAACTTTCTTCGCACCGTGCAGCAAGATGCCGACAGTAACAAATGTCGTGAGAATGAATAGAACGGAAACCGCAGGAGATAGCTGGTCCATTAGCGAATTCGCTCATCCTTTTCGATCTTGCCGTCGCGGATGGTAATGATACGATGAGCTCTCTCGGCTATCTCTTGCTCGTGCGTAACCAGAATAATTGTATTGCCGTCATCGTGCAGCCTTTCGAAGAGCCTCATTATCTCTTGACTTGTCTTTGTATCGAGGGCACCGGTCGGCTCGTCAGCCAAAAGGATGGACGGGTTGTTCACCAGAGCCCTTGCAATAGCAACACGCTGCCGCTGGCCCCCCGAGAGTTCATTGGGTCGATGGCTGATCCTATCGCCGAGCTCGACGGAGGCGAGAGCCGCTTTTGCCTTTTCCTGTCTGTCACCAGCCTTCATGCCGGAGTAGATCAACGGCAATTCGACATTGTGAAGAGCCGAAGCACGCGGTAAAAGGTTGAAGGTTTGGAAAACAAAACCCACTTCTTTGTTCCTGATGGCGGCCAGTTCATCGTCGGTCATCGACGAAACCAACTGTCCGTTGATCCAGTAGTCGCCTTTCGTCGGCGAGTCCAAACAACCGATCAGATTCATTAATGTGGATTTTCCCGAACCCGAGGGCCCGATTATTGCCACATAATCATTCTTCTCGACGTCGAATGAAACATCACGTAGCGCATGAAGTTCCTCTACGCCCATCTGGTAAGTTTTCCAGATGTTTCGCATCGTGATCATCGCTCGATGCGAATTTGGTTCGGGAGGGGCCTGCGTTCCCGCAGCATTGGTCATTTCCGCTATATCTGTCATGACGATTTGTTGACCGCATTATCTTTGGTTTGACGTTTGACCGCAGAGCCTTCCTTCAGCGTACTGAGCACCCTGCTTGGCCCCGTGACTATTTCGTCACCTTCTTTAAGCCCACTGATGATCTGTCGGTCCGATTCTCCGATGATGCCGGTTTCGACCTCGACGAATCTCACCTTATTTCCATCCAGCACGTAGACACCGGTAATAGCTTTCGGTTTCGGTCCGGGCTCGGGAACGTTTCCGGGAAGATCGCCCGCGGGTTTGTCATCAGCCTTCTTTTCTATGATCGCCTGAAGCGGGACAGCGATGACATTCTCAACGACGCTTGTAGTAATCTCGGCAGTCGCACTCATTCCGGGCCGCAGTCCTTCCTTGATCTCTTCCGATAGGTTCTTGAGTTCGATCACGACGCGAAACTCTTTCGCCTCCTGAACATTGATGTTTGTCGACAGACCGCCCGAGGTTTGTGATTTGCCCACAGCGAGCGGTGTCTTTTGAGTAACCTCTCCTTCGATCTCGCGGTCGCCGAAAGCATCAACCTTGATCTTTGCCTTCTGCCCCACGGCAACTGAGTCGATCGACGTCTCGTCAACCTTGACCTCAACGTTGATGGTTGACATGTCCGCGATCGTTAACAGCGGTGTCGTCGACAGCCCAGCAACTGCAAAAGTACCGACTCGAGACGGTATCTCAGCGATCACGCCGCTGATAGGTGCAACGGTGAGCGTCTTATCTCTCTGGCTTCTAGAGCCGCGAAGTGTCGCCGCTTGCTGCTGCACCCGAGATTGGCTCGTGGAAACACTAAGTGCAGCCGTTTCCACAGCACGCCGGGCATCACGGACAGCAACATTTTGCTGATTGACGCGTACTTGTGCGTCGCGTACCGAAAGGTTACGAGCGGCGAGATTAGACCTTGCCGTATTTAGAGAAGCTCTCGCGTTCTCGAGACGATCTTTGGATTCATCATAAAGCTGTCTCGAGATAACGCCGTTCTCAAGAAGCTGCTGGCTTCGGGTGAGTTCGCGATTCGCGGCATTAAATTCCACCTGAGCACGGTCAACATCGGTCTGAGCTGCAATCACTGCCTGCCTTGCAGAATCTACCGCAAGCTGAGCCGCCGTCAGTTGCTGTTGGGCCTGAGAGAGATTATTTTGAGCGGCGGCCACTTGCGTTTGGGAAACACGAACCTCATCCTGTGCTCCCTGAAATGCTGCAACCTGAGCGTCCGTTGACGACTGAAGCTGGTCCGGATCCAGACGCACCAGCGGCTGGCCCTTCGTGACCATATCGCCCTCCTTCACATAGATCTCCTGGATCCTACCCTGTACCTCGCTCGTAAGGTTCATGAACTGAATAGGCCTGACTTCGCCCGATGAAGTTACGGTCGAGCGAAGCTCGCGCTTGGTCTCTATCTTGAGAACTGCCACCTCAGGTGTGTCAGAGCGTGTCGCCCAAAGGCTGATCACGGTGATCAATCCCAACAAAAGTACTGCAGAAACAGCAATTATGATCTTAGATTTACGGCTAAGTGCCATGTCGATTATCCTTATATAGTAGTATCAGATAGCTGAGACGATGCTCGGTCAAGTAACAACCGATGTTTACGAGGGCATACAATCCATTGTTTCAAAAACTTTCATCGACATCGGGTTTGCGATAAGGGGTGATTTGACCGGCTACCAACATATAATTACGATTATCAGAGTGGTGAATCCTAAGGAAGCATCTTGAATACTTCGAAAAATGATCAATTGCCCAACTTGCAACTCGGCTAACAGCGAACTGGCTCGCTTTTGTGATAACTGCGGTACTCGTCTTACCGAGGCGCCCGCGCCGGAACCGGCCTATCAGCCGCCGCCGCAAACGGACTCTTCATTTAAGATCTCAGCCGCGACCTCGCTGGACATACCCAATGTAGAACTTCAGCCGATCACGCCGCCTATCGTGGAAACATCAAGCGGACCGGCTTCTGACAGCAGGTCCCACGCAACTCTCGTGATCGAACGAGGTGACTCGCCGGGAACGAACTTTGAATTGTTCAATGAGGAATCAATGATCGGTCGATGGGATGCGGATAATGGGATATTCCCCGATGTGGACCTCGATGCTCACGATTCTGACGCTAAGGTTTCGCGAAGGCATGCAAAGATCTACCGTTCGGGAGGCGCGTATTTCATTGAGGACCTCGGTTCAACGAACGGTACATATGTGAATCGCGGACGACGCCTGTTGCCCGGCACACCACACATTGTTAATGATAACGATGAGATCATCGTCGGAAAGACCTTTTTACGTTTTCACATTGTTAAGTAAGCGAGTTCCTCGTGCAGTCAGAAATGTCCAAATGTGCGAAATGCGGTGGCGATGCGGATATCGAAGGTGATGTCTGCTCCCGGTGCATTGACCTTGCCGTTGGGGACTCGGTTTCTCGCCCTGTTGATGAAGACGTATCGAATACTGACGACTCGCTTGAAAGTCCCGTGGAAACCTCGCATATGTCGAGTGCAGCCGAGCCAGTAAAGAGCCCCGGACTGAGAGTTCTCGATGCCGGAGCCATTGTCGGCGGCCGTTACGAGGTCGTTCGAAAGATCGGCGGCGGTGGAATGGGCGCGGTTTACCTCGCTAAGGACTCAAACCTTGGGGGAGTGGAGCGTGCCCTGAAGGAGATGATCCAGTCCAATCTTGAAGCAGTTGAACAAGCGAAAGCGGTAGAAGATTTCAAACGTGAATCAATGATCCTTTCGGCACTGGAACATCCCGCGATTCCCACGATCTACGACTATTTCTTCGACAGTATTCATCACAGGTTCTATCTCGTGATGAAATATATTTCGGGAGGCGATCTTGCGGCTCGGCTTCGTGCCACGCCGGGTGGACGCCTAGATGAAAAGACCGTAACGGAATGGGCTCTTCAGATCTGCGATGTTCTCGATTACCTTCACCAACATCCGGAGTCGATCGTATATCGTGACCTGAAGCCCTCTAATATTATGATCGACGGCAAGACGGGGCGATTAATGCTTGTCGATTTCGGCATTGCTCGGTCGGTAGGACAAGGCAACGAAAAGGGCGTTACTGCGGTCGGAACAATGGGCTATGCTCCGCCTGAGCTGTTTTCGGGTCAGGTTGAACCGCGTTCCGATATATATAGTTTAGGTTCCACGATGTTTCATCTGCTTACGGGTGCAGATCCGCAAAATAACCCGCTTCTCATTTTTGATTTTGAAAAGAATCCAAGGCCTCGACAGATCAATCCGCAAATATCGGATCAAATGGAGCGAATTCTGATGAGGGCCGTAGAATACTCCGCTGAGAACCGTTTTGCGTCCGCAGCCGAAATGGCCTTTGCACTGCAAACGCATCTTTCGCATCTGAAGGACGGAAAGGTCACCTACGGCGTTGATGTCGGTCCCGTTTCCGAGAGTTTGGCAACTCAACTGGTTTTTTGCGGCTTTTGCGGACGGCAGATCATCGCTACTGATCAATTTTGTGCATTTTGCGGCTCCCGGCAGCCGATCGCGCAGAGAGGTGTTCATTCTGAGATATACTCGAAGCCTCAAGCTACGGCGAAGCTAATTGTCGATGGAACTACCGAACTTAATGTTCCGGTTTATATGCTCGAAAAGAGCGATATGTTAGTGGGCCGACGCGACCCCACGGCAAATATCTTTCCGGAGGTCGACCTCTCGAGATTTGATCCGCAAACAAAGATCTCGAGAAAACACGCAAGAATATTTCGGGAAGGTGATTCGTATAAATTAGAGGATCTTGGCTCGTCGAACGGTACACTGATCTTTAGTCAGACCGGAAATGGCATCAGGCTGCCGCCGCATGTTCCGTATGATCTCTCGAGCGGAGACCGGATCAGGCTCGGAGACACGACGCTGCAGTTCTTGATCAATTAACGCCGCCGGTCGAATGTGAACACAATGACAGCATCGGACACAACTAACAGCGATATCGTAGGCAAATTTGATCCGAGAGTATTGCGCGCGCCGTTTCCGCTTCGCATTGCCGCCGCTTCGACAGACTATATTCTGGTTTTTTCGGTGCCCCTCCTAGCTCTTGTGATCGCTGACGCGCTTTCTGATCGGGCAAATCCGCCGTCAGTCGGTTTGTGGGGATGGCTTCTTACTTTAATTGTATTCGTAGTTAACAGCATCGCACTTCCGCTGATCTTTGGAAGATCCGTAGGCAAATGGCTATTCGGAATGACGATCGTTTCGGATGCCGGCGGCCCTTTGTCGTTGGGAAAGGTCATCGTGCGTAACGTTTTTGGTTACTTACTCATTCCCGCTACGCTTGGTATCGGATTTTTCATCGCCGGCATTAGTTCAAAAGGCCGTGCTCTTCACGATCTGATCGCAAAAACGGTAGTTGTCCGCGGTTCAAAACAGTACTTAAATTGATCTATGGCGCGTTTGATCATTCTCCATCCCAACGGGGCGACCGACGAGTTCGCTCTTGCAAAGGTAAAAACAACGGTCGGACGTTCGGCACGAAGCGACGTATGTATACCGGACGCCTTTGCCTCCAGACTACACGCGGAAATACGGCGAGAGGGTGATGCCTTTTGGCTCCATGACCTTGGGTCCGCAAACGGCACCAGACTGAATGGAGAACCGGTATCCGGCTCGATCCCGATAAATTCGGGTGACTTGATACAGATCGGCGAAACAAGGATCACCTTCCACGGCGAGAGCGATGTACCAAAAGCAATAAGTTCAGCCTTGATCGCCGATACGACGGATCAACTGGACCCTACGAACACGATAGCATTGCCTTCACGGAGGTATCCTACCACCGAGATCGTAGATGCGACCATATCGTCCCGCAGCGACCTTTTGGGCCTTATAAGCAAGGTCGGCGTAACGCTGCTTTCTTCGCGAAGCCTTGACGAAACGCTGGATAACGTCGCCTCTTTGGTCTTTGAAGCAGTACCGGCGAGCCGCGTGGTTATAATGCTCCGCGACCGCGGTTCCAATGACGAAATGGACGTTAAGGTAGCCCGCGAACGTGGAAAGGAAACACCGCTTGAAGAGATTCGCATCAGCCGTGCTGTCATGTCGGAAGTGCTGGAACGCGGAAATTCTGTTCTAACATCGGACGCTCAACAGGACCCTAAGTTTGGCACTCAGACAATTGTGCTGCAGGGCATCCGTTCGGTGCTTGCGGTTCCATTAAGCGTTGACGAAAGAGAGATCTTCGGCATCATCTATGCTGATTCGCCTACGCATCAGGCAACTTTCAGCAAGGAACATCTGGATATTTTGACAACACTCGCCTCGGTTGCGTCGATCCGCGTAGAGAACGCGAGCCTCGTCGAGGAACGTATCAACCGGGAACGGATGGAGCGCGAACTGGAATTGGCGACGGAGATACAACAGCGGTTCCAGCCGTCTGAACCGCCGGACATTCCGGGATACGAAATGCAGGGTATATCGTTTTCCTGCTACGAGATCGGCGGCGACTACTACGATTTCATTGAGCGGCCTAACGGAAAGCTCTTGTTTGCCCTGGGCGATGTTTCCGGAAAGGGAACGGCTGCCGCACTCTTGATGTCCAGTCTTCATGCTGCTGTTCATGCTCAGGCCGCCACAAGTGCACCGCTGAAAGATCTGGTCACCTCGATCAACGAATATTTGACCGAAAATACGCCGGCCAATCGTTTTGTCACCCTCTTTGTCGGAGAACTCGACCGTGACTCGGGCGACATTGAATTTATCAACGCGGGGCACAACCCGCCGATCGTTGGGCGAGTCTCGGGCTCAATTGACGAACTCTCTTCCGGCGGGCTTCCCCTCGGCCTGATGTCATTTGCCGAATACGAATCCGGTGATCTCACGCTCTCGGCGGGGGACGTCCTAATGGTTTATTCGGACGGCGTTTCGGAGGCAAACAATCTTGCTGAGGATGAATTCGGGCTCGACAGACTCAAAGAGGTTCTACTAAACAACCTTGACCGCAGCTCGTCCGGGATCAGAGACAAGGTTGAGTCCGCATTATCGACCTTCACAGGTACGGCGCCGGCCAATGATGACATTACGTTATTGATCATTAAGAAGACAGCGTAGTCTACAGGTGTTTAAACATGTTGACCTGCTAATACTTGCTCCGTTACAATGGGAGGTGGCCTTTCCCCGCCGGCCGCTCCCGAATGCCATCCACCGACCGTAAAATTAGCCTCCGCTATCTGGTACTCCTGACCCTGCTTCTAGTCGGTTTAGTTCCGCTCGTCCTAACGGGCTGGATGCTTTCCGACCGATCGGGAAGCGAGTTGAGGGCGGCGGAGAACCGCTATCAGATCCAGCTGGTGCAGGAAAAAGCCCGCCGGATCGAGATATTCGCGGAACGCGCACGTTCGACGGTGTATAACCTTAAAACCGCGATCGAACTCGGCGACGATCCCTTCCTTTCCGAATCTGACCAACTGGCTGACACATTGAGTTCAATGCTTCGCGAAAACCCCGAGATCGCGGGCATTCACATCAGTTCCGACCGAGAGATCCCGATATCGGTCTTTCGACCTGAAATATTGGACGGGGTCACATTGAACACATTGGCGAATGATGCCGCTTCCGCAAAAACTGAGTTGACGGTGGGCCGTCCGCATACGATCGAGAGCAGCGGCCATCCGGTACTTACATTTGCGGTTGAAACATCCGGCGCAGGGCGGCCTGCCATTCGAATTGTAACCGCCATTTCCGCAAAACGGCTTGCGGGCGACATAGTTGGATTCACTTCCATATCTGAACAGCAGCTTTGGGAAAGTGGCCTGCCCATAGTCTTTGTCGTTGATGACAAAGGCGAAGCCGTGTTCCATCCGGACAATTCGGCGGCTTCGTCAGGCCGTAGGTTCACGGACCTTAAGATCGTTTCCGAATGGCTTGAGTCAGGCCGTATCGTGCAGTCGGCGTTGGTTCCATTCGACGCTGTTTACAACGATAAGCCGCACCGAATGATCGGGGCCTATTCGACCGCCTCGATATCCGAGGGCAGGATCGTAGGTGTCGTTGCGATGCAGGATGAGTCAAAGGCACTTGCTTCGGTTGCAGACATCCGTCGCCAGGTTTGGCTTATCAGTCTGGGTTTCGCGATAGCTGCGATGTTCGTCGGGCTTTTATTGGCACGCTCGATGACGAATCCGCTTCTACGGCTGACCGATGCCGCAAAACGCATCGCCGCAGGCGATTATTCTTCGCGTGTGGCTTCGCGCAACGTAACGGAGATCGGAACGCTTGCGGATTCCTTTGATCAGATGAGCGGCAAGATCGAGGAACAGATAGCGCGTCTTGCAAAGGCGGCGGAAGAGAACCGCGAGCTTTTCGTTGGCACCGTCAAGGCACTTGCCGCCGCGATCGACGGCAAAGACAAATACACTCGAGGCCACAGCGAACGCGTCGCACGCATTTCGGTCGCGATCGGCCGTCGTATGAATTTGCCCGAGGACGAACTAGAAACGCTGCGCATCAGTGCATTGCTCCACGACGTCGGCAAGATCGCCATCGACGACAACATCCTTAAAAAGCCCGCCGCGTTGACCGACGAAGAATTCGAGATAATGAAGCAGCACCCCGTCCGCGGCTACAAGATCATGTCGCAGATTCCCGCAATGAAGGATTTCCTGCCCGGCATGTACATGCACCACGAGATGGTCAACGGCAAAGGCTATCCGCAGGGCCTGACCGGCGACCAGATCCCGCTGCAGGCAAAGATCGTCTCGGTCGCTGACACTTTTGACGCAATGACCATTGACCGGCCTTATCAAAAGGGAATGGAACTCGGCGCCGCACTCGAACGCCTCCGCTCGTTCGTCGGCACTCGATATCAATCCGAGGTCGTCGAAGCCCTGATCGAAGCCTGTAACGCAGGCGAGGTCGGGCAGGGAATCATCCGCCAGCTCGCCGAAAAGCGCGCCGCCGAAGCCGCCACCTCAGAACACGACCCACTCCTCGACCGCCTGGTAGCTTAATTCCTAAAGTGAGAACCACCCGCCCGAGCGAGTGGCAGGCAGCAGCCAATTGTCGGACCGCAGGCTGCAAGGCGTGCAATTAAATGCGGCCACTTCCTAACGGATGCGGTTCTCCCTATTACGGCGTGCCCAACGGGGACAAAGAATATAGCCTGGGGTAAGGCCGAAGGCCGCAACCCCACGTTGTTGCGTTAAAACCGATCCGATCCTGAAGGGGTCGAACGGGTTGCCGGCATTATTGCTCCCTTTCAGGGAGCGAAACAAATGATCACACCATTTCCACGGGTTTGCACCCGTGGCTACATTCTCGCGTCCGCTACGCGGACCGGGCAAAGAGGCTGGCTGGCTGGCAGGCGTGCGGTCCGGCGGGCTTTTGTCGGCGGGGACGCGAACATCTATACTCTAAAGTTTGCGGGGCGTGAGCCCACGCTGACAGTATGGCGTTTTGGCGTAGAAAGATGGACGACGGGCATTCGAGCTCTATTTTGGGGCTCGACCGCTCGATGGAAGAACTGAAGGCTCACGAAGAGGCCGTCGAGAAGGAACTGGGCGTGCGGTTTGCCCGTGCGATATCAAAAACTCGCGATTCGATCAACGACAGGCTCGACACGCTGTTTGAAAGCAGGCGGCAGATAGACGACAAATTCCTCGACGAGCTGGAAGAGATGCTCATTTCGACCGATATCGGCGTGGCGACGACGATGCACGTGATCGACCGCGTCCGCCGCGGCGTGTCGCGACAGGAGATCGGCGACATCGCGGCCCTGCGTGCCGCAATTAGAAAGGAATTGCTCGACATCCTGAACGCCAGCCGTGATAAGGGCGTCGCGGCGGAGACGGCGTTCGGCGATGAAGCGAAGCCGTACATTCTGATGGTCGTGGGCGTGAACGGCGTCGGCAAAACGACGACCATCGGCAAGCTGGCACAGCGCATAAAGGCCGAGGGCAACAAGGTTCTCATCTGCGCGGCGGATACTTTTCGTGCGGCGGCGTCGGATCAGCTCGAGATCTGGGCGGGACGTGCGGGCGTGGAGATAATCCAGCAGAAAGAGGGAACCGATCCCGCCGCGGTTCTGTTTGACGCTCTGCGTGCGGCAAAGGCCCGCGAGGCTGACGTGTTGATCGTCGATACCGCGGGGCGTCTGCATAACAAATCGAACCTGATGGCTGAGCTCGAGAAGATGAAAAAGGTCGCGGGGCGCGAAGTTCCCGGCGCCCCGCACGAAACGCTGCTCGTCATCGACGCAGTTACGGGGCAGAATGGGCTGGAACAGGCACGGCAATTCACAAAAGCAGCGGACGTTACCGGCATCGTGCTTACCAAACTCGACGGAACGGCAAAGGGCGGCATCGCCGTCGCCATTTCAAAGGAACTCAGCCTGCCGATACGCTACGTCGGCATCGGCGAACAGGCCGAAGACCTGATGGTGTTTGACCCCGAGGCGTACGTGAGCGGGCTTTTCGATTAGATGGAATATTTCGAACGCGATCTGCAGCACACAAGACGGGTGCTTGAATTGGCGGCCGCGGGAACGGGCCTCGTGAGCCCGAATCCGCTTGTCGGCTGCGTGATCACGGACGCGAACGGCGAGGCCGCGGGCGAGGGAACTTACACTTACGATAACGTTGTCCACGCCGAGGTCATTGCTTTGGAACAAGCCGGGGAACGTGCCCGCGGCGGGACCGCTTACATTTCGCTGGAGCCGCATGTACATCACGGCCGCACGCCGCCGTGCACGGAGGCGTTGATAAATGCGGGCATCGTCCGCGTCGTTTGTCCAATAGAAGATCCCAATCCGCTGGTGTCGGGAAAAGGCTTTGAGCGGCTGCGTGAGGCGGGCGTCGAGATAGTGACCGGCATTCTCTCGGCTGAAGCCGCAACTCTGAACGAAAAATTCATTTGCTGGCACACGAAAGATAGGCCGTTCGTTCATTTGAAGATGGCGATGTCGCTCGACGGACGCATTACGCGTGTCGCGGGCGAGCCGTACGCTTTTACCGGCGACGAGGCGAATCAGCGTATTCAGCGTCTGCGGCACGAATACGATGCCATTCTTGTTGGAAGCAACACTGCACATATCGATGATCCGCTATTGACGGACCGCAGCGGCCTGCCGCGGCGGCGCCCGCTAAAGCGCGTCGTGTTGGACAGCGATCTGTCGATCGCAGTTGATTCGCGGCTGGTTAATACCGCGGTTGAGACGCCGACAATTATCTTCACGGCGGCTAAAGATGGAGCAAAGGCAGATGAAATGCGTGCGGCGGAAGTTGAAGTTTTGGAATTGGAATCCGGACCGCGCGATCTCGCCGCGGTTCTCGCACGGCTGAAAGACGATGACATTCAAAGCGCCCTGGTCGAAGGCGGCGCCGAGATCGCTGCGTCGTTTTTCGCCGCGCAACTCATCGACAAGGTTAGCTTTTTCTACTCGCCGCAGATCACCGGCGGCATGGAAGGGGTTACTGCGATTGGCGGCAGCGTTCCGTTAGGCATCAAACTCGAGAATGTTGAAATGACTATCCACGGCCGCGACATTGAGCTGACCGGCTACCCGCAATACGAATAAATGCGTGCAAAGAAACGCTTTGGGCAGAACTTTCTTCGTGATGAACGCATCATCGAACGCATCGTTGCGGCTGCGGGGGTTCGTGACGGCGATCGCATCCTTGAGATCGGCCCCGGTGACGGTGCGCTGACGGCGGATATGCTTTATTCCGGTGCAAGGGTCACTTCGATCGAGATCGACCGCGACCTTGCGGAATTTCTGCGGTCGCGTTTTGCGAGCGAAGAACGATTTCAGCTTGTCATCGGCGATGCATTGTCGGCCGACCTTGTGCAATACGCCGGAGAGGGCGGCATAAAGATCGTCGCCAATCTTCCGTACAACATCTCAACGCCGATGCTTCAGCGTTTCATCGCGATCAAGGATTCGATCTCAACGATGACCCTGATGTTTCAGCGTGAAGTAGTCGACCGCATAGCCGCCCTGCCCGGCAACAGCGACCGCGGATTCCTTTCGGTCATGGTCGAAGATGTTTTCTTTGTGGAAAAGCTCTTCGATATTCCGCCAACCGCTTTTTCGCCCGTGCCGAAGGTCTGGAGCAGCGTTGCTAGATTCACACCGCGAGATGACAGCTATCAGGATGCAGTGAGTTTTCGCAAGCTTGTATCTGCGGCCTTTGCTCAAAAAAGAAAGACGCTTGAGAATAATCTCAAACGTCTTTACCCCGAATTCAAGGAAATAGCTGAAGCAATCGATATCGATCCGCGTGCCCGCGCAGAAGTTCTAACGCTGGAACAATGGCGGGATCTGGCCGGGGCTATTCAAGCCCGTAAAAATCAAAGTCACTGAGATTGCCTATCAGTAATATTTCGCGAGGCGTGAACCGATAGGTACGCGAACCGACGTTTATCGTGTACAGAGAACCGCCCGGGACGTTCTCGAATTGGTAGTAACCGAATGTTCCCGTCGTTACACGCTGCCCAAATCCGCCGGGGCCTGAGATGGAAACCACGGCGTTACGCAGGCCGCGTCCGTCGCTGGTCATGATCCTTCCGGCGACGGTAAAATTGGCGGCCGCCGCCGATTGACCGAATACAGTGAACCGCGCGGCCTTTGATACAGAAAATCCATTTACGGCCTGCGGATCGATAACATACCAACGTGCATAGAATGTCTGCCCCGGCAATCCGGCGAGATCGGGAATAGGAACAGAAACGGACGTCCAGCCGCTGCCGGCACCTGTTGCGTTAAGAGCGGAAGACACCTTAGCCAGCGAGCCCGTCGCTGGTATCGCGGTACCAACTCCCGGATCGTTCGCATCAACGACCAAGTATGCCTGAGCCCCGCCCAGTCCGCCCGAAACGGAAACCACAAAATTCTGATTACCTACCATCGGCGGCGAAACAGCATGGATCTTCGGCTCATGTCCACCTGAGCCCGTGCGTCCCGTACTGATAATTTGGGGCATCCGGCTCGATTCGGAATACAATCCCGGGCGCTCGAACGGCCCCGTCTCATTTTGAACACGCGGATCGATGAGCGGCCGTCTTAAAAACGCCAAGAGTGCAGCACGTTGTCCGGGGTTAAGATTCAAGACATGGATCAAATTCGGCTTGTTGTTCGCATCGAAATCACCCGCTCGGTCATAAAAATCAACGACCTCTTCAAGCGTAGTGAATTTTCCATTATGGAAAAACGAACGGCGGAGACCGACATTTCGAAGACTCGGCGTGCGAAATGTCCCGCGGTCATTCGGCATGCCTGTCACGGCTTCGCGGCCAATATCGTCTGTGTCAGGGCGCACTCCAATATAGTGAAAAGCGTTATCCGTAAATCTGTTTCCACCGTGACAGGCATTGCATGCGATCGCGGGCGAATTGAACAAATTCCGGCCCATCGCCTCCTGTGGTACCAAAGGCGTGATGCCCTGTACATCAAGGTCAAACGGTGTCTGGTCGCTGAAAAGCGAACGTTCATACGAAGCAATGGCAAATATGATCCGGGCAGGCGTGACCGTCGAAGTTCCAAAAACCTCCTCGAAAAGCTCGGGATAGGTTCGTCCGCCGATCCAATTGCTTAAAGCTGTCGGCACGTTGGGCGACAATACAAGTGGCTTCGCCGAAGATATCTTAGCGGCGAGGGACGGCCAGTTCGCTCCAATATGCCCCATTTCCACGTCATTAGTAGGCGGACCGGCTGCTTGAGATTCAAGAGCGCCGCCTGCGTTCAAAAGGATCTCGTTAGTAACAGGATCGCGAAATTGGCCGCCGGCTCGTCCGTCCCAAAAAAGCAGTGGAGCGTATACGGCATTAACATGCGATGTGGATGTGCGGCCCGTTACCTGCGGATCAAGACCGTAAGACGGCGAAAATGCATACAGACCGTCGGCGTTATTGAGGGGGACGCCAATAGTTCCGCGGATATCATCGCCGTTCCCTAAGACACCATCCGGACCGGGATTCCAACCCGTCGTCCGTGGATCGGCACCGCCGCTGTTCGCATGATGGCAAGTGCCGCAGGCGACCGTGTTAGTCGCCGAAAGCTGTTCATCCCAAAATAGTGCTTTACCAAGTTCGATCTTTGCAGCAGTTAGAGGATTTCCGGGCGGCGCAGCCGGAGGCGGAGGTAAAGGCGGCGTGTTTCCTTGTTGGGCTGTATTCGTACGTCGTCCTGCATCCGAAGAGCTCAAAGGGCTGACCTCTGAAGTATTTTCTGCTCGCACCCAGTAGAAAAGATTAGTGTTTGACGGTGCGGACGTATCAAAGAAGAAATTCAAGGGCGTCGTGCCGACGTCGACCGCAGAATTCGGGTCGTCTATTGTGTTTCGAAAGACCCGATACGCGGTCGCACCGCGAATCGTATCCCAATAGACGCCGACTTTATTGTTATAGAGATTGTCGGTCGCATTGACGCGTGTGGGTGCGGACAATGTCATCTCACCTTTACCGGCGAGAAATGCGGAGTTCTCAAACGCGAAAAAAGCCCCTGCGGCAATAAAGGCCGCAATAATGATCACCTTTGTCCTGTACATACTGAACTGTAAAAAAGCAGCCTATTAAGCCACAAAATAATTGTTGATCAAAAAGTCTCCGCCGTCCGCGCCGACGAGGAATGTGGCTGAGAACCGTAAACGTCATTTAGACGTGAATCATGTCCAAAAGGACTAAAAACATTTTATTGCAAAATATCGCCAAGACTAAGCCGAAAACACGCCCGGTATTGCCGTATGTTACAATTACGCTTCGGCTCGAAAGCACGAAGAGGAAATTGTGAGCAAGATCGAAATAATTCCGCTAGGCGGCATCGGCGAATTCGGGATGAACTGTATGGGCATACGCTACGGCGGTGAAATGATCGTCGTCGATGCCGGCATGGGCTTTCCGGAGGAAACGCCGTATGGTGTTGATATTTCGATACCCAATTTCGATTTTCTCGAAGAATACCGCGACGACCTTACCGCGATCATCCTCACGCACGGCCACGAAGACCA
The DNA here is from genome assembly GCA_016700075.1 of Acidobacteriota bacterium. NCBI lineage: Bacteria > Pseudomonadati > Acidobacteriota > Acidobacteriota bacterium. The sequence continues at coordinate 210,610 of CP065000.1, read as the reverse complement.
TATCGGCTCACTGCCGTATATCTTAAAGAAGTTCAATGTTCCGGTTTATTCTTCGCGCTTTACGCTCGCTCTTTGCGAACGGCGTCTCGAAGAATTCGACATGCTCGAAGACGTTCTGATGCACCGCGTCAAGGCCGGTGATCGCGTTAATGTCGGAGTATTCGATATAGAGTTCATCCATGCGTCGCATTCGCTAGTTGAATGCTTCTCGCTGGCGATCCACACGCTCGCCGGCACGCTGATACATACCGGCGATTACAAGATCGACGACACGCCCGTTATTGGAAAACCCTACGACCTTAAAATGCTGCGGCGTATCGGCGACGAAGGCGTGCTCGCACTGCTTTGCGATTCGACCAACGCCACCGTAGCGGGACGCACGCCATCGGAACAGGCCGTCATTCCGGCGTTCGAAGAGATCTTTGAAGAATCGGAAGGTCGCCTGTTCGTTTCTACGTTCTCCTCGTCGATGCACCGCCTGCAGATAGTTTTCGACGTTGCTCATGAATTCGGCCGCCGCGTCTGCGTGCTTGGACGTTCTATGCAGCGAAACGTTGAGATCGCATCTGACCATGGCCTGCTGAAGATACCACGCGGCTGCATGGCGACGCTTGGTGAATCGCGTGCTCTCGACGATGACGAGATCTGCTATCTGGTTACGGGCTCGCAGGGTGAGATGCGTGCGGCATTGTGGGGACTTGCGACAGGAACTTACAAAGGGCTAGAAATATCAAAAGGCGATACCGTCGTTCTTTCCGCTCGCATCATTCCGGGCAACGAAAAGAACATCAGCCGTCTGATCGGCCACCTCTACAAACGCGGCGCCAACATCATCGAAGAGAAACGCCGGCTCGTCCACGTCTCGGGCCACGCGTCGCAGGAAGACATCAAAATAATGGTCGAGGCGTCGCAGCCGAAATTTGTCGTGCCTATTCACGGCGAATATCGAATGCTGTTCCGCCAAAAGGAATTCATCAAGAATCATGTTGCGGGTTACGCCGACGAGGACATCATTCTGATCGAGAACGGGGAAGTCTTGGAGATCGACGAATACGGTGCCCGCGTCGTCGAAAAGCACGATCTGTACAAAACCTTCATCGACGAAGAATCGATGGAAGAGATCGAATACGACATCATCCGCGAAAGAAAGAAACTCGCTTACGGCGGCATGATCTCCCTCGTTGTTACCGTTGACAAAGCCAAACATACGCTCGTCGGCGAACCGCAGATCACGCTGAACGGCGTCGCGGGCCTTGATATTACGAACGGCTTTGCGGCGGACGCTCGTTCAGCCGTCGCGGAAGCTATCGAAGAGATGAGACCCGCGCAGATCGCTGACCGCACCGTTTTTAAAGAAAATCTCCGCATCCACCTAAAACGCTACGTCCAGCAGAAGCTTAGCGGCAAGCCCGTGATCGTAACCACCGTCGTCGAGGTTTAGGTCGTACGATTATGTATCGCCACGAGAATGACATCGCAAAAGAGATAGTCGACATTGCGTTTAAGATCCATACGACACTCGGCCCGGGACTTTTGGAGGCGGTTTATCAGGCAGCGATCACCTTTGAGCTAAGTCAACGCGGATTGCATTTCCAGACAGAACGTGGAATTCCCGCTGTTTATGAAGACGTGAAGCTCGATGTCGGTTTCCGGGCGGACATCATCGTGGAGAATAAGGTCATCATCGAGGTTAAATCAATCGAAGCGATCGCTCCAGTCCATATGAAGATCCTTCTTACCTATCTCAGGCTGGCGGATATGAAACTCGGCTTGATCATCAACTTTAATGTCGCCTTAATTAAAGATGGTATCAAGCGCGTCGCGAACGACCTTTAAGCCGTCAATTTGAATATAATTGCACGTCCTTTTGTCCTACTTTGCGGCCTTTGCGACTTTGCGAGAAGCATCTCACGCCAAGCCGCTAAGCACGCAAAGAGTTTATCACGCAACTCGATGGTGAATGCAGATTTATACTCTTCATTCGGTCTTCCTTTGCGGCCTTTGCGACTTTGCGAGAAATATCTCACGCCAAGCCGCTAAGCACGCAAAGAGTTCTCCACGCACAGTCAACGTTGAATGTTGGATTCATCGTCTTCCTCTGCGATCTCCGCGGTCTCTGCGTTAAAGTCTCCACGCCAAGCACATTGTCCAAACCCCGCCTTCGGGTGCATAATCATTCCGTGGACTGGCACGGCAAAACTATCTTCCTCACCGGGGCGTCGAGCGGCATCGGCGAAGCGTTGGCCCGTGCTTTTGCCGGGAAAGGAGCGGTCATCGGGCTGTTGGCGCGGCGAAAGGACCTTCTGGACAGGATCGCGAAAGATTGCGAAAAGGCCGGCGGCACGGCGCGTGTGTTCGCGGTGGACGTGACGGACGGCGACGCCGTGCAAAAGGCTGTTGACGAGTTTCTGCACGAATTCGAACACATCGACGTCGCCATCGCCAACGCCGGCATCGGCGGCAACAACGCCGAAACACGCGACCTGAATCCGCTCGCCGTCAAAAAGGTCATCGATATCAACCTGCTCGGCGCGGTGAACGCCGTCCACGCGGTGCTTCCCGGTATGAAACGCCGAAACAGCGGCCACATCGTCGCGATATCGAGCCTCGCGGGTTTTCGCGGCCTGCCCAAAAGTGCCGCGTATTCCGCCAGCAAGGCCGGAATGACGGCGTTTTTCGAATCCGTCCGCCTCGACGTCAAACATAGCGGCATCGACGTCACGATAATCCAGCCCGGTTTCATAAAAACGCCGCTCACGGCCGGCCGCGAGGCAAAAATGCCGTTTCTGATGGACCTGGAAGACGCCGTTCCGCTGTTCATACGTGCGATCGAGCGGCGGAAAAAGTTCGCCGCCTTTCCATGGCAGCTCGCGACGATCGTCCGCGCCGGCAAAATAATGCCCGCCTGGCTCTACGACCGCATCGCAGGCAAAGCAAGATACCGCGAATAACGCCGACCAACCCGCCGCGATCAAAAAAAAAGCCCGCACGCCGCGGGCCTTTCTCATCACTTATCACCGATCTCTTATCACTGCACCTACGGTGTAGTTGAAACCGAGACGACGTCCGAATTATTTCCCACGGGCGAGTTGCCGTCCAGATAGCGTGCGCGTATCTCGACAAATCGCGGGCTTTCGTTCGGGCCGGCGGGCACCTGAATTTCGACGGGCGACTTATAGAAATTGCCCACCGATGCCCACGCGCCGTTGTCCAGACGCATTTCCACGTGAATTCCGTCCGACGCTCCGCGTTTGAAGGCGACCGACACGATATTCCCCGGCGACGCCGATATTTTGAGCACCGGCGGCGTGTCGAAAAAGTTCCCGCCGTTCGATTTTTTGGGCATGATGCCGAGAGCTTCGCCTATTTCTTCGTTAAAGTTGGGCGCGCCGCGTATCTTTCTGACCAGAATATCGAGCCGCTCGAATACGCCCGCCGGCTGATCGTTCGGCGGTGCGGAAAAATCCTCGAATGGAAACACAGGCTGCGGCGAACCTATAGGATCTTCGAGCAGCGAAATGCGGTATTGGCGTATCGACGAGCGGAAATTGTCCAGCGTCAGCGTGGTCGCGGCGATGGACTGAAAATCCTCGTTATCCTTTACCAGTGTATTGATCTCGCCCGCGATGACGCCGAGCGTGGCGGCATAGTTTGGCAATTGCGTCGTAAAATTCTGAAACCAATCCGCCTGCTCCTGCAGTCCGGACGGAAACCAAGCTTTTGATGGGACCATGATGTTGTTCTCCTTTTTTGCGGGAAGCTCCCGAAATGGCCCGTTGAGAACTCAACGGCACCGTGGAGAACGCGAGATGCGGGAAACGATGCAAACGGCACGCCGGCCGTCTGGCTGTTAAGAACAACGGTATGGCAAAGAGCCCCGGCGCACGAAAACACACGTCCCCGCGATCGCGTTCAGCACCGTTGAGTTCTTAACAGGTAAAGCGGATTATATTCCCGGCAAAGTGGAAAATGCAAGCGGAAATTTGGAGCCAATGCGCGCCGTCGTATATTGGTATCATTCCTGACCGTATTCGGACCCCGGAATCCTGCGGTCGTACTCGCGAATCGTACCGCCGGTCCGCCGAACGGATACGCGACGCAACTGAACACTTCAGTGACGCCACTGAACACTTCAGCGATGCAACTGAACGCTTCAGCGACGCTGCTGAACGCTTCAGCGACGCAACTGAACACTTCAGCGACGCTACTGAACGCTTCAGCGACGCAACTGAACGCTTCAGCGACGCTACTGAACGCTTCAGCGACGCTACTGAACGCTTCAGCGACGCTGCTGAACACTTCAGCGACGCTGCTGAACACCGAAATTGCCTAAATTCAACCGATCCTCCGCAACCGCAAACACCAAGCTGCAGAAGCCCGCGCGTGAGCAAGGGCGATATCCGGAGCATGGTCAGGCGGAAAGAACGCGGGCAGAAGATGCGTGCGGTTTCTTCGTTTATGCCGGTCGTTCGCTATCGCCCTTGCTCACGCGCGGGCTTGTGCAAATAGGATGCAGGCCGGCAGGCGTGAGTTTGGCGGTGTTTTTGCCAATTTGGGCCGAATGTCGGACAATGTTTGACAGCCGCTCCGCATGGATCTTCTTCAAGCAATCATTTTAGGCATCGTTCAGGGGCTGACGGAGTTCATTCCGATCAGTTCGACGGCGCATCTTGTTTTCGCGAGCCGAATTACAGGCATTTACGACGGCCACCCCGAAATGATCACCGCCACGATCGCCGTGATACAGCTCGGCACTCTCGCCGCCGTTTTCGTATATTTTGCGGCGGATATTTGGGGCATTTCGTCGGCGTTCGTACGCGATCACTGGAATCTCGTATTCAACAAACGCGGAATGCGTTTTTCGGGCACGGACGGAATTCGGCCGATATGGCTGTCGGAAGAGGCGTGGCTGGGCTGGCTGATCATTCTCGGCTCGATACCGATCGGCGTCGTCGGGCTGCTTTTCAAAGATTTTATCGAAGGCCCCGCGACGAAGAATCTGTGGGTCATCGCGACGATGCTGATCGCCGTCGGTCTGCTGCTCGTCGTCGCCGAAAAGGTCGGCGAACAGCGTAAAGATATGCGGCATCTGGGCATCTGGGACGCCGTTATCGTCGGATTTGCTCAGGTTTTGGCACTCATGCCGGGTGCAAGCCGTTCGGGATCGACCATCATGGGCGGACTGCTGGCCGGGCAAAAACGCGAGACCGCCGCAAGGTTCTCTTTTCTTATGTCGATACCCGCGATCGGCGCCAGCGGCCTGCTCGAACTGAAGGTCGCACTCAACATTCTCCCGCAGGAAAGCTTTTTGCCGCTGATCGTCGCGACCATCGTTTCGGCCATCGTCGGATATCTGTCAATTTGGTTCCTGATCGCCTTTCTCCGAAAGAATACGACGTTCGTTTTTGTCGTTTACCGCGTAATTCTCGGTATCGCAATACTCGCAATGCTGTGGTTCGAGGTCATCAGCCCCGTCGTGGATATCTAGGACGTTTTTTCCCGCGAATAGCGCGAATTGCACGAATAAGGGGCGTTCCTTTAGTTCAGAAGTGTCTATTTCTTTTTCGTGTTATTCGTGTAATTAGTGGCATGATCTTCTTTTCCGATGCCTGAAAAGCTCTGGCAGTTAAGAAAGCACGATGCCGAGGCGGTGAACAAGCTCGCGGCGGAGCTAAACGTCCGTCCGCTGACCGCCGCGCTATTGATCTCACGCGGCCACGAGACCGCTGACAAGGCGCAACGCTTCCTTAACCCTTCGCCCGAACATCTCCACGACCCGATGCTGCTGAAGGGCATGTCCGACGCCGTTTCACGCATCCGCCGCGCCGTCGCGACAAAAGAACGCGTGATGATATGGGGCGATTACGACGTTGACGGAACGACAGGGACCGTGCTGCTGCGGCGGATGTTCCGCATTTTGGGCATAGAGGCCGAATATCACATCCCGAACCGTTTTACGGAGGGCTACGGCGTAAATTCAGAGGCCCTGAAAGCCGCAAGAGAACGCGGTGTGAGCCTGGTGATCACCGTCGATTGCGGCAGCAAGAGCTTTGAACCGCTCGAATGGGCCGCCGCGAACGGGCTGGACGTCATTATTACCGATCATCACCTAGCCGACGACGAGCAGGGAAATCCGCCCGCCGTTGCCGTCGTCAATCCGAATCAGGCGGGCTGCCCTTATCCGGAGAAAACGCTCGCAGGCGTTGGCGTGGCGTTCAAACTTGCCCATGCCGTGCTCAGAAAATACGGTTACGTGGACAAAGTGCCGCAATTCCTGCGTATCGCCGCCCTCGGCACTGTCGCCGACATGATGGAACTCACCGGAGAAAACCGCGCGATAGTCGCCCTCGGCCTTCTCGACCTCAACAAAACGACCGACCGCGGCCTGCGTGCGTTGATCGACGTCGCCGGCTGCAGCGACGATATGACGAGCTATCACATCGGTTTTCGGCTCGCTCCGCGCATCAACGCCGCGGGCCGCATGGACGCCGCGAAACACGTCGTTGAGCTGTTCGACGCCCGAGATGCCGCAGAAGCTCGCCGGCTGGCGGTGCTGCTGGATGACAACAACATTCTCCGCCAGCGTGCGCAGCAGGAAATAACCGAACTCGCCCTCGCGCAGATCGAAGCTCACGACAATACGAATTTCGTCGTCGTCAGCGGTGATGCGTGGCATCAGGGCGTGATCGGCCTTGCCGCATCGCGTATCGTCGAAAAGGCCTTTCGCCCCGCTGCCGTGATCTCTGTTATCGACGGCGTCGGCCACGCGAGCGCCCGAAGTATTCCGGGCTTTCACCTTGTAGAAGCTCTCGACGCCGCCCGCGACCTGCTTATTCAATACGGCGGACACGCGATGGCTGCGGGATTCAAGATCGAGGAGAGCAATATTCCGGAATTTCGGGATCTACTGAACAGACATTCTTCCTCTGTTTTTGGTAATGAAACGCCTCAGCCGGTGCTGGAGATTGATGCACTCGTACGTTCCGAATCTCTCGATCTTGATCTTGTGGATGAACTGTCGGCGTTCGAGCCGTTCGGTGTCGGTAACAATAAGCCTCGATTCCTGACACGCGGGCTTCGTCTGCAATACGAGCCGACGATTATGAAAGACAAGCATCTGAAACTGAAGCTTGCAGATGACGCAGGGCGGCAATTTGAAGCCGTTTGGTGGAGCGGCGTCGAGAAAAGTTCGGGGAAAACGCTGAACCGCGGTATCGGCATCGAACTCGTGTACGTTCCCGAGGCAAATTCCTGGCACGGAAACAGGCGTCTGCAGCTTGTCGTCGAGGACTTAAGAACTGATAATTAGCTTAATGTCGCCAACAGAACAACGGGCAAAGAATTTCGCATGGAAGGCAAAAGCGCCGGCCATTGTGCGGGCTTTTGTTCTGGTTGCTCTGGCGGCACTTGTATTTGGTATCATTGCGGCCTATTTCAACAGCCGCAGCAAACCGCAGTTCACGCTTCGTCCGGAAGAGGCAAGACTATCAAAGGAACTCACCGCAGAGGTCGCGAATTACGAACGCACCGAGACGAAAGACGGCCTGCCGCTCTATTCGGTGAAAGCAGCCATAGCGAAGACGTTTGACGATGAACATCAAGAGCTTGAGAACGTCGAATTCCGTCTTTTTGGCAAGGACGGCGAAGTTAGCGAGACGCTGACCGCCGGCCGCGTAGTATACATCCCGAAACCTGAGAAAGATTTTACGGCATTCCTCCGGGAGAACGTGCTTATCAAAGCACGCGATGGCTTTGAGGTTCGGACTGAATCTATCGCATACGAACACGGTACGAATACCGCGGAAGCGGACGTACCCGTGAAATTCAACCGCGGCAACCTGACAGGACAAAGTGAGAAGGCGACGTTGAACCTGAGTTCGGAAACGCTCGACCTGATCGGCACCGTTGAATTCGACATCGAGGGCACTGGCGGCATAAAGACCGCTTCGATCCGCTCGGGATCGGCAGTTTTTGACCGCCCGCAAGCTATTGCTACATTTGCAAACTCCGTGAATGTTAACGCGGTTTCTGCGAATAGTATGACGACGGAACTTTCCGCACCGCGCGTCATTGCTTATATGAACGCAGTCGATGGCGAAAAGATAACCCCAAAGAGTTTCAAGGCGTTCGAGGGTGTGAAGATAGTCAGCAAAACACCCACGTCTGGAAGTTCAGCGGTTTCTGCAACCGAAGCGGCGTTTGACGTAGCGGAGGACAGATTCGACCTCAACGGAAATGTGCGCATCGAAACGGGGCCGAACGCTTCTCGTGCCAACATCACCGCCGCTAGCGCTGTTTATTATCAAAATGCGGGAGAATTCACTCTCACAAATGCTGAGATAGTTCGCCCCGCCGAACGCATTGCCGGCGACAAATTGGACGGCAATCTGCACGCCGACAACACGATCAAGAACGTCGTCATCAGGGGGAATGCCAATGCTAAACAGGAAACCGCAGAACGCGTTATTGAGATCGCAGGCGTTGAAATGAACGCTTCGTTCTTACAAGGTGGAAGCATCACAAACGCCAATGCCGTGTCAGGCGTAAAGCTTGTTGTTGTTCCTAACAAGGTAGTTTCCTATTCACGGGCGACGCTAACCGCGCAGAAGGGCGTTGGCGTCAATTTTCGCGGCGGCGGCGACATTGACAAGGCGCGTGCGGACGGCAACGCGAAACTTGTTCTCGATCCTCCCTCAGGCAGCCCGGATGCCGCGGTTCGCACCATTTCAGCTGAGACTCTCCGAACCGTCTTCCGTCCGAACGGCAAAGATATCTCGTTGGCGGAGGCTGTCGGTTCGGCTTCATTAACTGTTGATCCTGTCAGCAGCGGCATGAACTTCTACCGCACGGTCGTAAACGCACCGCGGATGGATTGCGAGTTCTATTCGTCAGGAAATAATGCGCGTCTATGCACCGCCGCCACAAAAGCGTCTGTTGTTAGATCACCGAAATTTACGGCCGCGGCGCGGGGCGATCAAAAAATGAACGCCGACAGATTTGTCGCCCGTTTCGAAGAGGCAAGCGGCCAATTGGAGCGGATCGAAGCGTCCGGTTCAGCCCGCTTCGTCGAGCTTGATCGTAACGCGACGGCAAAGGAATTTTCATTCACGCAGAACGATCAGGTCGTTCGGCTTCGCGGCGGCGAACCGACCGTTTGGGATTCGCGTGCGCGTGCAAAGGCCGGCGAGATCGATTGGGATACAAAGGGAAACCGGTCTTATCTGCGCGGCAGGGTCAGCACAACGTTTTACAATGTTCGGAATTTTGGCAATTCGGCACCTTTCACGTCCGGCAACGATCCCGTTTTCTTGACCTCCGAACAGGCAGAGTTCGATCACGCTAACGAAAGCGGTCTTTACACCGGGAACGCGCGTGCATGGCAGCAGTCGAATTATGTGCGGGCAGATTCGCTGTTCATCGATCAGAAAAATGGACAAATGAAAGGCGAAGGCGGCGTACAAAGCCAGCTAAGCCGCGTTCGAATTCGCCGCGGCACCAGCGATTCGACGTTTCCGGTTGTTGCATCATCGAAGAGCGTTTTTTATGACCGGAATGAGCGTGTGCTCAAATATCGGGAAAATGTCGATATCCGCCAAGGTACAGATCGAATAACGGCGGCAGTTGTTGATGTATTCCTCACTGAATCCGGCGATATTGCGCAGACCGTTGCAGAGAATTCCGTTAATATTTCTCAGCCGGGAAGGCGTGCATCGGGCGATTGGGCTCAATACACCGCGTCCGATGAATCAGTGGTATTGCGGGGCCGCCCGGCGGTCGTTTCAGACAGCGAAGCCGGTTCCACACAAAGTTCACAAATATCGTATTCGATGCGTGACCGCCGGGCAGTAAGTAACGGTAAACCTGAAGCCGGCGGCAACGGCCGGTCAAGAACCGTCTATCGCGTAAAGCCCGGTGAATGAGCATTTATGAACGAAACGAAAGAGGCACTTTCACGATCGAACGGCAAAACAAAGCTGGAAGCGATCGATCTGCAGAAAACCTACAGCGGCAGACGAGTGGTCGATGGTGTGTCGCTATATGTAGAAACGGGCGAGATAGTAGGCCTTCTCGGTGCAAATGGTGCGGGAAAGACCACTACTTTCTTTATGTTGATGGGCCTCGAACGAACGGAAAAGGGAAAGATCGAGATGAAAGGCGAGGCAGTGACGGACCTGCCTATGTATCTTCGAGCACGCCTGGGACTGGGATATCTTCCCCAAGAGGCGTCGGTGTTTCGGAAACTGACCGCAGAACAGAACATCCTCGCGGTACTTGAGAGCCGAAAAATGCCACGCGCGGATAGATTATCTCGGCTTGAAGAACTTCTCGAGGAATTTCATCTGATCAATGTTCGGTCCACGAGAGGCGAATCACTCTCCGGCGGTGAAAGGCGGCGAGTTGAGATCGCGAGGTGCCTCGCTACAGATCCGCTATTCATTTTGCTCGATGAACCCTTCGCCGGCATCGATCCGATCGCTATCGATGACATAAAACATTTGATCACTTACCTTCGAGATCGGGGTATCGGCATTTTGATCACGGACCACAATGTAAGGGAAACGCTGGAGATCACGGATCGTGCCTATATCCTTTCGGATGGTAAGGTTTTAAGGGACGGTAAACCCAATGAACTCGCTGCGGATCCTGACGTGCGGCGTCATTATCTCGGTGAGCGATTCAAATTCGCCTGATTTTTTCCATTTGGCCGAGCAACCAAGTATAATTTCCCATAAGAGATGATCCTGCTTTTCGCATCTTAGCGGCTAAAGCGGCATATATGTCCTCACTACGACTGACAACTCAATTGCAGCAAAAGATGGTGCTGACGCCGCAATTGCGTCAGCGAATAGAGATGCTGCAAATGACCGCTCTCGAACTGAATGACCTGATCGAGGAGCAAATGGTCGAAAACCCTATTCTGGAAGAGGTTCAACCGGGCGATGAGGCTGACGAACCGGGCGACAATATTCTAGACCAAAACTCTGACGGTATTGACGTAGATATTCAGCAGGATACTTTGTCCGCCTCAGGATCGGATGAACGAATAGACCCCGCAGACATTACTCAGTTCGAGACTTATAACGCTGAAGACATTTCGCTCAACGGAACCTCGGATACAGTTACTGTGGATGCAGACGCTGAAGCCGAACACGCCGGCGAGGCCAATGATCCTTTTGATGAGATCGACTACGGAAGGGAATTTCAGGACTATTTGGATCCCGGCTATCGGACCCAGGAGATCGAATATAAGGACGATGCCCCCAGTTTTGAACAATTCCTTACGCATTCTCCGTCGTTGAGCGAACATTTGGAGTGGCAGGTCAACCTGTTAGACCTTTCTGAGATCGAATCTGAGGCCGCGGACGAGATAATTGGCAATCTGGATGAGGACGGAAGGCTCCGAATTGCTATTGATGACATCGCTGCATCGGTAGGATGTTCGCCGATGACGGTAGAATACGCTCGGCAGGCGTTGATGCGGCTCGATCCGGTTGGGTGCGGGGCATTTAACGTCAAGGAATGTCTCCTTACTCAGCTCGAGGCTTTAGGACAGGCCGACACGCTCGCCTGCCGTTTGGTCCGAGATCATCTGGAAGACCTTCAGCCGCATCGGCTGCAGCACCTTGCTAAGGCTACAGGAGTCGGTCTTCATGAGCTTAATGAAACTCTGATCCAGATCCGTCAGCTTGACCCGTATCCGGGCCGTCGCTATTCCTCGGAAGAGGCAGTGTTCGTATCGCCCGAAGTTTATATCGAAAAGATCGATGACGACTATGTGATCTATTTTGCTGACGACGGCAGTCCCCGTCTCCGCATTTCGCATACCTATCAGTCGATGCTCGAACAGCCGGACACTTCGAAAGAGACGCGGGATTTCATCAAAGACAAGATGCGCTCTGCTGTCGATCTGCTTCGCAATATTGAACATCGGCGACAGACGATCTATCGCGTCGTGGAATGCATAGTTCGCCGCCAGCGGCAGTTTCTCGATAAAGGTGTCGAATACATCAGGCCGATGATGCTAAAAGATGTGGCTGAGGATATCGGCATGCATTTGTCGACCATTTCTCGTGTCGTCAATAGAAAATATGCCCACACTCCGCAGGGCGTCATTGAGCTGCGTCGCTTTTTCAGCGAAGGGATGCTCAATGAGGAAGGTGAGGAGGTCTCGACCCGCATACTTAAATTGAAGATAAAAAAGATGGTCGAGGAAGAAGACAGTAAAGATCCGCTTACAGACAACGAGATCGCGAAGATATTGAGCAAGGAAGGTGTTAAACTATCAAGAAGAACGGTTGCGAAATACCGTGATCAAATGAACATTCCGGGCTCTAGGGAAAGAAAAACCGTAATATGAATATTGATTATACTGGAAGACATATTGAAGTAACGCCTGCACTGAAGGCGCACGTTGAAGACCATTTTTCAAAACTCACGAATTTGTTTGACGGCAAAACGCCGAAAATTCACGTGGTGATCGAGGTTGAAAGAGGGCTTCACCGGTCTGAGATCGTCATGAATTGGCGAAATGACGTTCTGACGGCCGAGACGTCCGCGGACGATATGTATCAATCTCTGACTCAGACTATCTCAAAGATCGAGAAACAAGCTCGGCGGTTGAAGGATAAGGTGATCGACAAATATCAAAAAGCCCAAAAAGCATCGACTTTGATCGTTGACGAGGATCAGATATAGATATTGCGGAACCCAATAGAACTCCTCGGCCCAATATACACGGAGTATTGTTGTGCGTCAACGGTTCCGGTGTACTAATTACAGGCGAGGCTCGAGTCGGAAAATCCGAATGCGCTTTGGAGCTACTATCCCGCGGTCACCCAATTATTGCGGACGACGTTGTTCTCTTAGAACGCCGAAATGGTCAATTGTACGGAACCGCTCCGGACATGTTTCGAGGTTTATTGGAGATCCGGGACTTGGGCATCATTGATGTTCGAGCGATCTTTGGCGACGAATCAGTTCTCGATGGAGTTCAAATAGATCTTGTCATCGAACTGACAAAAGATCAGGAGATCGTAAATGACGGCAAGCTTTCAATGTGCTGCGAAAGCCTGACCGTCGAGGAAATTCCGCTTCAAAAGATCACATTGAGGGTGTCTCGGGGTCGTAATTTGGCGGTACTTATCGAAACAGCGGTCAAAATGTTGTCCATCGGATACAGCAACGCTGCCGAGACGCTGCTGACAGACCACCAACGGCAACTCAACACAGGGATCGATACAAAGCAATATTAATGCCGAAAGAGCATCCAAAGAGTTTTTCATTGCCGTCGCTGGTGATCATCACCGGACTTAGCGGCTCAGGAATGAGCTCTGCGACCGATTCGCTTGAGGACTTGGGCTATTTCTGCGTGGACAACCTACCGCTGACGCTTCTCTCTACCTTCGGTAGGCTTCTGAGATCATCGGGAGCACGGCCACCAAGCATCGATAAAGCGGCTTTGGTAATTAATATCCGTGAACGGCAATTTCTTTCGGAGTTTCCCGACGAGTTAAAGAAGCTTACAAAGAAGGGCCCTCAGCCATATGTGGTCTTTTTTGAGGCTTCGGATGACGTATTGCTCCGACGCTTTTCTGAGACCCGCCGGCCGCATCCGGCAGACGATGGGAAAGGGTTGTTGAGCGCGATTCGCCGAGAGAGGTTGGAACTGCGGAAGATCCGGAAGTTGGCGGACCTGATCATTGATACGTCTGAACAGACCGTGCATTCGCTGCGGCGCCTCATTCACCAGAAATTCACCGGGCTCGACGAGGGAATACCCCTTAAGATCGAGGTGCAAAGTTTCGGCCATAAGTTCGGCGGGCCTCGCGGCGTTGACCTTCTTTTCGATGTAAGGCACCTTCCAAACCCGTATTTTCAGCCGGCATTGAGGGATTTCTCGGGCGAAGATAAGACTGTGGTAGACTTCCTGAAAGAAAAGGAAGAAGTAAAGGAAACTATTGACCGTTTTATCGATCTACTTTTGTACCTGGTTCCGAAATACAAGCGTGAAGGCAAGTCGTACCTCAATATCGGGATCGGATGTACCGGCGGCCGCCACCGATCGGTGATGGTCGCAAATGCGATCGCGGAAAGGCTGAAAGAATCCGGGTTTGACGCGGCGTCCAGTCACCGGGACATCTCAAATTGATAATATGAGCGAGGGCGTGTAATGAACAGAGTTGGCGGTGTAATTATCACCCATGGACAGCTTGCCAATGAACTCGTCGCTGCGGCCGAGGCAGTTGTGGGCGACCTTCTTCATATCAGGGCGGTTTCTATCGGTTGGCATGACGATGTTGAAATTGCCAAACAAGAGATAGGCAGGGCCATAACCGAAGTTGAAACGGGATCCGGCGTACTTTTGCTGACGGACATGTTCGGCGGGACGCCAACGAACATTGCGGCTATGTTTCTTGAGTCCGGAAAGATCGAAGTCGTTACAGGCGTCAATCTTCCCATGGTCATAAAGCTTGCAACAGCTTCAGCAGACCTCGGCCTCGACCAATTGGCGCATGATGTAGAGGAGCAAGGAAAGACGTCGATCTCGACGGCCGGCAGCCTTTTGACCCCTTTGAAAGCGAGGAAGGATGCTTGAGACCCGTGTTCGCGTAGTGAACGAGCTTGGACTTCATGCGAGGGCGGCCGCTCAGCTTGTTCGAAAAGCCGCGGCCTTCAGGTCGAGCATCAAAGTGACGCGGCTCGATCGCAACATCACTGCCAATGCAAAGTCCATATTGAGCGTGCTTTATATTGCGGCCGCTTTAGGCACAGAATTGGTAGTTGAAGCTGACGGGCCTGACGAAACAGAGGCATTAGCGGAGATCGCCGCACTTTTCGCCTCAGGCTTTGGCGAACTACAATAATTTACCTCAGATGCAAACTGCAGATAAGACAATAGGCCTATTGGGTGTACCATTGGGCTTCGGCGCGGGAACACTAGGAAGCGATCTCGGCGTCGAAGCGATGCGAATATCAAACGTCCGGGGAATGACGTTGGCAGATCACGTCATTGCTCTGGGTTACGGTTTCAAGGACCATGGCGATGTCCCCATAGTTCGGCCCGAAGGCATTACCACCGAGAACGGCATTAAACACTATGGGGCCGTATTGAACTCATTTCGTAATATTGCCTCTTCGCTAGATTCGGTTCTGCAGGAGGGTCATATGCCGATCATTCTCGGCGGTGACCATTCGATCGCAATCGCGACCTTTTCCGCAATTTCGAATTTTTACCGAAAGGGCGGCAGCGAGGTCGGCTTGATCTGGTTTGACGCACATGCTGACATCAACACGCCCGAGACCTCGCCAAGCGGCAACATCCACGGGATGCCGTTGGCGGCACTTTTGGGCTTAGGCGATGATGCGATCGCAAGTTTGGGCGGCTCTCGGCCTAAACTCGATCCAACCTATTTTGCCCATATCGGAGCGCGGGACGTTGATACAGGTGAAAGGCAGACCGTGCATGACTTAGGGCTTCGCGATCAATTCTTCACGATGAGCGACATCGACTCTCGAGGTATGGCTGCATGTGTTGCCGATGCCATAGCGATCGCCTCAAAGGCTCCGGGCGGTTTCGCGGTAACCTTTGACATCGATATGATCGACCCGAGATTTGCCCCGGGTTCCGGTACATTGGTTCGAGGCGGGACGACGTATCGCGAAGCGCACCTTGCACTTGAAATGATCGCTGCAAACGGCGGAATGATATCTTTCGAGATGGTCGAGGTAAATCCTCTTCTTGATCAAAACAACATCACGGTAGAACTGGCGGTCGAATTGATCCTCTCGGTTCTCGGAAAGACAATACTATGAAAAAGCGTGTGGCCGTCATTTTTGGCGGGCGTTCAGGCGAACACGAGATCTCCATCCGTTCGGCAAAAACCGTCATAGAGCAGATTGATCCGGCAAAATATGAGATAGTGCCTCTGGCGATCTCTCGTTCTGGTGCATGGCTTACGCCGGAGCAGTCTATAGAGCTTTTCCCCGAAGCGACCCGCACAACTTTCATTGATAGATATGGCCCTGCATCGCAAGTTCGCGGATTGCTGACGGGTGATTCCTCGATCGGAGGTTTTGTCGGATTCGGAGATCTAAACGAAGAACCCCCGGTAATCGACGTTATTTTTCCGGTACTTCACGGCACCTACGGCGAGGACGGCACGATCCAGGGACTTTTTGAGATGTCGGGCTTGCCATATGTCGGCTGCGGCGTTTTGGCGAGCTCTTGCGGCATGGACAAGGTGACAATGAAGATCCTTTTTCGCGACGCCGGATTGCCGATATGCCGATATGTTTGGTTCCTCAGGTCAGAATGGGACATAGATCCGGACAAGGTAATAGAACAGACCGTCGCCAAGATCGGACTGCCTTGTTTCGTCAAGCCTGCAAATCTGGGCTCATCAGTAGGGATATCCAAAGCGTCAACACCCGAGGAATTGAGGTCGGCGATCGATCTTGCCGCTGAATATGACCGCAAGATCATTGTCGAAGAAGCGATCGAGATGCGAGAACTCGAATGTGCAGTAATGGGCAACGACTCGCCGGAAGCGTCTCTACCCGGCGAATATGTGATCTTGGATGAATCGAAACGTTTCCTGGATTACACCGAGAAGTATTCCGGAACCGGCAATAATGAATTTGTTGTGCCTGCGCCGATCTCAGAAGAGCTGTCACAAAGGGTCCGGCAAATGGCTGTGACAGCATTTAAGGCCGTCGATGGTTCCGGATTAGCCCGAGTCGATCTCTTCTTGAGAAACGACAACGGAGCACTGCTGATGAACGAGATAAATACGCTTCCAGGACTAACGGATGCATCCGGATTCCCAAAGATGTGGGCTGCAAGCGGCAAGCCGCTGCCTCAACTCATTGATGAACTGATCGAACTCGCCATTGAGCGTTTCGAAGATCGAAGACGAAATAAGACGATCATTTAACGTTGTATCGCAAAATAGCCGCGGCGCGTACGGATGTTCAGGTTCGGACGGCGTATCTTTAGTTCGATAGACCGCCATTTGCCGTCCATTTTTTCATCCGACGGATCATAAGCCAGAGTATATTGGGTTCCCAGCTCATCAGCGATCCTCTGAAACGCTTCGCGCATTTCAACTCCGCCGCTGGATCGGACGTATTCGCCGCCTGTCTTGTCCGACAATTCCTTCAAAGCTCGCTGATTCATCTGAGTCGGCCCCCCGATAGTTCCTGTCGGCGACATATCGACGCTATATATGACAGCATCGGCCTTTGAGGCTGCTTTCAATGCCTTGTCCTTGCTCGCGGCGCTTTGAGTATCAGCTCCGTCAGACAGCACTAAAATGGCGCGACGTTTTTCCGGCCGCTTTTCAAGTTCAATTGCAGCTCTAACGATCGCATCGTATAGCACCGTCATCCCTCGCGACCTCACTTCGTAAAAACTCTCAGGCAGATCGCGGCCGAGATGAAATCCGCGGATCTCGCGGATCTTTGAATCAAAAGTATAGACCGCTGCGACGTCTCTTGGTCTCAGCGAGTCCAGGAAATGCAGGGCGGCCGCTCGAGCAAGGACGATCCTTTCCTCCATGCTTCCCGATGAATCGAGCAGGATGGCTACTGCAAACGGAGTAGATTGAGCCTCAAAAAATGTGATCTTCTGTTCGGCACCGTTCTCAAGGATCGTGAACAGATTCTGCGGAAGTTCCCGAACGGGCTTACCGGCCCTGTCGGTGATGTACGCATTAAGAATTACGGTATTTGTTGAAATTCCGATCGATTCGGTGTCTTCCTGCGCGTTTAAAATGCCCGGCAGGAAGCATAAGGAGCAAATTATTGACACTAACGGAAGTCTGAGCATGAGGTCCGCGGCAGATCAGTTCGTTAGCCGCATGAAACGCAGCACCCGCAAAGCGGCATTTGCGGTCTCTATCGCACCTGCCGAGATCGTGAAACGCGTACTGCGTTTCAGTTCATCCAGCAGGTCTGAGGTGCGGTCACGGAGCTTTTTGATGAGGTCGCCAGTATTGCGGGATTGCAGTACGTCAGATTCTGCATTATCCAGTTTGTCATCGCTGCCGCCCAGATCACTTCGGATCCTTTTCAGATTCTTTTCTAATTGAGCCAGGTCTTTTTTATCCCGGTCGGTCAGGGAATTTGTTTTTGACAGCCTTGCCGCCATGTCGTCCGCCGTCTTCAGCGACTCTTCACCGCGTCGGATCATTTCCCGAAATTCCTTGTTTTCCCGTTCGATCCGGAATTTCTCGAGATTTTCCTGAATACTCTTTGGCCTGCTGTCGGAAGGTGTAGGCCCTTCGCCCGGCAAAACCGGATAGTTTGGATCACTGTTTTGGCCAAAGGCCCCAACGGCAAGAAAGAACAAAGTAATGAAGGATATGAGATACTTTTTCATCATCACTTTCGGAACGCGTTCAAAGCGTGTCTTGTTCAGGTTCCACAGAATTGCCCGTTACGGCTTCCACAAGCTTTGCCAAAAACTCATCTTCCGCAAGGCCCGAACTGCGAAGTGTGATCCACTCGGAAGTAAGTCCGGCGCCCGCTCGCCCCTCGATCTTAGCGATCACTGAGACATTGTTTTGAATACCATCGATGGATTGCACTTCGATCGTTAGAGTGTATTGGGCCCGCGACCAAGAGTTGATCGGCGAGTCGACGACCGCGTACCTGTTCAATTCGTTCTGAGCGACCACAGAACCTCTGGCAAATACAAAAGGCTGCGTCACGATCAGTCCATCACTCAACCTTGACGACGCCTCGTCGACTATAAGCTTCTTTTCTCTCAGGACATCGATTATAGAAGACATCAGAACATCACGCCGGCCGGCGAGTCGATATGGGTTCGCAAGCATCTCGCGAGTCCTTGTCTTACCTTTTCCGAAGTCAAAAGACCTGGTCGCGTCGTTGGGACGTGCAGTGGTCCTGTTTGCGTCTTCTTTAATGATCCGGGTCTGGTTGTCTACCCCTTTTTGGCCGACCACTATCGAGAATGTCGCCAACAGCAACAACAGAACAGACGGCACGACATGCGATCGAAGCATTTTCATATATGTAATTCCCAGTGTGCGACCGGTATTATGATGTTTCAGAACCGGATTTGGTTGTTGAACCTGAAATGCCCAGCTCATACAGGAGCAGATGCTTTAGAAAGACATTGTATGAAGCGAATCCCGAGATCGCCAAACCGGCCAGTCCGTCCAAAACGCCTAACCTGAGTACGTAAGTGTGAAAGAACGTCCAAATAGGCAAGATGCCGATCTTTACAATGGAGGTTCTAATTCCATCTTGATGCATTTGCTCAGCCGACAAAGGAGCATACCTGCTCTGAATCATTTCTGCATGCTGAGAGACAGAATCAATACTGTAGTGTAAAAGGTCATTCTTCAGTACACCTACCCGTGCATCCGGTCTCATGATCACCGATTCATGAACTTTGGCCCTACTCCATTCGCCCTTCGTTCGGTCGAAAAGCCTCAGTTGGCGGTCAGGATACCATCCGGAATGTTTAACGGGCCGCCCTAAATAGAACGCGAGCCTGGGCATATAGTAGGCGTCCAGCACATCGCCGGTTTGGACAATCGAGCGGATCTCGTCCGCTAGTTTGTCCGAGACGGCTTCATCAGCGTCCAGACTGAGGATCATGTTATTTCGTGCCGAATCGACAGCGAACTGCTTCTGTCCGCCAAATCCAAGCCATTCCTGATACACAACCTTTGCTCCGAGGTCCGCAGCGACAGCCCGCGTTCCGTCGACGCTGCCCGAATCTACGACCAATACTTCATCGGCCCACAGCACCGACCTGATCGCGTTCCCGATCTTGGCTTCTTCGTCTCTTGCTATGATGACGGCCGATATCCGCACGAAACAATCTTCGCAGACATCGGCCGTTTAGAAAAGGCTTGAACTAATTGATTTATTTGTCTTCGAGAGGTGATCTCACTTCGATGTTGTTGACCCTAAATGTTGTTGCTGTCACTCTCTGGAGTTCCGCGACAGCCTTGTTGTAGTCAGTTTCGGCGCGGATCTCGCCATTTCGGGCATTCGTGAGCGTGTTCTCCCGCTGAAACAGCAGAAACGGCGTGGACCTGCCTGCGTCGTAAAGACGGCGTTCACCCTCGAGCTGCAACTCAGCATTCTCACGTGCTCGGCGTGCGGTCAGGACGCGTTGACGTGCGGTTTCGACTGCCTGTACCGCATTCCGCACCTCAACTATCACGATCTGTTCCTGCTCTCGGGTCTGAGCGTCGAGCTGCTGCCTTTCAATACGAGCACCTTCGAGATTCGCCTTAGCCGTGCGATTACGAAAAGGGAACTGAATGGTGACCCCTACTGATAGATTCGGGGCGTCGCTTCGGAAGATGTTAGAAAGTGACCGGTTAAATCCGCCAAAAAGATACGAAGGCCCCGGCGGAATTGTGATCGACGGATTTACGATCAGAGGCAATGACAGCGCGGCCCGGGTTGCATTCAGATTGTCGAATAGGAACAGATCCGGAGAACCGGTCAATAGATTGGTTGTAATCGATGTAGTCGAACCGCTTCTGGAAAGTCCATCCAACGAAAATGTTGTATTCAGATCGATCTGCGGCTTTGTCTGATTCTTTAGGAATTTGATGTCTATATCACTCATTTCCCGCTGCAGTTTGAGCCGCCGTAATTCGAAACGATTGTCCATTGCATCACGCAGCGATGCCTCTAAATTCACAGGATCGTCGCTGTATGCAGGCCTATCCACCGGAACGAAGGACTGTGTCCATTCGGGCGATAAAGGATCGCCAATTATGAGCCGCTTAAGATTATTTTCTGCGATCGAGACCTGTTGGGTCGCTGACAGGAGTTCTCCTTCACGATTAGCAAGCTCTGTCTCAACCTCTGCCTTGGCGATTGGAGCCGATACACCCGCTTCGATGCGAGCTTCGATCTGCCGAAGATTTTCGCGAGCGAGGCTGACGTTTGCAACCTGATTTTGTTGATTTCTTAATGCAAATACGAGGTCCCAGTAAGTCCTTTGAACTTCGGCGATCGTCGAAATCGCACGGAGACGAAAGTCGCTTTCAGTTTGTTCCAGACGCTTTTTGGAAATCGCGATATTAGACCGAAGCCTGTCAGTTCCGAAATTTCGGGCAACCGGCTGAACATAGTTAATGCCCAGCGACGAGGAATAGACCGCACTTCCTCCGGACGAAACATTACCCGAAGAGACCTGTGCCTGAGCGAAAGCATTTTCGGTCCGCTGGTTATTGAAGAATACACTGTAGTTCCCGCCGCCCGCACGCAGGGCTCTTGAAAGGCTGGACGTCGCACGAAAATCCTTGGTTGCAGACGATCCGGTAATGGAATTACGGGAAAGGCTCGGATTTAGACTAAGTACCAGATCGTAACCTCCCTCGAGCGAGTTTATCTGGGTTTCCTGCAGCCGGACATCGCCCCTTGCCACCTCGATGTCATTATTCTTCTCAAGCGCCCGGCGGATCGCGTCCCGAAGCCCTAAAGAGATTGGCTGCGCCGTTTGTACGCCTACCCTCGACATTGCAGACCCGCCGCTTCGCCGAACCATCGATAGCGTATCTGCGGGCCTTTTTACCTCAATTTCCGGGAAAGATGCGTCGTTATCGACACTAGCGGGCGCGGATTCCGGCCGCGGGGCGTCCTGAGCGGCGGCTGCCGAAAGAAATAAGGTTGCCGAGAACATCGATGCGATGATGATGTTTCGGGGAAAGCGAATGGTCATTTCTCTATACGCCGCGAGCACAGTGGCATGAAAGCGATTGCTCGTTAGCTAAACGGATACTACGTCAGCGGAAATGGCTTTGTTTCAACGATTTTAGACTCTTAACGGACATTCTTTTGAAATAGATTTCGGTTTAAGTTATCGTTATAACTTTGTTTCGCTTACTATTTTCGCAGGAGATAAAATAATGGGTATCAAAGTTGGCATCAATGGATTTGGCCGCATCGGCCGTAATGTTTTGAGGACATGTCTTGGGGACAAGGATATTGATTTTGTAGCGGTCAATGACCTTACCGACACGAAGACGCTCGCACATTTGCTCAAATACGACTCAGTTATGGGCAATCTTGACAATGACATAAGCGCGGACGGAGACGTTATCACGGTTGATGGCGACTCGTTCAAGGTCTTTTCTGAAAAAGACCCGTCGGCTATCGATTGGGAATCGGACGGAGCCGAGATCGTGATCGAATCGACGGGCCGCTTTACAAAGGCTGAGGACGCTCGCAAACATTTGCGAGGTTCCGTGAAGAAGGTGATCATTTCCGCACCGGCAAAGGAAGAGGATGTAACCATCGTATTGGGCGTGAATGAAGACATGTATGATGCAGCTAACCATCACATAATCTCTAACGCCTCCTGCACGACCAACTGTCTCGCCCCTGTAGCCAAGGTCATCCATGACAATTTCACGATCAAGAATGCCCTGATGAACACAATTCACAGCTACACCAATGATCAGCAGCTGCTTGACCTTCCGCATAAGGACATGCGTCGTGCCCGCGCCGCTGCCCTTTCAATGATCCCGACATCGACGGGTGCGGCAAAAGCTGTCGCATTGGTTATTCCGGAGCTAAAAGGTAAATTTGACGGCATTTCCGTTCGCGTCCCGACGCCCAATGTCTCTTTGGTGGATGTTGTGATGAATGTTGAGAAAGGAACGACCGCCGATGAAGTGAATCAGGTTTTACGTGACGCTGCCGCGGGCCCTCTGAAAGGCATATTGGCAGTTAGCGATGAGCCGCTTGTTTCGATCGACTTCAAGGGCAATTCTAATTCGTCAATAGTTGATTCGGAGAATACCAAGGTCATTGACGGCACTTGCATCAAAATACTTTCGTGGTACGACAACGAATGGGGCTATTCCTGCCGTGTTCGCGACCTGGTCAAATATATCGCGGCCAAAGGTCTATGAATAAAAGGACAATCAGAGACGTCGATCTGACTGATAAGACCGTTTTTATTCGGGTCGATTTCAATGTTCCGATAAAGAACGGTGTGATCGAGGACGATACTCGCATTCGCGGAGCATTGCCGACAATTGCATATGCTATCGAGCATGGAGCAAAGGTTATCCTTGCATCTCATCTTGGCCGACCGCTGAAAGACAAAAAGAAGGCGGAAGAGAAGGGTCTGCCTTACAACGAGGCAAAATACACGCTTCGCCCGGTATCGGAAAAACTCTCAGAGCTGCTTGGATCTCCTGTTTTGTTCGAGAATGAAGATGTGGCTTCCCGGATATCGTCGCTTTCCCCCGGCGACATCCTTATGCGTGAGAATCTTCGCTTAGATGCTGGCGAAGAAAAGAATGATGCTGATTTTGCCAGATCTCTCGCCGAAGGGGTTGACATATACGTTAACGACGCCTTTGGCACGGCACATCGAGCGCATGCGTCAACTGAAGGCATAACACACTATGTGGATACCTGCGTAGCCGGCCTTCTAATGGAAAAAGAACTGGCATTTCTTGGAAAAGCCCTCAATTCTCCGGAGCGTCCGTTTGTCGCGATACTTGGCGGAGCAAAGGTCTCGGACAAGATCCCCGTTATTGAATCGTTGATAGAAAGACGCGTAGATAAACTGCTTATCGGTGGAGCGATGGCATATACGTTCTTCAAAGCGAGGGGCTTTACGGTTGGAAAATCGCTGGTCGAGGATGAAATGATGCCGACGGCGTTGGATATCGCGAAAAAGGCGGAGGAAGCCGGCGTTCAACTCTTGTTGCCGACAGATCACCAGGTCGTCGATTCCTACGATCCGCTGAATTCCCGAAAGGCGATACAGATCTATTTCACTAATTCGGGCCACGTCGGACTGGACATTGGCCCCGAGACCGCCGGCCTTTTTGCTGCCGCTCTTGAGGGAGCCAAGACAATTGTCTGGAACGGCCCGATGGGAATGTTCGAGGAAAAGCCTTTTGATGAAGGGACCATCGCTATCGCCAATGCCGTTGCGGAAGCCACCGACAAGGGAGCGACATCGATCGTCGGCGGCGGGGATTCCGTCGCGGCCATCAATCAGGCAGGGCTCGCCGGTCGCATATCGCATATCTCAACCGGCGGCGGGGCCACGTTAGAGTTTCTCGCAGGCGATACATTGCCGGGTGTCGCGGCGTTGGATGATAAATAGATAGAGATTTGGATAAACCTGACACCGCGAATCTACTTTCGCAGTGTTTTTATTTGCTGATTGCCGCATTTGATCTCGTCGCCCGCGCAACTGTCTGCCTCAAAAAGGGGCTAAATCTTAGAGCGGCGATCATGGCTCCGCTCCAAAATGGAATGGACGCCGCGTGACGCAACATGGAACAAAAACGTAACCGCCGATCGAATGCGGCTGAGTATTTTTCTCGGTAGTTTTCCGAAACATGATCGAAATGCGCGTTTCGATCTCTGCTATCAACGATCACCTCTGCTGCGATCTTCGCGCTCTCGAGGGCCATTAACATTCCGCTGCCGGTGAAAGGGTCGATGAACGCGGCTGAGTCACCGATAGTGAACAAGCCGTTTGCCGGCACTAGTTCTCCTCGTCCGAACCGTTCGATCGGCACAGCGTGCCAAGGCTTCACTATCTCAACCCTCCTGAGCACGGCCGCGGCCCGTTCGTTCCTAAAAACGACCTCCCGCAACACCCGTTCTGGGTCGCTTTTCATATACCGCGCATCGGCAGACGAGACGATGAAACAAAGATTAAAGAGATCGTCCTCAACGCGATTGCAGCCGCCGTACCCATTGTTGTAAGAGTATATCTCACATGAATGTGCGTTGATCTGTGCGCCGCGTAGATGCGTCTTGAACGCAACAGAGCTCGCAGCGGCTTTGGTCAGGTCTTTCGGCTCAAAACGCCGTGCTAGGGCGCGCGTTCTGCCGGTCGCATCGATGTATACCTTTGCCCGAAGTTCAGATTCGACGCCGTTTGCAGGCTTGGTCTTGAGGCCCGTAACCGCATCGCCTAATGACACCACGCCTGTGACGGAAGTTTCCGTTCGGACGTCGACTCCCAGTTCCGCGGCCCTTTCAATAAGCTTAAGGTCCATTGCCGCACGACTGATCCCGAGGGCGATCGAGCCTCCGTTGCCAAACCATTCGCTGCAAATAGACACTGAATTGCCGCGTTTTGAATAGAAGACCGTTTCGTAGATGTTTGGCCCGCCAATGCCGCGGATAGCTGGCATTACGCCAAGCTCGTCAAAATGCCATAGGCACTCGGGCGAGACGAATTCGCCGCAGAGTTTTTCGCGTGGAAACCGCTTTTGTTCTACAAGTGCGACACTCAGCCCGGCGTGAGCGAGCCTTATCGCCGCGGATGAACCCGCCGGACCCGCACCGACGATAGCAACGTCATATTGGCCATTGGTTACGGTCATCTTCGTCCTGACAGCACGAGACGATTTACCTGTGAATGCTCTATGCAAATATCGCGCAGGCCTGCAGCCTTTGCCAAAACCCTCAATTCTTCGGGCGTTCGGCTGCGCAAGATCGAAAGGGCACCGTCCTCGAGAGTGAATTGCTGCAGAACAGCACGCCCAAATAATTTATAAGCATAATAGGGAATTGGTTGCCGATTTAGATCGATCATGTAGACGCGCCGTCGGGATGTGCGAGCCATTTCCTGCAATAGAGCAACCGCGTTCTCATCTTCCAGGTGATGCAGAAATAGCGAACAGAAAACGTAGTCGAAACCTTTATCATCGAACGGCAGTTGTAATGCATTGCCCTGTACAGATAAGACCTCATCGCTTTTTATGGATGCAGCGGCGATATTGTCGATCTCGAGGCCCACTAGAAGCGCGTCGAACGCGGACATCCATTTAGACAGTTCTCGCAACAACTCGCCCGAGCCGGCACCGACGTCGAGAGCGGAAAATGAGCGTTCGCCGGATCTCACGATATCTCGAAGCAGCGTCCTCTTAAGCGCTCTCAACTCACCGAAAAGACGGTGGATATACCACATTTCCTTTTGCCAACGGGCATATTCGGCCTCGGTGTAGTCGCCCTTATCTAAACGCTCGAGCTCAGTGCTCCGTGTTTTGAATCGCTCGAACATACTAAGCGTCAACCTTAGACAAAACTATCGCACTGTTCTTTGAACCGAAGCCAATGCAATTGCACAAAGCGACATCGACGTTCGCCGTGCGAGCCTTATTCGGAACGTAATCGAGGTCGCATTCCGGGTCTGGGTTGTCGAGGTTTATCGTCGGCGGAATGGCGCCTGTCGTCATCGCGCATAGGGCGGCTAAAATGCCGGCGGCTCCGCTTGCCCCCTGCGGATGGCCGATCTGCGACTTCGTGGCCGACATCGGTGTTCTATAGGCGTGATCGCCGAGAGCGAGCTTTACAGCGGTCGTCTCGATGCGGTCATTCAAAACGGTCGATGTGCCGTGGAGATTCACGTAATCGACCTGCTCGACGTCTATTCCGGCGTCCTGGAGCGATAGCGTCATTGCTCGTGACGGCTCAATCCCGGAATCGTCGAGCCGAACGCGATGATACGCGTCGCACGTGGCACCGTAACCCGCGATCTCGGCGTAGATCTCCGCTCCGCGTTCGAGAGCAGAATCAAGCGATTCGATCACGAGTACGTAAGAGCCTTCGGCAACGACGATGCCGGAACGGTCCTTGTCAAAAGGGCGTGAGGCACGATGAGGCTCGTCGTTCCAATCACGGGTCAGCACCGTCATCAGATCGAATCCCGCCAAAATTCCGGGTGCAAGCGGAGCGTCAACGCCTCCCGTCACCATAATGTCCTGCCGGCCAAGAGCAATGTGCTGGGCAGCATAGAATATCGCGTCGGTCGAGCTTGTACATCCCGTCGAAACGATGTGTGAGAGCCCGCGAAAGCCGAACGCCATTGAGATCTCCGAGGAAAGCCCTCCGTGGGTTGATGCAGGAATGATGTAAACGCTCGCGTGATGCTTCGGGCCCACGAACCAGTATTCATAATGTTTTTCAGCAAATGCCAAACCGCCGCCGCCGGTACCGATCTCGACGCCGATACGACGTTGCTTTTCGATGGTCAGTTCGTCGGTATTGAGATCTGCATCGGCAATTGCTTCGCGAGCTGCAGCGAGGACGAGCGGAACGGTTCTCGGAACATGCTTGATATCTTTTGAGATCAGGTGATCCGAAACGTCAAAATCCTGGACCTCAGCGGCGATCTTAACAACCGAATCCGCGGTGTCGAAATTCTTGATCGCGCGAACGCCGCTGACGCCCTCCGACAACGACGACCAAAAGGCATCGCGGCCAGTGCCGATCGGAGTAACACAGCCAACACCTGTTATTACCACTCGACGCGGTACAGTAAAGTTTCTCAGCATTCCAGTTTCCCCTTGAACATTTATCGAGAATAGCATCAGACGTCATAGATTGACGACGCTTTCGCATTTAAAGATGGTTTTTGATAGTTTATGGGTTATGAGAAAGCCCGTTATCGCAGGCAATTGGAAGATGTATAAGCTGATCGGCGATTCGGTCGATACTGCAGTTTCACTCAAGCCGCTGGTCGCAAATGCGAATCACTGTGAGGTCATCATCGCGCCCGTCTTCACCGCCATCAAGCCCGTTGCGGATAGGCTGGAAGGCTCTAACATCCGGATCGCGGCCCAAGATTGTGCTATGCAGGACGAATTCGGAGCTCACACGGGGGAAGTTACGCCTTCGATGCTGAAAGATGCCGGTTGCTCCTGCGTCATCATCGGACATAGTGAACGCAGGCAATTCTACGGCGAGACCGACAATTCCGTAAATCGTAAGGTCAAGGCCGCCTTATCTGCCGGCATGAACGCGATCGTTTGCGTTGGCGAGCAGCTGAGTGAAAGGGAAGCCGGCAATGCGGAAAGCGTCGTAGCAACTCAGCTTTCAGGCGGGCACAATGGTTTGACAGGCAATGATATGGAACGTATCATAATCGCTTACGAGCCTGTCTGGGCGATCGGCACGGGTAAAACCGCGACGCCTGAACAGGCTCAAGAAATGCATGGCTACATCCGGCGTTTTTTGGCTGAAAAGCACGGCTCTTATGCGGCCGAAACTACCAGAATTCTCTACGGAGGCTCGGTAAAGCCTGAAAACATTGGAGATCTAATGTCGCAGAATGACATTGACGGTGCACTGGTCGGCGGCGCCAGCCTGGAAGCCGAGAGCTTTGCCGGCATAGTGAACTACCGCCGGTAGTAACAAAATATGTTGCTTTACGTTTTATACGCAATTTTCTTTATTTCCTGCTTCGTGCTCGTAGCAGCAGTTTTGCTGCAACCCGGAAAGACCGATGCGGGAGCTCTTTTTACGAGCAATGTTTCCAGTACGGCCTTTAATCCGCGTGGTACGGCGACCGTTCTTTCAAAGATCACTATCGGCGCAGCAGTTGCTTTCATGCTGTCTGCATTGTTTATTTCCATGCCCGCTTTGACCGGAAACGTATCTGTGCTTTCAAGCAACCCCGATGCTCCCGCTGAGGTAGAATCTGTCGTTCCTGCCGAAAGCAATACGAATACCGAGCAGACGGCTCCTGTGGAAACGAATACGAATGGAACGGCACCTGCCGCAAATGCGGAAGCACCGGCGGCTAATACCGAAACACCGGCCAATAAGTAGGTCTTTGTAAATTCTTCTTGCAGTTTAGAAGGTCGATCGCGGCGGCGCCGCATTCAGGATCCCTCAAACTGTGGTTTTCTCGCTGAGGTGGCGTAATTGGTAGCCGCGCACGTTTGAGGGGCGTGTGGAGCGATCCGTGCGGGTTCGAGTCCCGCCCTCAGCACCATATCGGAAAAGGCTGTCATTTTTGACAGCCTTTTTTACTTCAACCGAGAACAGGTCTAGAAAAGCGACAGTTTGATAGATAAATATTTCTTGGGGTTTCGCCGGAAATCGTCCAAGAGTTTTGTCCCCTCTCCTGTAAACGTTGCCACGTTGTTCGCCGTCTGATTGATACTGTTGTAAAGAGTTTCGTCCGTAACAAGACGGCCAATAGTGCCCTTTCCGGCCTGCGCGTCGCCGAGGATCACATCGAGCCGTGACACCGTAGAATTAAGCTTAGATACAGTAGTTTCCACATCGTTCTGAAGCTTTTCGTCCTTTAGCAGTCGGCCCACAGTGCCTTTGCCGTCGCGAAGATCGGCTGTGATCAGCCGCACATCGTCGGCTATCTCAGAGATCTTGGTCGCAGCGGTCCGGAGCTCCGTCACTGCCGCTTTGGTTTCATTGTATAGAGCATCGTCATTGACAATCCTTCCGGCAGTTCCGCGGCCGGCCTTGATATCGCCTGAGATCGCTTCAAGCTGCTTGACCGTATTGTTCAGTCCTTCGTAGAGCGATGGGTCATTGAAAAGCTTGCCCGCGGTACCTTCGCCGCGGTTAACTTTGTCCACAGTTGCTTGAAGACGCTGCATTGTGCCTCGGATCTCATCTATCGAGGCTTCCAACGATTCGTAAAGCTGCTCATCATTAATTATTCGTCCCAGAGTTCCATCGCCTCGGTTCGCTTTCTGCATTATCTCATTGGCAGGGGCGGCAAGTTTCTTCATTTGCGTCAAAAGGTCGTTTCCCGTTGACGTCAATTGGTTCAGCGATATGGCCGCTGAAGATTTCAGCAGGGCGTTCTCAGTGATCGGCGTGCCATTAGATGTTCCGGGCGAAATGTTGATCATTTTGTCATTGCCGAGCACGGATGTCGCAACGAGTTGTGCTGCAGAATCTGTACGAATCAGCTCCGAAATTGGTTTTCTTTCCAACTCCTGAGCAACGGTCAATGTTGCCTCTATGCGTTCGGGTTCTTCCGAGTCCGGTTCCAGAAATCGAACAGACTCTACCTTGCCGATCGAAACACCTGCGAGCTGCACATCTGCTCCGGGATGCAGCCCGTCAGCCGATACAAATCGAGCTTTCAGACGCATCTTCTTTTCGAATGGGTTGAAGCTGCCGGTTGAGTTGAGTATCAAAAATGCGGTGAGCAGCAATGCAGCGAGAACGAAGATCCCGACTCGCAGGTCACTGACAGTTATTTTTTGATTTCGTCGCGGCATTACACGTAGCTGGAGCTAACAAATATCATTACACGTAGCTGGGGCTAACAAATCTTTGGATGTACGGATCATCAACCTGCCGAAGCTGTTCGTCGGACCCCTGAAAGATGATACGACCGCCTCGAAGCATCATTATGCTGGTGTTCATCATACAAAGTTTATTGCCTTCTCGTTCAAATTGCACGTTGCCGTTCTCATCGATAACCGCATATTCATTCGATAAATAGCCGAGATTGTCCATCTCATGGGTAACAAAGATCGACGTTACGCTTTCGATGTCACGCAATTTGATCGCAAGTTCGCATATATTCCTTGCGCTCGGCGGATCAAGGCCCGCGGTCGGTTCGTCGAACAAAACAATGTCAGGATCGCCCGTTAGAGCCCGAGCGATCCCGACACGCCGCCGCATACCGCCCGAAAGCTCGATCGGCATCTTGTCGATCGCATCCTCGAGTCCAACGAACTGAAGCATGCGCCTAACCTCGTGTTCTACCTCTTCTTCATCGATACCTTGTTCATGCAATCGATAAGCGACATTCTCGTAAACAGAGAGGGAATCGAATAATGCTCCTTCCTGAAATACCATACCGATGCGCTTACGGATCCGCATCAGGTCCATATCTTCAAAATCCGTAATGTCTTGCCCGTCGATCATTATCCGACCCGCATCGGGCTTTAAAAGCCCTAAGATGAGATTAATTATGGTTGATTTTCCCGTGCCTGAACCGCCCAATACTATCCGTGTTTCCCCTCGGTCAACGGTGAAACTTACCTTGTCCAAGATAACGAGATCGTCGAAAGCCAGATCCACTTCGCGAAATTCGATCGCGGGAGGGCGATTGCCTTCGGTCGTAGAAGCGATTTCCTCCGCGTGGAGTTTTCCGTCTGCAATTTCCATCAATTGTGTCTCGCTAGAATAGTGTTGTCTTAAGGGCCGACTGAAGAATTTTGGCGAGGAAGAAATCCGAGATAATGACCGCGATCGACGATGCGACGACCGCTTGGGTCGTCGACCTGCCAACACCGACCGTTCCGCCTGTAGTGTTCAATCCTTTATGGCATGAGATCAAGCCGATCAGAAAACCAAAAACCAGCGGCTTGATCAATCCGCCCAAAACGTCATCGATGTTGGTGCCGGTTCTAACCGACGAAATATAGGTGTTCACATCCAGCCCGTACATCTGCTGTGCGACCAACCCGCCGCCGATAAGTCCGCAGATGTCCGCCGCGATGGTCAGCAGCGGCAGCGTGATCACAAGAGCCGCGATTCGCGGGGTCACAAGCTTACGTACCGGTGAGGTACCCAGTGCCCGCATGGCGTCGATCTGCTGCGAAACAACCATCGAACCCAACTCTGCGGAGATCGCTGAGCCCACGCGGCCTGCAACGATCAGAGCACTTAAAACAGGTCCCAGTTCGCGGATCAATGAGGTGGCGACCCCTTGGCCGGCATTACTTTGGGCACCATAGTAAGCAAGAGTAGGATAGGCCTGAATGATGAGCACACCGCCTGTGAAAAACCCCGTAAGAGCAACAATGGCGAGAGAGCCGACCCCGATCTCGTCCATTTGGATCATCATTTCACGAAAATATCTGGGGCGCTTTCTGAGCCCCTTTAAAGCGCGCCACAGAAGGTTTGTAACGTCTTGCAGCTCGACAATAAACTTGATAACGGGGTTCATTCGATTCGATAAAGGACGAGTACGACAGAATGACTATAACCCAAATGCCTGGCGACCGAAAAATAAAAAAGCCGCTCTTAAGAAGCGGCTCGTCGATACAGTAGCGTTCTCTACAATTCTAGTTTCTTTCGTCCGGAGGTTCGGGCGGAGGTTGCCGTTTTGGCCCATCGCCCCTCATTGGGCCGCGCATGCCGGGCCCGGGCATTGGCCGCATCGGCCCCGGCTGCGGGCGCAACTGTTCAAATCTTTCGCGCATCTCTTTAAACCGAGTAAGCTGCTCGGATGTCAATACCTTTCTGATCGCCAATTCACCTTCAAACCGCAGCCTGGTGACCTCGGCTTGGGCGTTCTGCACTTCGCGCAGACGGGTTTCATACAGTTCTTGAGAGAAACTATCCGCATATATGGCTTCGTCAAGGCTCCGATTTGCCTGCCGGAGCCTTAATTGCGCTGTTTCGGTTTTGGGAAGCCGTTCCGCATTCATTTTTCGCAATGAAACGACCTGCTCACTGGTCAATCCGAGCCGTCGAAGCATATTCGCACGAATATCTTGAGGCGGCCCTGCCTGCCGGCCAATGTTGGGCCGATCATTAGGCATATTGCCTTGCTGCGAAAAGGAATGAACGGCGCCGAACGACAATGTCATGAGAATAAAGAAAAATATCGTGCCAGAGCTTTTCATTGTAGTTAACCTCCGATCTGTTCCAATAGATCTGCAAGCCGCAAAGAATCGTCGGCAAAATCTTCGGTCTGCTGATTCTCATTTCGACGATTTACCGATTTCACCGCTGCTGCCGCTTTCTTGGTCTTAGCCGTCCCTACGCTCCTATTCCGACGCGGTGTTTCGGTTACTTTTTCCGGGATATTCACCATATCATTTGAGGCGGTCAATGGTGCGGGTCGCGTAGGCAAAGGATCCTTTTCAGCTTGAGCGGAGTCTATGGATGAAGGTGCCGCCGTATTCGACGCAACCTGGACCTCATCGGGTCTTTCGAGGTATATGAGGAAAAACAACCCTGCAAGAACCGCCAGTAATATTCCCGCAAATGATACTTTTACGGCAAAGGCATATCGCAAACCTTCCAACCAACCCAAAATACTCTTCGAGCTTTGCTCTGAGATGTCGGCCGAGGGAAACGCAAATACCGGTGTCACTAAAGGCTCGAAGACATCCTTTCTGAAATCTACAACATTCGTGCGCACAGCAAACAGGGAATTGAATTCATTGGTACACTCTTTACACGATGAAAGATGTGAGCGAAGCTCGGTGAGGTATGCCGTTTCCGCCTCGTCATAGACAAGTTCAACGATCTCGCTTTTCCGATTGCATTTCTCCATCGTATCCATTCCGGGTTGCTCCCTAAATTACTTCTAATTCGCTCTTCTCCAGTTTCGAACGGAGTTGCCTTAAGGCCGTATAAACACGGCTTTTGACGGTGCTGAGCGGAATTGAAAGGGTTTCGGATATTTCCTGAAAGGTCATTTCTTCAAACTCTTTCATGATCACCACTTCTTTAAGTTCAAAAGGCAGCGAATTTACGGCACGCCTGACAGCCTCTATCCGTTCTTTTCTTTCAGCGATGCCGCCCGGAGCCTTTTCGACAGGAACGCTGAAGATGCGGTCAGATGCCGCTTGCTCTTCATCGATAAGGTCTTCAGGGCGGGCTTTTCGCCGCCGCATTATGGTCAGACACTGATTGACCGCGATCCGATGAAGCCAGGACGAAACCTTAGCATCTCCCCGGAATGAACCGATGTTTCGATAAGCCGCAATGAACGTCTCCTGCGAAGCGTCTCTCGCATCTTCTTCCCGAGAAAGCATGCCGAAGCAAAGAGCGAAGATCTTTCGTTCCCACCTTCTAACGATTTCGCCGAAGGCGTCCGCATCATGCGATACAGCCAGTTCGACAAGCTCTTCATCCGTCTTGTTTCGCAGCATCAACTCGTGTCACCGACAATTTACCACGAGAACCGTCAAATAACGCGCGGACAAAAGGCCCGCTTACGCAAATTAAGACGCTGCGGGCCAGGTAATAGTTGAAGAAATATAGTGTTCTTTTTAGTAAGCTTTTGCGAAAAGAACCCTTTTGCCTGAAGCATTCCCCGTAAGTATGCATTTGCCGCTTTCGGCGAGTGCGTTTAACGGAATACACCTGATCGTTGCCTTTGTCTTCTCCTTTATTTGCTCCTCAGTTTCTGATGTGCCGTCCCAGTGAGCAAGTACGAAACCGCCCTTCTCAACTCTTTCGCAAAACTCATCCCAATCATCCACCGGAAAGGTGTTAGCTTCGCGGAAATCCAAAGCACGTTTATAAACACTAGCTTGGATCTCATCCAGCAAGGTCTTAACTGATTCGGCAATGCCGTCGATCGGCATTGATTCCTTTGTGAGCGTATCTCGTCGGGCGACCTCTATCGTTCCGTTCTCCAGGTCCCTCATACCCAAACCAAGACGGATCGGAACTCCTCGCAGCTCGTATTCCGCAAACTTCCAACCCGAACGCTGATTATCGCTATCGTCGAACTTGACCGAAATGCCGGCGGCCTTCAACTCTTTCACGATCGGCTCGACCTTTTCAGAGATCGCGGCAAGGTCTTCGGGCGACTTGTAGATCGGAACGATGACGACCTGAATCGGGGCGAGTTTTGGAGGTAATACGAGGCCGTGGTCGTCCGAATGTGCCATTATCAAAGCACCCATCAATCGCGTGGAAACACCCCAGCTCGTCGCCCACGCGTATTCGAGCTGATTCTCCTTGTTGACGAATTTCACATCAAATGACTTCGCAAAATTCTGACCAAGAAAATGCGACGTTCCGCATTGAAGTGCTTTGCCGTCCTGCATGAGGCCTTCTATGCAATATGTCTCTACGGCGCCGGCAAATCGTTCGTTTGGCGTTTTTACACCCTTTATGACCGGCAGTGCCATCCAGTTCTCGGCAAAATCGGCATATACATCAAGCATCTGCTCGGTTTCCGCAATTGCTTCTTTCTCTGTTGCGTGAGCGGTGTGTCCTTCTTGCCAAAGGAATTCGGCCGTTCGTAGAAAGATCCTCGTACGCATTTCCCAACGGACTACATTAGCCCACTGATTTACCAATATAGGCAGATCGCGCCAGGACTGTATCCAGTTCTTATAGGCGTTCCAAATTACCGTTTCGGAGGTAGGACGAATTATCAATTCCTCTTCCAGTTTTGCATTTGGATCGACCATTAATCCGCCTTCACCGTCCGCTTTAAGTCGGTAATGGGTGACGACGGCACATTCTTTTGCGAAGCCTTCAGCATGCTCTTCTTCTTTTTCTAAGAAAGATCTGGGCACGAACAGCGGGAAATATGCATTCTGATGTCCAGTCGCCTTGAACATATCGTCAAGTGCCCGCTGCATCTTTTCCCAGATGGCAAAACCGTAGGGCTTTATGACCATACAGCCCCGAACCGCCGAGTTTTCAGCAAGGTCCGCACGCTTAACTATCTCGTTGTACCATTCGGAATAATTCTCTGATCTTTTTGGTAGTCCTTTGCTCATAAAATGCTGCTAATAACTTGTTTCGTTGTTTCTGATATAAAACTAGGATGATACGGGAAATGCGTTGGCTTCACAATTAAAGGTAAAAGACGGAAGGCATCTCTGTGAGTGTTCGCCTGATGAAGTCTGTGTTAAACTTTCCGCTTTATGAGCGAATTCTTCCTTGATTTTCTTGATACCGAGACCGCATACGCGGACAAGACGGATTCTCAACTGCGTGAAAAATACAGGCTTTTCAAGCTGTTGAACTCGCCGGTCCTTAACTCGCTCGGCACAACCGCAGCGAAATTTGCACTTTCGATCGGTTTGCCGGTCGAGAGCATGATAAAGGCGACGATATACGAACAATTCTGCGGCGGCGAAACCATCGAAGAATGCTCCCGGGTGATCGATAAGCTCGGCCGTGCAGGGATCGGTACTATTTTAGATTATTCCGTAGAAGGAAAGACGCGTGAAGAGGATTTCGACGGCACCAAAGACGAGATCCTGAGAGCCATCGAACGAGCTAGAAATGATGACAACATCCCTTTCTCGGTTTTTAAAGTATCCGGGATCGCTCCGCTCGGGACACTCGAACGGATGAGTTCAAAGAAGAAGCTCGACGCAAAAAGCCAGGCGAAGTGTGAACGTATCCACAAGCGCGTAGCGGATATCTGCCAATTTGCTTACGAGATCGGCCAGCCGCTGTTCATCGACGCTGAAGAATCGTGGATCCAAGATGCGATCGACCGAATGGTCACCGATATGATGGAGAAGTTCAATAGAGAGCGCCCGATCATATTCAACACGATCCAGTTGTATCGACATGACCGGCTCGAGTTTTTGAAAGAGTCTCGACGTGAAGCGGCAAAGAACGGCTACTTTTATGCGGTCAAACTTGTACGCGGTGCATACATGGAAAAGGAACGCGAACGGGCCGAGGCGAACGGTTACCCGTCACCGATCCACCGGGACCAACCTGCGACGGATGCCGATTTTGACGCGGCGATCGAATACTGCCTGAAACACCATGAGGACACCGCCTTCGTTGCCGGCACACACAACGAAGCAAGCACGTTGCTGTTAGCCCGTCGGATGGAGGAACTCCAGATCCCTCGAAACCACCCGAACATCCATTTCTCACAGCTTTACGGAATGGGTGACAACATCTCGTATGTTCTTGCCAAGCATGGATTCAACGTCTCGAAATATGTTCCGTACGGCCCTGTTGCCGATTCGGTGCCGTACCTGATAAGACGGGCTGAAGAGAATTCTTCTGCCGCCGGCCACATGTCGCGGGAATTGGAGATGCTAAAAAGAGAACTTGGACGCCGCGGACTGCTTTGAACGGAGTTTAGACTGTGTCAACGAAATCCGAGCAGGAGCCTAATGGATCGGTCGGAGACCTCTCGCGGTCCCGAAGAACGCCAAACCTCGACGAGATCTTTCTCGCGGGCAGAAATAGGGAGATTCAAAAGCTTTGCGACCTGAGTGCTTTCAAAAGCCCTGTTGGTGAGGGTGATGTGTTCGATTGACTTGCGCGGTTCTCTCTCGGTGATCACGGAAACCGCCATATCCACATCCGGATAAAAATCCTCGTATGCACATACATGCCAAACCGTTTCATCGCCCTCGCCATCGGCTGCAAGCAGCCGCAGCAAACCGAAACCGGCCTCAAGTTGGTAGACAAGAAAATCTCCGGGCTCCAGTACCTGGGACATAATTCAATAGATTAGCATATTGATAGTTGCAAGAATGACCTGCAAGGCTCTTGCAACACACCTCGAACCTATGACGAAATACACAACTGCGGATGACGCACTCAAGGTAGTAAAAAGCGGCGATCGGGTCTTCATACACAGCGTAGCCGCAGCTCCGGGCGTTTTGATCCGCGCCCTTACTGATCGAAAGGATGAACTCCGCAATGTTGAGCTGGTCCACCTACACACTGAAGGGGAGGCTCCATACGCAACACCGGAGCTTTCAGAGAGTTTTCGGGTGAATGCATTTTTTGTCGGCGGGAATGTTCGAAAGGCCGTGAACGAGGGCCGAGCTGACTACATTCCTGTTTTTCTTTCAGAGATCCCGGCGTTGTTTCGACAGAACGTGTTGCCGCTTGATGCTGCATTGCTGCACGTTTCGCCCCCTGACAAGCACGGCTTTTGTTCTCTAGGCGTTTCTGTCGATGTAGCTCGTGCGGCCGCAGACTGTGCGAAGACCGTGATCGCACAAGTTAATCCGCAGATGCCGAGAACGCTTGGGGACGCCCTTCTTCATGTTGATAAGATCGATCACCTTGTCGAGGTCGATCTTCCGCTTGCTGAGGTACCCGTACCGGACCTGACGCCTGCAGACATTGCTATCGGGAACTTCATTGCCGAAATGGTTGAGGATGGAGCAACACTGCAAATGGGTATCGGCAGCATACCCAATGCGGTCCTTAACTCGCTTAACCACCATAAGGATCTTGGCATACATACTGAAATGTTCTCGGACGGTGTCATTCCGCTCGTTGAACAAGGCGTTGTAAATGGCCGCAAGAAACTGAAGCATCCCGGCAAGATAGTCGCAGGCTTTGTGATGGGAACAAGACGTCTATATGACTTTATCGACGACAATCCGCAGGTTCTTATGCTTGACATCGAATACGTGAATGACACGTCAGTCATACGCCGCAACCCAAAGGTCACGGCGATCAACAGCGCGATCGAGGTCGACCTGACGGGGCAGATCTGTGCGGATTCGATCGGAACATTTCAGTATTCAGGAGTGGGCGGACAAATGGACTTTATTCGCGGTGCATCGCTGTCGCCGGGCGGAAAACCGATCATCGCTCTTCAGTCTGCAACGTCGAGAGGCGAGAGCAAGATCGTTCCTCAGCTCCGTTCGGGTGCAGGGGTTGTAACGACACGGGCGAACGTTCATTACGTCGTTACAGAGTTTGGCGTTGCCAATCTGTACGGCAAGAATCTCCGACAGAGGGCACACGAGTTGATACGGATCGCACATCCCGACAATCGCGAGATGCTTGAACGCGAGGCTTTCGAAAGATTCAAAAGCCGTTGAATAGCGACCCGAAGTTCGCTGTGATATTCTGACCCTTTGGATATATTTCTTTTATATTGGAGATAACGATCAGACCATGAGTGATAACAGAAAGGCAGTAATTATAAGTGCCGTACGAACGCCAACCGGAAAGTTTCAGGGACTTTTGAAACCCTTTTCCGCTCCTGACCTTGCAGCTATTGCGATCAAAGAAGCAGTTTCCAGAGCCGGTATAAAAGCCGCCGAAGTCGACGAGGTGATTATGGGCTGCGTTGTGCAGGCAGGTATCGGCCAGGCGCCTGCAAGGCAAGCTGCGTTGAAGGCAGGCTTGCCGCCCGAGGTCTCGGCTTTGACGGTGAATATGGTTTGCGGCTCCGGTCTCAGATCGGTCGCCCTCGCATCTCAGGCGATCCAGTTGGGCGATTCTGAGGTCGTGGTTGCGGGCGGTATGGAATCAATGTCGAACATCCCGTATGCAATGCCCGGAGCTCGCGACGGCTATCGCATGGGGAATCAGACAGTTACCGACCTTATGATCCATGATGGGCTTTGGTGCCCGTTCGAGAACTGGCATATGGGAAACACCGGCGAGGTCGTTGCGGAGAAATGCGAGGTCACTCGGGAACAGCAAGACGACTTTGCATTCAACTCGCACCGAAAAGCGGCCGAGGCACAGGCAGCGGGCCGTTTCTCCGAAGAGATAGTTCCTATCGAGATACCGCAAAAGAAGGGTGACCCCATCGTGCTTGACTATGACGAACCGGTCCGCCCGGATACTACCGTCGAAGCTCTCGCGAAACTGAAGCCTGCATTCAAACGCGACGGTGGCACCGTAACTGCGGGTAATGCGCCGGGCGTCAATGATGGAGCTTCAGCAGTGGTCGTGACCTCTGCGGAAAAAGCCGCCGAACTCGGCGTCGAGCCGCTCGCCCGCATAGTTGCATCCGCAACTTCGGGGATCGAACCAAAAATGATCATGCTCGCTCCGGTCCAAGGCGTACTGAATGTTCTTAAAAAGGCCGGCTGGGAGATGGCCGATGTCGATCTGTTCGAACTTAACGAGGCGTTTTCAGTTCAGGCTCTCGGCGTGATGAAAGAGCTTGGGCTCGACATGGAAAAGGTCAACGTCAACGGCGGTGCCGTCGCAATGGGCCATGCCATTGGCAATTCGGGCTCGCGCATCCTTACGACACTTCTACACGAAATGAAACGTCGGGGAGCCAAGAAGGGAGTTGCTGCGCTTTGTCTCGGCGGCGGAAATTCGGTCGCACTGGCTGTCGAGCGTGACTAAGAAAATCAATCTAAACTTATGAGTGAGATCATCGGAGTAATAGGTGCCGGAACCATGGGAAACGGCATTGCACAAACAGCCGCAGCATCAGGTTTTGATGTCGTAATGTGTGACATCAAACCCGAACTTGTAGAACGCGGTGTCGCAAACATCAGCAAGAGTCTCGATCGTTTTGTAAAAAAAGAAACGATGACTGAAGATCAAAAAGCTGAGATCCTTGGGCGTATCAGGACAACGACGGAACTTGGCGATCTTAAGGATTGCACTCTCGTCGTAGAGGCCGCAACAGAGAGTTTTGACATCAAGAAGCAGATCTTTGAACAACTCGATCAGATCTGCGGCACTGATGCTATCCTTTCTTCGAATACCTCGTCAATATCGATCACCAAGATCGCCGCGGTCACCGGTCGTCCCGATAAGGTGATCGGAATGCACTTCTTCAATCCGGTTCCTCTGATGAAGCTGGTCGAAGTGATCCGCGGGATCGCGACCTCGGACGAAACCTACTCAAAGGTGAAATCTCTTTCCGAACAGTTCGGAAAGACGCCGGTCGAATGCAATGACTATCCCGGCTTTGTATCCAATCGCGTTCTGATGCCGATGATCAACGAAGCCGTCTTTGCATTGCATGAAGGCGTCGCAACCAAAGAATCGATCGACGAGATCATGAAGCTCGGCATGAATCATCCGATGGGTCCGCTAACGCTAGCCGACTTCATCGGCCTTGATGTATGCTTGGCGATCTTGAACGTGCTCCACGAAGGCCTGGGAGACCCCAAATACCGGCCATGTCCTCTGCTCAAGAAATATGTTGATGCCGGCTGGCTCGGCAGAAAGAGCGGCAAGGGCTTTTACGATTACGCATAAATGCACAAGGATCTGCGGTCTTTCATCGACCTCCTCCGACGCGAGAACGAGATCGTCGAGGTCTCGGCTGAGGTCGATCCGTATCTTGAGATAGCTGAGATACACCGACGCGTGATCGATGAACAAGGCAAGGCGTTGCTGTTCACGAACGTAAAAGGCTCGTCCTTTCCCGTGGTGACGAATCTGTTCGGCACCAAAAGACGGATCGATCTCGCTTTTGGGCCGAAGCCGCTGGAATTTGTAAAGCGTGCGGTTCACGCGGCTGAGGAGTTATTGCCGCCAAAGCTTGACAAGCTTTGGGGCTTTCGCGACCTCGCGTTCACTGCGGCGAAGCTTGGAACAAAGAAGATTCGCAGTGCTCCCGTACTAGAATCGCGACAGTCGACGGTCGATCTCGAAAAGCTGCCGCTCCTGCAGCTATGGCACGAGGACGGCGGGCATTTTGTTACGCTGCCGCTCGTTTACACGGAAAGCCCCGTTGACGGCAAACACAACCTCGGGATGTATCGCATCCAGCGGTACGACAAAACGACGACCGGCATTCATTGGCAGATCGGCAAAGGCGGCGGATTTCATTATTACGAGGCAGAACAGCAGAACAAGCCGCTAAACACCACGCTTTTCCTCGGTGGGCCGCCCGCGATGATCTTGTCGGCGATCGCTCCGCTGCCTGAGGGAATTCCCGAGCTTATGCTTGCTTCGCTTCTGGCAGGTTCAAAGATCGGAATGGCAGATAATCCGCTAGACGGCCATCATCGCTTGATCGCAGAGGCAGAATTCGCGATCTGCGGGCACGTCCCGCCGCACGATCGGCGGCCCGAAGGGCCGTTTGGTGATCATTACGGTTATTATTCGCTGGTTCATGATTATCCGGTGTTTCACGCGGACGCGGTCTTTCACCGCAAAGACGCGATCTATCCCGCGACCGTCGTCGGTAAACCGCGTCAAGAAGATTTCTTCATCGGTGATTATCTCCAAGAGCTTCTCTCGCCGCTTTTTCCGCTTGTAATGCCTGCGGTTCGTGACCTGTGGAGTTACGGCGAGACGGGATTTCATTCGCTGTCGGCGGCGGTCGTTCGCGAACGTTATGGACGCGAAGGGCTGTCGGCCGGATTTCGCATCCTCGGCGAGGGCCAGCTTGCGTTGACCAAGTTTTTGCTTTTGACCGATACGCCGCAGGACCTTCGTGATTTCAGATCGCTGTTCGAGCACATCCTCGCACGCGTGGATTGGTACCGCGATCTGCATATTTTCACGCAGACGGCGTTCGACACGCTCGATTATGCCAGCGGCAAGATCAATTACGGCAGCAAGGCGATCTTGATGGGCATGGGCGAGGCGAAAAGGGAACTCGCTCGTGAGTTTCGCGGCGAATTGCCTGGCGGGGTCCGTGCTGCGGAACCCTTTTGCGGCGGGTGTCTGGTAGTCGAAGCGGACAGTTACGAAACTGACAAAGATCTTGCGGAACGCATCGCTCGTTCGGGCAACTTCGACGAATGGCAAATGATCGTCGTACACGACAGCATCGAATATGCGCGTTCGACAGAGAAGTTTTTGTGGGCGACGTGGACACGTTTTGACCCGGCATCTGACATATACGCAAAAGATGTCCAAATGAAGAATAACCACATCGGCTACTCGGCTCCCGTCGTCATCGATGCACGAATGAAGCCGTGGTATCCCAAAGAGGTCGAGGCGCGCGATGATATCGTAAAATTGGTCGATAACCGTTGGAACGAGTACTTCGCTTGAGTCCGAAACTGAAAATTGCAGCCAAGAACGAAGAAGCTTTCTTTAATTGCTCTACTGCTGGCCATTGCAGCATTCGCCGGCCTATTGTACGCGTACCTCATCGAACCTCACCGGCTCGTCATTAACCCCGCTAACTTGCATATCAAACAT
Source organism: Acidobacteriota bacterium (assembly GCA_016700075.1). NCBI lineage: Bacteria > Pseudomonadati > Acidobacteriota > Acidobacteriota bacterium. The sequence goes on along the minus strand of CP065000.1, from coordinate 168,298 downwards.
CTAGATCCGGCATTTGACGATCTGAAGATCGTTGCAATAGGTGACGTTCATGGCGGCTCGAATGGCGTCGACGAGGACATGCTTGATCGCGTAGTTTCGGCTGCCAATGCACAGAGTGCAGATCTCATAGTTATGCTCGGCGATTATGTTTGCTATGGATATGTCTATTCGGTGCCCAAGCCGAGCCGTCCGCTTATGGACGTCAGTCTTATTGCGCGGAAACTTGGCGGACTGCGAGCGAAATACGGCGTATTTGCGGTTATGGGAAATCATGACGGTTGGCACGGCGACAAGCATATTGCAGGCGAGCTGACGGCCGCGGGGATCCGTGTTCTGCAGAACGAAGTTGCTGTAATTGAGCACAACGGAAAGCCGTTGCGGCTGTTTGGCACGCTCGATCATCTTCAGATGCAAAAATCGTGGAAGGAAACTTCAGCTGAACTGCGCTCTATTGCAGAAGCTTCAGGCGCCGGAGACCTTATTGTGCTCCAACACAGTCCGGACGTGTTTCCGGTCATCACCGGCGAGCTTTCTATCTCTGACGAACTGCGGCTAATGATCGCGGCACATACGCACGGTGGGCAGATCTGGCTGCCGATCCTCGGACGTCCGGGAATCCCGTCGTCGTACGGGCAAAAATACGCTTATGGACACGTTCGTGAGAATAATGTCGATCTTTTCGTCACATCCGGCATCGGCACGAGCGTGTTGCCGTTTCGGTTCATGGTCCCGCCGGAGATCGCGGTGTTGACGATTCGATCGGGGAATTAACCGCAGAGACGCTGAGACGCAGAGAAGAAATGATTTTTGGGCTAAGACGGATTGAGCCTTGGAAGCGCTTCAGGACACACATAGGATAATTACTGTGCCTTATCTCAGCGTCTCTGCGTCTCCGCGGTTCAAATTCCCTTACCTCAACATCGACTTTACTCGTCGCAGGTCGCCGTCGTTCGGGGCGGGTTTGATGCCTAAAATCTTGCACATCACGTTATAGACCTCGACGTTGGCGAACGGCTCGACGGTCTTGTTCTTTTTGAACGCGCGGCCATGGGCGATGAAAGTCGCCTGCATTTCCTGGTACTGATTGTCGAATCCGTGAGCTCCGCGGACGCGGGCATCGTTAGTCGTCGGCGGCCTTGCGGGCGGACGTTTGTTTGCGGACATCGACCAGCCTAGCTTCGCCGAACAGATGACAGGAGCAACGCGGGCACCTTGTTTGTAGTGAAAACGGTCGGGAATGTCTGCCTTTCGCCAACACGTTGTGTTCTCAAGCCGTGCGAGAGCCGTCATCATCTCGTCGGTTCGCTCTGGCTTGGGCCAAATTTGCCAGATCTCGCCGGTCGTGATCGGATCGCGTTCCAACCACTCCTCACGCAAAGCACGATATATATAAACGACGTTGCCCGCCGGCACCGCCGCCATGCCGTGATCGGAAGTGATGATAATGTTCGCCTTTCCGTCGATCTTGCGCTTCTTTAGCCCTTCGACAAGCCTCGCGATATCGCCATCGACCTTTTTGACCGCGTTCTTTACCGCTTCCGAATCGGGGCCGGCAGCGTGGCCGGCATCGTCCGTATCGCTGAAATAGAGCGTGATGATCGTAGGCCGCTTTTCACGCGGCAGATCGAGCCAACTTAACACGGTATCGACGCGCTCTTCGTTCGGCACTTTTCCGTCGTAGCGTTTCCAATACGTGGGCTGTCTATCCTTTACCTTTGCCTCGCTGCCGACCCAAAAGAACGACGCCGCGATCTGGCCTTGCGACTCTGCGGTCACCCAGATCGGCTCGCCGCCCCACCAACGCGGGTTCTCGACCTCTTCGCGTTTGGACATCGTAAAAACGGTGCCGAAATCGAAAACATTGTTCTCAACCAGCCCGTGATTTGCGGGATAAAGCCCCGTCACGACCGTGTAATGATTCGGGAACGTCTTCGTCGGGAACGACGGGATCATCCATTTCGCCCGCACGCCCTCAGTCGCGAGCCGCCTGATCGTCGGAGCCTCGTATTTATCGACGTAATCGTAGCGAAACCCGTCGAGCGAGATCAGAATGACCGTCGGCTTGAGGTCCTCGATCGGCTGCTGAGCAAACGCCGGCAAGGCAGCGAACGCGAAGACCATCACGATCGCGACGATGAGATCATTTCTAAGTTTGTGTGTCATTTTACCGCTATTATAGCAGTCAAAACGTTACGGCAATATCACAACCGTCTGCTCGTCGGAGTATTTTCCGACCGCCTGATCGGCCTTTACCATTCGAATGCGGACATGCAGGAGTTCAGGTTCGCCAAATTTTGTCGGTTTTACGCGGATCTGAGCCGGAGAACGTGTAAAAGTCGGCGTCGATTCCCATTCGTTCGTCATATTTCGGCGATATTCGACGCGAAAGCCGTCATAGCCGCGTTTGGCGGCCTTAACAGCGAACGAATATTTATCGCCCGAGGTCGACATCCTGAAGGAGGGAACGACCTGCGAGACATCGATGGCCCGAGAACGCGTGGGCACGATGCCCAATTGAACGCCGACATCTTCGTTGTAGCCGTTCGCGAGCCGAATTCGCCTGACGAGGCGTTCGAGACGCTCGAAAACGCCATTCTTTACCATCGGCGGCATCGCAAATTCCGGTGTTGCAGGGAACGAAAGCGTTGCTCCGGTCGATCTGCCGCTGAGAGCATTCCGTTCAAAGGCGATCACGGCTCGATCGAACGCTCTCACGCTCGCGATCGCGTTGGCTGAGGCTTTTACGATGGCGTTGTCAGCATTGACGGAGTCGATCTCGGCCTGAGAAAACCCAAGACCAATGCCGATATCTGTAAAAACGGTCGCAAAATTATGAAACCACGCCACACGTTCGGCTCTACTCGTCGGAAACCATCGCTGATCGGGCCGCATATATTCGTCCTGCCTTTAAAGTGAGGTGAAATGCAATGTATCATCTTTCAGATACAATGTATCATACATACGATACATTTTCTAACATTCGGACGCAATGGTTTTCTTGCAATACGCATTTTTATCACAACGCTAATACATTCTCAGATCGCAGTTTATTCGCTCGTGTTGCTCAGCTTATTTTGTATCATCACGCTGATACATTTTCAGTTGTTGAAACGACAACGCAATGTCTGCTGATCGCGATGTATCATAATATTGATACATTTTGTGAAAGCAGTTCTACGGCGACTTTGCATTAACTACAAATGTATCATCACCGCGATACATTTTATTTTGACGTAAACACTTCGACAGTTGAGCTAACCAAAACCGAAAAATGCCGCAAATAAACGCGATCTTGCTAAAATGTTTTATATGAAGCGCTTTCTTGACCGCTGCTGACGCGTCAATTAACGATTCCGAGATCAATAGTTATCGACAGAGGCGTTCTGCCGAGCTTGATCTACGGCCCGCCCTATCTTGCCTCAGGCACGGCCGCGAATCCGCCGTCAAAGAACCTACGCACGACCGACATCGACGGAGCGATCGCGGTTATGTGATTGAGCTCGGCGTCGCGAAAGGTAAATCGTTTTAAGGTGCTCGTACTGACGCCTCGACGACGCATTGCGTTGTAAGCGTTCTCAGTGTTCTGGTATGTGACGACGGTGTCGCCCTCGAGAGCGACGAGCAGCATCGGCCGCGTCGGTGCCCAGTCGTAAACGTCGTTCTCTTTGAGCATCCGCACGAACAGATTGCGGCTGTCATTGCGACGCATTGCGTTCAGGAACGCCGGCTGCATCGCATTTGAGAGCCGATTTTTCGAACGCATGAGCGTCGTTGTTATGCCGATGGTCTTGATCAGACCATCGTCGGTGTGATCGCCACGGTAATTGAGAGCGAGGGCGTTAGCGAGGGCAGGTTTGAAGAAATCCCGCCATTTCATGCCCTTTTCTTTGACCAGATAATTGACACCATACGACGTAAGATAAAGCCGCGTGACAAAGCCGACCTGCTCGCCGGTCTCAGCGAGGATCGCTTCGCGTGTCGCACCCGACAGATCGTACGGCCCGGCAGCAGGCGCGGACGCCGTGACGCTGTATTCCGGCCCGACCATCGCTTGCAGAGCCTGAGTCAATGCCATCGCGACGCCGCCGCCCTCGCTATAACCGGTGATGTAAAGCTGCGGACCGGCGTTGTAGTTGCGCTGACGAATAAGTTCGCGAGCCGCCGGAATGATATCGACGCCGGAACGTGCATTTACTTTACTAAGCGGATACGGATGAGCCGCCTGATGATCGCCGAGCCCAATGTAATCGGGCAAAACGACCGCATAACCGCCAGAAGCAAGCCCCGTGATCGCCTCGATCGTCTCCGGAGCCTCGCCTTTGCCTTTGAAACGCGACGGCGAACGATCACGATCGACAGTCGTGCCGTGGCAATAAACGACGAGCCCTTTTGGGGCACCGCCGACCGGCAAGGCGACGAGGCCTGTGAGATTCGCACGCCTGTTTTTGGCGTCGAGCGATGTGTAAGTGACCTTGATGAGCTCGACGCTGGTTTCGAACGGAGCCGGAGCGTAACTGCCGAACGCTTTCGCCATCCGCTCGTTCAATTCAGCAGCCGTCATCGTTGCGTTCGTTGACGATGAGACCAATTGCTGGCCAAACGCCGAAAACGCTAACGCCGCGACAAGAACTAAACTACTACCCAACCTGAACGACCGCTTCTTCATACTTTCTTCCTCTGCGTCCTTTGTCTATTTTGCCCCTTTGCGGGAAATTTTCACTTCTTTACGACGACCTCAGACCTGATCGAATTCGCGATATAACACTCCTCGTGTGCACGATGATGCAGGTCAACGATCTCGTCGGCGGTCGGCAGTTTGTCACCCGCCCATTCGATCTGCGGGTCAAGCGTGATCTTCGCTAGCCACTGTTTGCCGTTGTCGTTTGCTGCCATTTCGCCTGCCGCATTATCTGAATAAGCATCGATCCGAAAGCCGGCCCTCGCCGCCAGATAGAGAAATGTCAACATATGACACGCCGAGACTGACGCGACCAACGCTTCCTCAGGATCGATCGCCGCCTCGACCGAGTATCTGTTAACCACTTGCGGTGAACTCGACGCGGGAACCGTCACTCCGCCGTCAAACGACCACTTGTGGCCGCGTGAATAGCGGTTTTTGGTGAAAGTATCTGGGGTGTCAGAGACCCAGGATACCTTTGCTCTGTAAATTCCCATTAGGCTATTTCGATCTCATCCGACCGGAGCAACACAACCTTTCCATTCTGAGACACAGCAATCGCATTGCCCGCGAGCTTGTGTTTCTTTAGGGCTTCGCGAACCGCAAGTTTACACGCCGCGTCTATTTCGTCTGCGTACTCTACAAGCAGATCGACTGAATCTTCTTTTACTGTTTTATGATCTTCCATTTTTCTTGGTCAATAATACTTTCGCCTTCTTTCTCATTATAACGCGCGATCTCAACAGATCCGGCGAGATTCGTATCGCGCACACTCCAAGCGCTTACCGCGGGCATGTAAAAAGTAAACAAGTTACTCAAGCCTCGTTCGTAACGCCGCCGGATCACTTCGGTCGGAATGTAATGTCCGCCGGTTCTCACGCGTTCCGCAACACGTTCGATCGCAAGTTCCGGGCTTTTAAGCCATAGGAAGATTAAATTAACCCGATAGCCACTTTCTATAAGATCTCTAATCCTCTTGATATATGACCGCGTCGCAAGGGTTGTTTCGAAAGCAAAATCTTGTCCGGATGAGCCTAGATCATCCAAACGCTTTAACATCACTCGCCCCGCATCAAATGCCGCTCGCTCCGGTGCAAATGCCGAAAGGCCTTCGGCAATCGTATCGGCGTTAACAAATTCAGTAATGTTTAGCGTATCACGTAGCAAATGCGGTGCAAGCGTTGATTTTCCCGCTCCGTTCGGACCCGCGATGATAACGACGTTCGGCATGATTAGTGCGAATTCTAGCTAACAAATTCCTCCCATTTGGCGACGGCACGCAATGTAGTTGGCCCCTCGCGACTATTCACGTCGTCCGGGCCGACGACAAATCGTAAGAATTTTGCGATTGCCCTACACTGTGCTGTAGAAAAACCAAAATTGATCGCAATTCGTGCAGGTTCTGATTCTCGCAATGACACCTCACTTTCTTTCAATAGATGGAATGTGCAGGAATGTAGTATTTCTTCAAATATTGGTTGGTGGGAATTCAGACCACACAACATAAAAGCTGGCAGGTAATATCTAAAACCAGCGGGGTCAAAAAAAGACAGCGCGGATTCGCATTCGATGATTTCCTCACATGGAATATCTTGCCAACATTTTTCAATATCACGTCGTCGTTCGGCAAGCTGATGTTCGGGAGACTTCCTTTCATCGATCGCTTTGGCTTGATGAAGCGAGATGCCCTCGCCACGAGAAACATCAGCAAACGCCGAACGAATTTCGTCAATAAGTTCCGTTAGCCGTTCCGACATAAGTTCTTTAAAAAGACTCACTAATAACCTTACGGCCTCAACCTATACAACATCCTCGGGAATGGTATTGTTTCCCGCACGTGTTCGATGCCGGCCATCCAGGCGACGGTGCGTTCGATGCCCATGCCGAAGCCGGCGTGGGGGACGGAGCCGTAGCGGCGGAGGTCGAGATACCATTCGAATATCTCCTGCGGCAGGTTGTGATGTTTTAGCTGCGACTCGAGATACTCAAGCGAAGTCGCGCGTTCGCCGCCGCCGATGATCTCGCCGTAGCCTTCGGGGGCGAGCAGGTCGATGCCGAGGGCGCATTCGGGGCGATCTTTGTCGACCTCGAAATAAAAACCTTTGATCGCGGTCGGGAAGTGATGCACAAAAACCGGCAGCCCGAACTGCTTCGACAGATAGGTCTCGTCGGGCGAACCGAAATCACCACCCCATTCAAATCGCCGGACCGCAGGCAGCTTGCCTGCATCTTCCGCACCTTGGCCGGGCAGGCTGGCAGCCTGCGCCCCGGCCAGTTCACCTTTATCGTAGCCCTCCTGCAGCATCTTCACTGCATCGTCGTAATGCAGCCGCGGGAACGGGCCTTTTATCGCTTCGAGAACAGCGGTATCGCGTTCGAGCGTGGCGAGTTCATGTTTGCGGTCGTTGAGGACACGATCGACGATGAACAGGATCAGGCCTTCGCCGAGGTCCATCATGTCTTCGTAGCCGGCGTAGGCGACCTCGGGCTCGACCATCCAGAATTCGGTGAGATGCCGCCGCGTCTTCGATTTCTCGGCACGAAACGTCGGCCCGAACGCATAGCTCTTGCCAAATGCGGCGGCGGTCGCTTCGTTATAAAGCTGTCCAGACTGCGTCAAATAGGCCTTGTCGTCGCCAAAATAATCCACCTCGAACAGCGTCGTCGTGCCTTCGCAAGCGGCCGGCGTGAATATCGGCGTATCGGCGAGCGTGAAACCTTGCCCGTCAAAATAATCGCGCACTGCCTTGATCACCGTATGGCGGATCTTGAGAACGGCGTGCTGTTTTTTCGAACGTATCCACAGATGGCGGTTGTCCATCAGAAAATCGGTGCCGTGTTCTTTCGGCGTGATCGGATAATCGTGGACGTTCTGCAGCACCTCGATCGCGGTCACGTCGAGCTCGACGCCGATCGGCGAACGCGCGTCCTCTTTCACGGTTCCGTTGACGATGATCGAAGATTCCTGCCCCAACGAATCCGCCAGGTCGTACAACGCCTCGTCGTTCGGCTTGAATACCACACACTGCACGATGCCCGTCCCATCACGCAGCTGCAAAAACACGAGCTTTCCGCTCGAACGCTTGTTATAAAGCCAGCCCTTCAACGTGACCGCTTCGCCGATGTGATCTTTCAGTTGATCGATATATGTCTGCTGCATAAAAATTTGATTCTAAACGATTCGCGGCTCCCGCAAAAGAATGCCGCCGCGTTCGTTGACACTTCGGCGAACAAGACGCACACTGTTCGCAACTTTCCCGACATGGAGCGGATGATGATGAGACGTGCCGCACAGATACTGACATTAGCCGCTGTGATGCTGTTATCGGCCGCACCGGCCGCATTCGCACAGACAAAGACGGCCGCCGCCGTGACGGATGAATTCTATTCGCGGCTCTACCACATGGGCGTCAGCGGCATGCCGAAAAAGGAGCAGATGGACGAGCTTTCGCCGTATCTTTCGCCCGGTTCGCTGAAAATGTTCGAACGCGCCGCCCGGGAACAGGCGGAATTCATCCGAAAAAACCCCGACCAAAGGCCGCCATGGATCGAGGGCGATCTTTTCTCGAGCCTTTTCGAAGGCTTTACCGCGTTCAGCACCGTTGAGTTCTTAACAGGTAAAGCGGATTATATTCCCGGCAAAGTGGAAAATGCAAGCGGAAATTTGGAGCCAATGCGCGCCGTCGAATATTGGTATCATTCCTGACCGTATTCGGACCCCGGAATCCTGCGGTCGTACTCGCGAATCGTACCGCCGGTCCGCCGAACGGATACGCGACGCAACTGAACACTTCAGTGACGCCACTGAACACTTCAGCGATGCAACTGAACGCTTCAGCGACGCTGCTGAACGCTTCAGCGACGCAACTGAACACTTCAGCGACGCTACTGAACGCTTCAGCGACGCAACTGAACACTTCAGCGACGCTGCTGAACGCTTCAGCGACGCTGCTGAACGCTTCAGCGACGCTGCTGAACGCTTCAGCGACGCTGCTGAACACTTCAGCGACGCCACTGAACGCTTCAGCGACGCTGCTGAACACCGAAATTGCCTAAATTCAACCGATCTCCGCGACCGCAAACACCAAGCTGCAGAAGCCCGCGCGTGAGCAAGGGCGATATCCGGAGCATGGTCAGGCGGAAAGAACGCGGGCAGAAGATGCGTGCGGCTTCTTCGTTTGTGCCGGTCGTTCGCTATCGCCCTTGCTCACTTGCGGGCTTGTGCAGGGGCGATATCCGGAGCATGGTCAGGCGGAAAGAACGCGGGCAGAAGATGCGTGCGGCTTCTTCGTTTGTGCCGGTCGTTCGCTATCGCCCTTGCTCACGCGCGGGCTTGTGCAAATAGGATGCAGGCCGGCGGGCGTGCGGTGCGACACGGTGCGGGCTTGACTTGTAGGTTTTGCGGGCGAACACTGTAACGAATGGCGGATGATGCGGGCGGCGGCTCGGAAAAGGGCAAAAAGAAGATCAGCTACACGGGTGCGTGGGCCGAGGCGAGGAAGATCGTCTGGGACGCACGCTGGCGGCTGGCGTTGGGGAGCGTTCTGCTGCTTGTTTCGAGGCTCGCGGGAATGGTGCTGCCCGCTTCGACGAAATACATCGGCGACGAGATATTCACGAACCGCAATTTCGAGCTGCTGAAATGGATCGCTCTGGCGGTCGGGCTGGCGACGCTGATACAGGGAGCGACCGGATTTGCGCTGTCGCAGATACTCGGCGTGGCGGCACAGCGTGCGATAACCGAGATGCGAAAACGCGTGCAGACGCACGTCGAACGCCTGCCGATATCGTATTTTGATTCGACGCAGACCGGCCAGCTCATTTCGCGGATCATGAACGACGCGGAAGGCATCCGCAACCTCGTCGGCACGGGACTTGGGCAAATTCTGGGCAGCCTCGTCACCGCGACCATCTCCATCGGCGTGCTGTTTTATCTGAACTGGCTGCTGACTATCGCCACCATCGCCGTGCTGCTGGTATTCGGCGGGTTTCTGCTGTACGCATTTAAGGTGCTGCGGCCCGTTTTCCGCGAACGCGGCGAGATAACGGCTCAGGTGACGGGGCGTTTGGGCGAATCTCTCGGCGGAATTCGCATAGTTAAGGCCTACACCGCCGAAAAACGCGAGGAACTCTCGTTCGCACGCGGCGCACATCGGCTGTTTCGCAACGTCGCCAAAACGGTGACGGGCGTTTCCGCGATAAATTCCTTCGCCGCCATCGTGATCGGCGCCGTCGCCGTAGTGATGATGCTCGTCGGCGGCAACGCCCTGCGTGCCGAAACGATGACGCTCGGCGATTTTCTGATGTACATCTCGTTCACGTTCCTCCTCGCACTGCCGATCATCGAACTCGCCGCCATCGGCACGCAGGTCACCGAGGCACTCGCGGGGCTCGACCGCATCCGCGAGGTGATGTCGATGACCACCGAGACCGAGGAGGACGCGAAGCGGGAACCGATACCGTCCGCCGAAGGAAAGATCGAATTTGACAATGTGTGGTTCGAATACGAGCCGGGCGTGCCGGTGCTCAAAGGTATATCATTCACCGCCGACGCCGGCACGACGACCGCTCTCGTCGGTTCTTCGGGCTCCGGCAAATCGACGATCCTATCGCTGGTTCTGAATTTTATCCAGCCGACCAAGTCAGAGCCACCTGCGGTAGCGGGTGGTTTAACTCAACCGCCCGCTACCGCAGGCGGTTCTGACAAGTTGCAGGCTGGCAGCCTGCGGTCCGACGCGGGCAGCATTCTGATAGACGGCCGCGATCTGCAAAGCGTCAGGCTCCGCGATTACAGACGGCTGCTCGGCGTGGTGCTGCAAGACAATTTTCTTTTCGACGGCACGATCCTCGAAAATATCCGCTTCGCCGACCCGGAAGCCGGCATCGACGCGATAAAGGAGGTCTGCCGCATCGCGAACGCGGACGAGTTCATCGAAAAGTTCCCGAACGGCTACGATACTATCGTCGGCGAACGCGGAGTAAAGCTCTCCGGCGGCCAGCGTCAGCGTATCGCCATCGCGAGGGCTTTGCTCGCAGATCCGAAGATACTGATACTCGACGAAGCGACGTCATCGCTCGACAGCGAATCGGAAGCTCTCATTCAGGAAGGGCTGAACAATCTGCGAAAGGGACGCACGACCTTTGTTATCGCACACCGGCTTTCAACCATCCGCTCCGCCGATCAGATACTTGTGATCGAGGCCGGCGAAATTCTGGAACGCGGCACGCACGACGAACTCATCGCGACGAACGGACGGTACAAGCAGCTTTACGACAAGCAGTATCGTTTTGAGCAGAATCTTTTCGTGAATCCGGGCGAGGATTTCACCGGCACGGCCGAGGACCTCGCCGCGACGAAACTTTAGGAGAAATCAATGGCTGAACAACAGAACTATCAAAACCACACTCGCTGGTTTCCGCTGGTGCATTACGTCATTTCGCCGCTGCTGCTGATCAATCTGGTCTGGGCGATAGTTTGCGTGGTGCAGGAATTTGATTGGTATCGCGTGCAGTATCTGCTGATGTCATTCACCCTTGTGCTGATGAGCGTGGCCGCAAGATTGCAGGCTCTGAAGGCACAGGACCGCGTAATTCGCCTGGAAGAGCGGCTGCGTTACAGGGAACTGCTGCCGCCGGAGCTCGCCGCAAAGGCATCGAATTTTAGAGTATCGCAGATCATCGCGTTGCGGTTTGCGTCGGATGAAGAGCTCGCCGATCTGGCAACCCGCATCGCGAATGGCGAGTTGACCACGCCGAAAGAGATCAAGTTGGCAGTGAAGAATTGGCGTGGCGACTATCTACGCGTTTGAGCTTTCCAGCTCGCGCGTCAAAATTCTGCGGATGTGAGGGAAGCGGCCGAGGTTTTCCGCACCGCGTCGCGTAATGCCGAACATCGGTTTGATGAACGGCAGAAAATGCGTCTTGCCGCGGACGGCCGATTGGTACGAGAACGTGCCGGCGGCCTTCAGACAGCGTTGGATCGTCTGCAGGCGAAATTCGTAGGCAAAATCGTCTTCGTCGAGCTTCGGCAATCCGAACTTTGTCCGCATCTCAATAAAGAACTTTCTGCGAGCGGCCAGCCATTGCGGCGACGGAAGCTCCGTTATTCGGTCCAGCAGCAGGGAAACGAGGTCATATGCCGCGGAACCGATCCGCGCATCTTGATGATCGATGATCCGCATCCGTCCGCGGCCGTCCCGCATGAGATTCGCCGCGTGAAAGTCGCGATGGCAAAGCACCGAAGCACGCTCGTCAAGCTCCTCGACAAGCTCAATAAATTCGGTATTTAGCGCTTCGGCGTCCTCTGAAGACAATGGAGTGTTCCGAAGCGTCGTGAAGTAGTGCTCCTTGAAATAATTCAGTTCCCAAAGCAGCTTTTCCTTGTCAAAACGCAGTTTCGATGCGATCGAGCCTGAGCTGAACGCAAGCTCCGTCGCCGCCTGTATTCGTACGATCAGCGATATCGCCTCGTCGCGAAGCCTGGCCGCTGCATCTTCGTCCGCGGCGAGCATTACGTCGCGAAGTATCGTGTCGCCGAGGTCTTCCTGAATGATGACGCCCAGGTCTTCGCTGAAAGCAATGACCTCCGCGACCGGCAGATCCGCGGATCGGAAAAGTCTTGTTGTAGCGAGAAAGGTCTGCTCAGCGGCAACGAACGGCTCGGGATAGACGCACGCGATCGCCGTCATTTCATTCCAAGTCACACGAAAATATTCCCGCGTCGATGCGTCGCCTGCGAGTTCCGTGATGGTATCAGGCTGCCCGTTCGAGGTAAGGAATGTTGTAAGTCTTACTTTCGCGTTCATCAGCAAGATCAATTCAGCGGAACAATATAGTTCTCGCCCTGCACATATCCTCGCATTGCCTTATCCGGTATCTCAGAGCAATTCCGCACCATTTCGGCACGAACGATCGCCGCGTTCTCAAACTGCGAGCCCGACGGTATCGTGACGCCGTCCGCAATTATCGTTCTGTACAGAACGCTGTCTTCGCCAATGGTCACATCATCCCAGATAACTGAATCTTTCAGCCGCACGGCTCCCTGCATCACGCAGTTGCGCCCAAAATGCACGTTGCCGCCATTCATCATCGCCAGCGAAATATCAAGGTAACGCGGGATCGTCGACAGCTCATACCATTCGGCATCTGTGATGTGAGCAGCGATGATCTCGCCATTTCTTAATGCCGGTTCATAGAACGAAGGCACGATGTCCGAATAAACGCTCCGCGGGATGTAATCGAAAACACGGGGCTCGACGATATGAATTCCCGTGAACATGAGCGGTGTCTCGATGTCGTGTTCGGTGTCCTTGAGTTCAGCCTCTGATACGGGGCGAGCAAAGTCTCCAAAACCGGTAACACGGCCGTCGCTGGTCTCGACGATCGTGAATTTTTCACGCTTTACGTTCGGTTTCAGTATCATCGTCGCCAGAGCCCCTGTCCGTACGTGCGCTTCCAACGCCTGACCGATGTCGATATCCGTGATTATCTTTCCGTTGACAATAACGAATCGGTCGTCTTCGAGGATCTCGCGGGCGTTATCCAATGCTCCGGCAGTGCCTAGGATCTTTGGTTCTTCAACGGTATAGGTGATATTCACCCCGAAATCGCTGCCGTCACCTAATGCTCTTCGAACGGAGTCCGGCTGATGATGCAGATTCACGACGACGTCACTAATGCCGAACCGCGCCAGATACTCGGCAACATACCCGACCAGCGGCTTGCCCAAGAAGGGGATCGCCGGTTTTGTTCGGTCGATCGTGAGCGGGAATAGCCGGGTGCCAAATCCGGCAGCGAGTATCATTGCTTTCATAAGCGGCCCAATGCTTCGCGGGAAACAAAATTCGATGATAGATGAACGGGCGTTTAAAGAAAACCGCATTTACGGAAAAGTTAACGAACTTTGCCTTAGTTAGACAAAAACGTGCGATTTGACGTATCGTTAAGGTCAAATTCCGCATAGCTGCAAATGCAAAACTCCGAGATCACGAAAAACGACCGACGCGAGATCACCGGCTGGCTGGCCTACGATTGGGCAAACTCCGCGTTTTACACGACGGTCGTTTCGGTATTGGCCGGGCCGTATTTGACCGCTCTGGCTCAGGAAGATGTCGGTAAAGGCGGTGTGGTTATCTCGCTTGGCCCGATCGGGTCAGTGACCGCAGACAACCTGTTCACCTCGACGTTGGGCATCTCTGTCTTTCTGCAGGTCTTTATGCTGCCGATACTGGGCTCGATAGCGGATTTTACGCCTTGGAAAAAGCGTATGATGGCGCTTTTTTGCTACACCGGCGTGATAGCAGGTTCGCTGCTTTTCCTGGTTCAAGGAACGAATTATCTTTGGGGCTGTCTTTTCCTGCTTATCGGTAATATTTGTTTTGCCGCAACGAACGTTTTTTACAATTCGTTTCTCATCGATATCACCTCCGAGGATATGCGCGACCGCATCAGCAGCTACGGCTACGCGGCCGGCTATCTCGGTGGATTGGTGATGCTTTTCGCCAATCTGGCACTCATCAATTTCGGCGAGTCATTCGGCATCGACAAGGGCTTCGCTGTTAGGCTTTCTATGCTGATGGCCTCGCTTTGGTGGGGCTTGTTCGGAATCGTGGCTTTTTATCTGATCCGATCGCGAAAACCTGAACGGGAGCGCAACGGCAGAAATCTTGTCAAGATCGGTTTCGTGGAGGTTTGGCGGACATTAAAGGAGCTTGCCGGGCTGAAATATACGCTGATGTTTCTGATCGCGTATCTTTTCTACAACGACGGTATCCAGACGGTCATACTTAATTCGTCAGTATTCCTTTCTCAGGAGTTGTTCGTATCAAAGGGACTCGAAAGTGATCCAAGTTTTCTATTAGGCATATTTGTTGTCGCCCAGATCGCTGCCCTGATCGGAGCATTGGTCTTTGAGAGAATTTCGCGTTTCATTGGCACCAAGCCGACCATTATTGTCTGCTTAGCGATCTGGTCGGGAATTGTGGTCTTTGCATACGGTTTTCTGGAAACACATTTCCAGGCGTGGATAATGGCTACTTTTATTGGACTGGTGCTCGGCAGCACGCAGGCCCTGTCGCGGTCACTTTTCTCACAGATGATCCCCAAGAGCCGCGAGTCCGCATTCTTCGGGATCTATGAGATATCTGAAAAAGGAACCTCGTGGATCGGCAATCTGACCTTCGCCGTCGTCGTTGGCATCACCGGCTCATATCGAAGTGCCATTTTGGCGTTGATCATATTCTTCGTGGGCGGGATGATAATTTTGATCTTTACTAACACCAAGAAAGCGATTCACGAAGCAGGCAACTTGACGCCCGAGGAAGCCGCAAAACTGGAATGACCCCTCTTTTAACATTTAGGGGCTGAAAGTATAATAGGGAAAACGGTCGAAAGAGATGAGCGACGAGAACAATAACACTGAACGCATCGTAACGATCTTTGGCGGATCAAAATGTGCAGAGTCATCGGACGAATATCGCGAAGCACGAGATCTTGGGTCGAGGTTGGCTGAAGCCGGCTTTACGATCTGCACAGGCGGCTACTTGGGCGTAATGGAGGCCGCATCCCGAGGAGCGAGAGAGAGCGGAGGACGCGTTTACGGCATCGTAATGAATCAGTTCAAAGGCGAGCCGAACCGCTACCTCACAGACAAGGTCGCTACTAACCATTTTTACGAACGCCTTCAGAATTTGATCACACGATCGGTCGGTTTTGTCGCTCTTCGCGGCGGAATGGGCACGGTGACTGAGGTTTCACTGGTTTGGAATAAGCTGCAGACAGGAGTGATCGAGGACCGCCCTTTGGTCCTCGTAGGCGATGCATGGAGAAAGGTCGTCGGGGCATGGCGTGAGAATCTCGTGGTCAGCGACAGTGACGTTAGGTATCTGAAATTTGCAGCCGACGCTAAGGAAGCTGCAGATATATTTATCAATAAGTATTCGTAAGATAGATTATGAACTGCCCAAAATGTAATGCGTCTCTCATGGACGGTGCGAAATTCTGCGGCTCCTGCGGATTTACGATCGATTCTGCCCCGACTCAACAACCTCAGTCAACAGCATCGCACGGGCAACACGGAACAAGCGCCGGTGCTTTCCATCTTGACCTGGACGGCCGTGGTCAGGGCCGCGGCTATACTTGGTCCATCGAACATCAAGGTGCGTTCGCATTGGCTGTTTTACAACTGCAGGCTAACCAGTCGATCTCCGCAGAGGCCGGAGCAATGGTTTCAATGTCGTCAAACGTTGACCTGAGTTCAGAGATGAAAGGAGGCGTTTTTGGCGCCTTAAAGCGCGCCGTCGGCGGCGAATCTGCGTTCGTTTCTACCTTTACCGCAAAGGGCGGTCCGGGTGAAGTAACTCTAGCACCCGGCGCACCGGGCGATATCGCGGGCATCGAGATGCAGAACCAGGTGTTCAAGGTTCAATCCAGTTCATATCTTGCCGGCGACACATCACTCCAAGTAGATACTAAGTTTGGAGGTGCCAAATCCTTTTTTGGCGGCGAAGGCCTTTTTGTTCTTGAGGTTTCGGGAACGGGCCTTCTGCTGGTTGCTTCGTTTGGGGCCATCTACCGCAAGGTCCTCAAGCCGGGAGACCAGTATGTCATCGACACGGGTCATTTGGTCGCATGGGAAGGTCATATGCAGTACAACCTAAGAAAGGCCGCTAAGAGTGGATTTTTCCGAAGCATGATGAGCGGCGAAGGATTGGTTGCCGAATTCACCGGCCCCGGCGAGATACTGATCCAAACTCGAAACCTTGCTGCCTTTGCCGGACTGCTGAAGCCTTTCTTCCCGTCACAGGGCGGAAGCGGCGGCATCAGCTTTGGAAGCTAGTAGCTAAACACCGGGGAAATACATTTTGGCTGCCAACGTCATAAGATCACCGGAAACGGCTTCTAACACGAGAGTGTTTCCGGCGCTGACACTTTCACGCGGTATCGGTTCAGGAAAGATAAAATTCCTGCAAGATGCCGAGCCGACGGTTCTTCGGCGCCATTTGGATCCGGCAGAGATCGATATAGAAGCATCCCGTTTTGCCGCGGCCTTTGAGAAATGCAAGGCTGAATTGTCCTCGCTTGCGGGAAGCCCGTTTGACAGCAGCAGGCTCGAAGCATCGGCGATCTTCGATGCGCAGCTATTGATACTTGAAACATCCGGCATCAAAGAAAAGGTCCTCACAAAGATGGCCGAACACAGGATCAACGCCGAATGGGCTTTGGAGCGCGTGAACGAACTCTTTCACGATGATTTTGCAGAGATAGAAGACCCGTCATTTCGCGAAAAGGTTCAGGAACTCGATGACGTCATTGTCCGTTTGCGAAGATCATTGATCTCAGCCGATAAACGCGACCTATCAAGTGTGCGCGGCTGTGTCGTTGCCGCAAGAGAAGTGAAGACGTCTCAGTTCTATGAGCTCTGTGAAAATTCGCCCGCGGCGGTGATCGTCGAACATGGCGGTTGGACGTCGCACATCAGCATCATTGCTCGCGGTTTTGGCATCCCGATGGTTACCGGCATCGGAGATCCGAAGGGCGTCATATCCGAAGATGAGTTCGTTACGGTGGACGGTGATTCCGGAAAGGTGATCATATCCGATGCCGGTCCCATGGACAGGTCCGCTCTTAGCTCCGCTTCTGTCGAAACCGAATACGATTCTCCCTTTGCCCTGCACACCAATGACGGTGAACAGATATTTCTCTTTGGAAACGCCGACAGCTTAGACTCGGCACGACGGGCCATTGGTCGCGGAGCCTTTGGGATCGGGCTTTTCCGAACAGACGGCATGATCGGCGAAGACGGGCTCCCGCCGAATGAATCGGAACAGTATTCAATTTACGCGGACGTGCTGAGGGCGTCGGGTAAACTCCCCGTGACCATAAGAACGTTCGACTTTGGTGTTGAGTCGTTTCGTGAAAAGCGGGCGGGGCCTAATCCTGCTCTCGGCCTGCGTTCGCTGAGGATCTGCCTGACGCGTCCTGACTTTTTCCGGGCACAGCTCAGAGCACTCTTGCGGGCAGCGGGAAACAGCGAGCTTCGATTGATGCTTCCGATGGTATCGGGACTTTCAGATCTTCTCTCGGCGAGAGGTATGGTAGAAGATGTATTTCGGGAGATAGGAAGCTCAGACCCGACAGCTTCACTGCCTGCGATCGGGGTCATGGTGGAGCTTCCGTCCGCGGTCCTAACGATCGATTCTTTGGCGGATGCATCTGATTTCCTTTGCGTGGGCACCAATGACCTTGTTCAGTATCTCTTAGGGGCAGATCGAGACAATGAGACCGTCGCCGCTTGGTACCAAAGCCTTCATCCGGCGGTGATTCGATCGTTGGAATCGGTCGCAAGAGCTGCAGCTGACAGATCAAAAGAGGTCACGATCTGCGGGGAAATGGCCAGTGCTCCATTCTATTTGCCTTTATTGTTGGGACTTGGCTATCGGAATTTCAGCATGCATTCGGGGGCGTTCTCAGCTGCGCGATCCTTGATCGCAAATATTTCGATGGCCGATTGTAAAGTTATTGCCGCAACGTCAATGGATCTTAATACAGCGGGCGAGATAGAGAGCTATCTTCTCGATCTCTACACCCGAAATTGGGCGGACCTGTTCCCGAGAGGTATGCTTGATAGATTTTCCCGAAAACCGGAAATTTCTGAAACTTGATGCTTTTCGTCATTTTGTTTGGTGAACGCCGGTCGTCAATGCGACGTTTGGCCCAGCGAACAATGAGCGTCCCTATCAAGTATCTGAGTTCAAGCACCTTAGCTGTGCTGGTCAGCCTGTCAAGTATATGTGCACAGGACAGCTCTGCCACAGCCGGCAATAATCCGTTTACACCCAGCCCGAATACAAGTTTGTCTGCGATGGTAAAAGGGCCCGCATCACCTTCGGCAGGCATCTCACCCATTCGATCTCCACAAGTGGCCGCTATCTCCCCGTCGAAGGTATCGATGGATCCTCTTGCGAACAGTTATCGGATAGGAGTAAATGACGTACTCCGTATCGACAATGGTGATGACACGCAGGGGACAACGTACATCACGGTCACCGCAGAGGGCAACTCGATATTCGGCAGAACAGACGTCTCCGTCAGTCTCGCGGGCAAGACTCCTGAACAAGTTGAAGCGGAGTTAGGATCGATGTTTGGAAATACGGCGATCCAAGTGACCGTCAGGGAATATTCGAGCCGGTTTGTTGTGGTACGTAAAGAAGGCTTCGCTCCGATCAAGGTAGCAATGCGTCGCGACGCGGTTCCCCTTTTCATTATTTCCAGCGAAGTCGGGAATTTCCAAGACTATTCGTCCGCCAGATTGCTGAGGACCGGCCGCGAACCGTTGACGATCACATTTTCGGGAACAGATGTTTTTGACCTCTTGCTATTGCCGGGCGATGAGATCGAATTGTTTCGCGATAGGGACCGAAACTAGTTGTTGTAACGCCGAATTAACAATGGCTTTTGTATGTAAAACAAATTTGTTATACTCACAGAGCCTTGCTGTGAAGCGCGTTGGGCGGTCGCTCCATATTATTGGGGAGGAAAGTCCGAACACCAATGGGCAGCGAGCCGGATAACGTCCGGGTCCCGAATTTTCGGGAACGACAAGTGCAACAGAGAAGAGACCAGCCCTGATTCGTTGGGGTGATGGGTGAAACGGTGAGGTAAGAGCTCACCGGCGTCGTTGGTAACAATGACGGCCAGGCAAACTCCTCGTGGTGCAAGGCCAAATAGGGAAGCGAAATCTCAGCAGCCCAGCTGAAAACGCGTTTTTGGACGCCGCATCGCTTTCGGGTAGGCCGCTTGAGCGTGACGGTAACGTTACGCCCAGATGAATGATCGCCGTCCCGGCTTGTCCGGGATACAGGATTCGGCTTATAGACGCGCTTCACACAACAGGCATTTTTCATACGTTTTATCGGGAGTTATCTATTTTCTTATGGCAAATCGTAAAGGCGTATTCATTGGAGCTTATGTTCCCAATGAGTTAAAAGAATCTCTCCGACGTCGAGCGGCAGCGGAACACAGAACTTTGTCGCAGGAGATCACCAGGATCCTTGTCGAAGCTGTACACGGCCAGGGTCTTCCTCCCGGCAGTATTGACCGTCGGAACTCAACTGCGATCCCCCGACGAAGAGCTACGGATCCGCCGATCAGGCGTCGTGCGGAAGACCTTCCATATATCCCGCCGACAACGGATAAAAAGTAGGCATTTCCATAACATAGCCCATTTCGAAAGGCGCTTCGGTTTCGTCCGCGGCGCTTTTCTTGTGACAGCATCCTTTTGATAGGATTTAAAGCGATGGATAAAAATACGATCCTTTTGGTGATGATCGCCCTTCTCGCAGGTTTCATAGGCGGATTTATGGTCGCTAATTCCATGAACCGAAGTGCTGTAACCATGGGCGGGCCGATGCCTGCTAATTCCGCCGGAATTACCGGTAATTCGAACCGTGCGGACGACCTTTCCCCGGAAGAGATCAGAGCCAAGATCGCCGAGGCGGACCAGAACGCAGACAAGTTTTCCTTTCAGAAAGACCTTGGTGTAGCTCTTTATCGCTATGGGGCGATGAAGCAAGATGACGGCCTTATCGCGGAATCTGTCCGCATTCTTGAGCGTGCCGCCAAACTGGAACCGAAAGATTTTGATGTTCTCGTAGCACTGGGCAATGGGCACTTTGACATCGGTTTTTATCGCAAGGACAATGCCGAATTTGAGAAAGCCCGAACTATTTATCTACAGGCATTAGCCTTAAAGCCTTCCGATGCTGATGTGCAAACCGATCTGGGCCTAACCTACTATCTGCAGGAACCTCCGGTTTACACAAGGGCCATCGCCGAGTTGAACAAGGCCGGTCAGATGAGGCCTACTCATGAGCGATCGCTCCAATTCATAGTACAGGCCCATCTGCGTCAGCAAAATATTGAACAGGCCGAACAGGCGCTTGAAAAATTGAGGGCATTGAATCCGACAAGCCCCGCCGTAACTGAACTTACGACAATGGTCAACTCGGCAAAGACCGGAGCCCCTAAATGAGGGAGTTCCTTCTTGTATTTGCGGTAATTGCAGTACTTTTGGGATTGACCGCCATAAAATACCGCAGGCAGCTGATGGCGATGGTCGGTTTTGCCCGACTGCTTAAAGAGGCAGGATCCGCTTCCGGCGATCTGAGAAAAAAGACGGCGACAGCGTCAGAGCCAAACAATCTGGTGAGTTGTGTCGCCTGCGGTGTCTGGATACCGGAATCTAAGGTTATTCGAAAAGGCAGCCGGAATTATTGCTCGGAGGCCTGCGTGAAAGCCTAAGGTCACGCGAACATTCCCAAATACCAATTTATAACTCTTTCGCCAAAGACCATGGCAAAGATCGCCCCGATGCCTAGGAATATCCCGAACGGTATTTGAGCCTTTAGGTCTTTTTCCTTTTGTTTCATTACTACCGCAATTCCCGCCAAGGCACCTGTGAATGCTCCGACGAATATCGTCAGGATCGTGAGCCGCCAACCTAGAAATGCTCCGATTCCGAACAGCAGCTTTACGTCGCCGAGCCCCATTGCTTCCACACCTCTGAGCAGTTTCCATACGGCCCCGACAAGCCACAGCGATCCGCCGCCGATCAGTGCTCCAAACAAGGCACCCGCGAGACTTGCGGCCCAAGCCGGCCAATCAGAAAGATAAGTGATCGGAGCATACGTCGTGTCTGAGAAGTAGTTGCCCTCAAAGACCAAAGGGTAAGCAATTCTAACGATGACCGCGATGACGAACATCGGATAGGTGATCACGTTCGGCAGGATCATGTGATCGGCATCAATGAATATTAGTGCAATGATGGCGGCAGAAAATATCAAGGCTAAAGGTAAATAGGGAGTGATCCCAACCTGCCAATAGACAAGGCAAAAGACCAACGCCGTCAAAAGCTCGACAGCCGGATAACGTATCGAGATCGCTCCGCCGCAATTTGCACATTTGCCTCTCAGCAAAAGCCAGCCGAGGATCGGAATATTGTGATAAAAGCGGATCGGCTTTTCGCACGACGGGCATTTTGACGACGGCAGCAGAGAAAGCTCATTCGGAATGCGGTAAATGACCACATTAAGGAAGCTGCCGATACACGCGCCGAGAATAAATACGAATATCCATCCGGCTATCTCGGGTATCCCGAGAAGTGCCTCCAACGAAGCAAAAAGTATGATTTTCATTGCAGAATTTTCAGCGGCCGCGGAATTCGGCTGCTTCGCATTGAAATAATAGTCTTTTCCTGTCGAATTTGCTAGAAAAGATGTTAGACATCATTTAAGATAGCCTTGAGCTAACTCCGACAAAATAAGGTAGATAACGTTTTGAAACCGACCGACATTTCCGACCCCGAATATTTTCACAAGGTAGTTGATTGCCAATACGCGTGCCCGGCACATACGCCCGTGCCCGAATACATCCGATTGATCGCCGAGGGCAAGTACACCGAAGCGTATATGATCAATTGGGACTCGAACGTTTTTCCCGGCGTTTTGGGGCGAACTTGCGATCGGCCGTGCGAGCCGGCGTGCCGCCGCGGGCGGATCGACGAAGAGCCGGTCGCGATCTGCCGTCTGAAACGCGTTGCTGCCGACAATCGCGACAACGTCATCCCGTATATGCCGCAGGGCCCGTTCACGCCAAACGGAAAGAAGATCGCCCTGATCGGTGCAGGGCCTGCGTCGTTGACGGTCGCGCGCGACCTGGCACCACTCGGTTACGAGGTCCATCTCTTTGACGAACAGATCAAAGCAGGCGGATTTATGCGGTCGCAGATCCCGGCGTTTCGCTTACCTGAACAGGTTCTCGATGACGAGGTCGATTACATTCTGCGTTTGGGAATTCACACGCATTTCAAGCATTACGTCTCGTCGCTGAAAGAAGTGCTCGCTCAGGATTACGATGCCGTTTTCGTCGGGACCGGAGCACCGCGTGGGCGTGATCTGCCGGATCTGCCCGGGCGTCAGGAAGGCGATGCGAACATCCACATCGGCATCAATTGGCTCGCGTCGGTCGCATTTGAACACACCGACAAGATCGGCAAAACGGTCATCGTCCTCGGCGGCGGCAATACGGCTATGGACTGCTGCCGCACGGCACGAAGACTTGGCGGCGAAGATGTGAAGGTCATCGTCCGCTCGCCTTTTGCATCAATGAAGGCATCGCCATGGGAAAAAGAGGACGCGATGCACGAGGATATCCCGATCATCGATAACCACGTTCCAAAGAGTTTCGTCATTGAGGCGGGCAAACTCGTCGGCATGACCTTCGAAAAGGTCGAGGCGGTCTTTGACGAGAACGGCAAACGCCGTCTCGTGCCGACCGGCGAGCCGGACGCATTCTATCCCGCGGACGATGTTTTGATCGCGGTCGGACAGGAGAACGCTTTCCCTTGGATCGAACGCGACCTCGGCATCGAATTTGATAAATGGGAAGTTCCCGTCGTTGACCGCGTCACCTTTAGATCAACGCATCCAAAGGTTTTGTTTGGCGGCGATGCCGCGTTTGGACCGGAGAACGTCATCACAGCGGTCGCACACGGCCATCAGGCGGCCGTTTCCATTCATCTGATGTGCGAGCGTAAAGACCTCGTCGCGGACAGGCCGTCGCCTCACACAAATCTATACTCGACGAAGATGGGCATTCACGAATGGGCATACGACAGCACCATCGACGAGTACGATCGGCTTGCGGTCCCGCAGGCTCCGAAAGAGTTGACGCTAAAGGACCGTAAGAGGGAAGTCGAGCTTGGATTTGACCCGCTCGCGGGCTATGAGGAAGCGAAACGCTGCCTCAACTGCGACGTGCAGACCGTCTTCGAAGCCCCAAAGTGCATCGAGTGCGACGCGTGTGTCGACATCTGTCCGACGAGCTGCATCACCTTCACGCCTTTTGATATACAGAACGGCACCGAAGCCGAACTGCGGCAGAAAACAAAAGTCCCGGCACTCAATGCTACCCAAGATATCTACGTCGCCGACGGCCTAAAAACCGGCCGCGTCATGGTCAAAGACGAAGACGTCTGTCTCCACTGCGGACTCTGCGCCGAACGCTGCCCCACCGCCGCCTGGGAAATGGAAAAGTTCTGGTACAACGTCACCAAAGCCGGCGAGGTCAAATACGGCCCCACCGTCGTAGGCAACGTCGTCCAGATCACAAGGAATGGAAATGGTGCGGTCTAGTTCTACGTTGAATGAGGTGTGGTCGTCGTGACCTTATCAATGCATCTGAGTTGTTGGGATGACTAACAAACTATACAACACCCTGATTTTGTTGGCCTTAATCTGTTTTTTCGCACTCGCGTCAGCGGCTCAGTCATCGGAGATGTGTATCGTAGAGCAACCTTTGCCCAAACTCCCCGACAATTACGGAACTCTTGACGCGCAGGCTTCAATAGTATTCCGAGTAGAGTTTCGAGAGGATGCGACTCTTGGCAAAATCTCGCAGATCCTTAGCACCCGAATTAGTAATCTGGATGCGTTAGCACGCGAGGCAGTAGAAAAGATTACATTCACTCCAAAGATGGTCGATGGTGAACCAACGAGCGTGCATAAGATGGTTCAGTACAGGTATTCATGGGAGTTTGGCTGGCGAATCACTCGGCCAAAGAGTCAAAAGTACTGTCCGAAGGCGACTAAGTTGAGTACGAAGCCCAAACAGTCCGTCACGAAGGGCAAAAGGTTCGAGACGAAGCGTAGAAAGTGCCTCACGAAGGCCGAAAAGTTTGAGTTGAAGCCTGAAAAGTTCCGATCGAAGCCCGAAAAGCCTGAGTCGAAGGCTGAAAAGTTCGAGTCGAAGTGCGAAAGGGACGAGTTTATTGGAGAAAATTACCGTGGGACGGTACAAAAGCCTGAGTTTTAGGCCGCCGGTCGCGGAGCGACAATCGAATTTAGCCGTGGACGTTTGTCCACGGTAAGGACGAATAAACACATCCGTCGTCGCATAGCGACGATTGAATAAACCGCCCCGGCTGAATTCAATTGTCGCTGACGCGACAAGATCGTTTTTCGATTCTTTCTTTCTCCGTGGGCAAACGCCCACGCCTGAATTCGATCTGCCGCGATACGGCGAAGACAGGATGATTTGGTAGATTTGATGGCTAACACGTATTCAAACCTCTTCAACCACATCGTCTTCTCGACAAAGGGACGAAAAAACCTAATTGACCGCGAGATCGAAAGCCGCGTGTGGGCCTACATCGGCGGGATCGCCAGGAATCACGAGATCATCGCGGTTCAGGTCGGTGGCACCGAGAACCACATTCACGTCCTGATAATGGCAAAACCAAAATTCTCCCCGAGCCAGATAGTTCAATGGCTAAAGGGCGAATCGTCGAGATGGATCAGTGAAGAGTTCTCGCATCTTCGTAAGTTTGCATGGCAGGACGGCTACGGTGTGTTTTCGGTAAGCAAATCGAATGTGCCAAGCGTGATCGAATACATCAGAAATCAAAGGGAACATCACCGGAGGCATACGTTTGAGGATGAATATGTTTCGTTATTGAAATTGCATGGCATTGATTACGATGAACGTTATTTGTTCGATTGATTCATTCGTCGCTACGCGACGCGGATCATTAATTTCGGCTACCGTGGGTTGAAACCCACGGCTAAAATCATCTTACCGCTACGCGGCATAAGAAATTAGGAAGGTTTAATGCCAAACGATAGAGTATTCGCGATGAGCTTTGCGGGGGTTTATCCGCATTATGTGGCGAAGGTGGAGAAGAAAGGGCGTTCGGTGGAGGAGTTGCATGAGGTTATCGAGTGGTTGACGGGTTATACGGCCCAGGGGCTTGAGAAGGTGATCGCCGATAAAGTGAGCTTTCGCGAATTCTTTGAAGATGCCCCACGGCTCAACCCGAATGTCGCATTGATCACAGGCGTCGTCTGCGGCGTCCGCGTCGAAGACATCGAAGACCCGCTGATGCAAAAGATCCGCTGGCTCGATAAGCTCATCGACGAACTTGCGAAGGGAAAGAAGATGGAGAAGATTTTAAGAAAGCCGGTGGTATAATTTTGCTCTGAGGTATTGCTATGTCAGTAATTGCAGATGTTGAAGAACTCGCACTTGCTCTTCAGGCGGCGGATCGTGGAAAGCTTGCGGAAAAGTTGATTCGCTCGCTGCCGTCTCCTGGCTGGGATAATGATGATGACGGGGTCGCCGAAGCAACAAGAAGGAGTGATGAATTGAAAAAGAACCCAGAGATCGGTATTTCGATCGAGGAACTCGACCGGCGAATTCGCGAAAGGTTCGGATGGAAATCATAGTTCACCCTAAGGTCGATGATGATCTAGTTGGTCATATCGAGTATTATTCGCATCATGCTGGTTCAGAGATCGCGATCGACTTTTTTGCTGAGCTACTTAGGTGTTTCGACTCGATGGTAAACCGGGCTGGATCATTTCCGCTTTACACACCTAGATTCCGACGGGTCAACTTCGCCTGATTTCCTTACCACATCTTATTTGAAGTGATCGATGAAGAAACAGTTCTCGTTGTTGCGGTAAAGCATGACAGCCGCGATCCTGATTTTGGTTTGGACCGATGAGTTTAATGAAGATAAACGATTTTGTAGTTAGGTTTGCGAACGTAAATGGCACTGGTTCGGCTTCGGCTAATGCTTTGTTTACTAAGGCGGTGTTTCGGATGGGTGTGCCCGTGACGCCGAAGAACATTTTCCCTTCGAATATTCAGGGTTTGCCGACTTGGTACGAGGTACGTGTCTCGGAGAAAGGATATTTGGGGAGACGCGAGGGCGTCGATCTGATGGTCGCGGTCAATCCGCAGTCGATGAAAAAGGATTACGCTGACGTCAAAGCCGGCGGCTATTTCGTTTACGACGACACTAAACCGCTCCCGCCGGGCTACGATCGTACGGACATCACGCATCTCGGCATCCCGATGACCGAGATATGCAATGCAAATTATGCAGACGCACGGCAGCGGCAGCTTTTCAAAAATATCGTTTACATCGGAGCCCTTGCAACGCTATTCGACATCGAATTCTCCGTCCTAGAAGGCCTGATCGGTGAACAGTTCAAGGGCAAGGAAAAGCTTATCGAACCGAACATAAAGGCTCTGAATCTCGGCGTCAATTACGTCAAGGATCATTTCGAACATCCTTTCTCGTTGCGCGTCGAACGCCGTGATCTGCTCGGCGACAAGATCCTTTACGGCGGCAATTCTGCATGTGCTCTAGGGGCGATATATGCAGGTGCGACCGTTGCGGCTTGGTATCCGATCACGCCATCGACATCGGTCGTTGATGCTTTTTCCAAGTACGCCGCCAAATACCGCGTCGATCCCGAAACCGGCAAGAACAACTACGCCATCGTTCAGGCTGAAGACGAACTCGCCGCTATCGGGATGGTGATAGGTGCCTCTTGGAACGGCGCACGTGCGTTCACCGCCACTAGCGGCCCGGGCGTTTCGCTGATGAATGAGTTCCTTGGGCTTGGCTATTTTGCTGAGATACCGACGGTCCTGATAGACGTTCAGCGAACGGGTCCTTCGACCGGGATGCCAACGAGGACGCAGCAGTCAGATATCTTGCTCGCGGCGTATGCTTCCCACGGAGATACAAAGCATCCGCTGCTGTTTCCGGCGAGTCCGAAGGAATGTTTCGAGATGACAGCAGCCGCATTTGATTTGACCGAGCGACTTCAAACTCCGGTCATAGTGATGACCGACCTCGATCTCGGCATGAACGACCATGTTACTGAGGCTCTTGTTTGGGACGACAGCCGCGAATACGATCGAGGCAAGGTCTTGACCGGCGAAATGCTCGATCGCATCGCGGCTGCTACTAAGATCGGTGCAAGGGCTGCCAGCCTGCTTGATGCGGACCTCCCCGAGAACGGGAACGGCAATGTGGGCGCCCAGCACGCCGATCTTCCGGGCCACGACGGCAGTAATGAGACCGCGGGACAGCCGCTTGAGCAGTTCAAAGGTAAATTTGGCCGTTATCTCGACATCGACGACGACGGCATCCCGTATCGGACCATCGCCGGGACACACGCGACCCGCGGTGCATTTGTCACACGCGGCTCGTCCCGCGACGAATACGGAGTCTACACCGAAGACGGCGACGCCTACCGCCGCAACATGGACCGCCTCGCCAAAAAATGGGACACGGCGAAGGAACTGGTGCCGAGCCCTGTGATCCATGCGAGTGATAGGAGACAGGTTACAGGTGACAGGAAAAAGGGCTCTGGCTCTGACCTTGTTACCCGTCACCCGTCACCCGTCACCGCCAACGGTGTAATCTACTTTGGCACGTCGTCGTACGCCGCTGAAGAAGCTCTCGAACTTCTCGCGGAACAGGGAATCAACCTCGACGCAATGCGTGTGCGGGCGTTTCCATTTGGCGAAGCGTTTCGCGAATTTGTCGATTCGCATTCTCGGATCTTCGTCATCGAACAAAACCGCGACGCCCAATTCCGCAGCCTAATGATGATCGAACTCGGCACCGATGCGTCGAAACTCATCTCCGTCCTAAACTACGACGGCATGCCGATCACGGCGGATAATATTTTTAGGCAGATAAGATCGGGAATGTAGGTATGCGTTACGATTTTGAATGGGATCCTAAGAAAGCTCGCACCAATATTCGCAAACACGCGGTTAGTTTCGAGCGAGCGGCAACGGTTTTTCGCGACCCAAATCTGCTTTCGATCCCGGACGAAGAACATAGCGAAAAGGAAGAACGATGGATTACAATCGGATTAGACGGGATGGGAAGCGTCTTGGTCCTGTCTCATAAGTGTGAAAGCCTGAGTGCGGAGAGTATGCGGATCAGGATCATTTCGGTAAGAAAGGCAACCAAGCGGGAAACAGAACAGTATGAAAAAGGAATATGATTTTTCAAAAGGAGTAAGAGGTAAATTCCATAATCCGGACGGAGAGTTCAACCTACCGATCTATTTAGAGCCGGAAATTGCCGAATTCGTCCAGAAGCTGTCGGTCAAGAAGGACATTGACCGCAGCCAAGTAGTTAATCGGTTGTTAAAAAAGGATATGGAAATTGCTGAACTTTAGCGTGGCTACACTGACGCCCAGTTCCGCGGCCTCATGATGATCGAACTCGGCACCGATGCGTCAAAACTCATCTCCGTCCTAAACTACGACGGCATGCCGATCACAGCGGATAATATTTACCGGCAGATAAGATCTTTTTGCAGTAAGTGATCAGCGTTTTCGATTCTGGTTCGTATCTTGCGGAAAAAGAATGCAAGAATTATTCTTTGTGTGGAGGGGAAGTGAATCGCGTTCTTTTCCGTTCCGAGTGTAAAAACACTACATCTGAAAGGGGGAATCAATGAAACTTATAAAATTATCTACTTTGCTCGCAGCTGTCCTAATTGCGTTTTCAGCGGTTAGCGACTCTTTTGCTCAGCGCCAAATGGGTGGCGGTGTTGGGATCACGGTGTTCAAAGATCGTAACTTCAAAGGCCGTTCAGCCACATATAGGAACGACGTTTCTAATCTGGATGGAACAGACTTCAATGACGAGATCTCGAGTATTCGCGTCGCGAGGGGCGAGTACTGGGAGGTCTGCGAACACGCCGACTTTGGCGGACGTTGCGCGGTCGTCAGCGGCGAGGAGGCCGATCTTCGCAAAAACGATTGGAACGACAAGATCTCGTCGTTGCGAAGGGTTCGCGGCGGAATGCCCGGTTGGGGCGGCGGTGGGGGCGGAACGTCAAATGACTAT
This sequence comes from Acidobacteriota bacterium, assembly GCA_016700075.1. Classification (NCBI taxonomy): domain Bacteria; kingdom Pseudomonadati; phylum Acidobacteriota; species Acidobacteriota bacterium. The sequence continues at coordinate 138,896 of CP065000.1, read as the reverse complement.
ATCGTTCTCTACACTCAGCCAAATTATAGAGGAACGCCGACCAACATTCCGGGCGGTGTTGCGTGGCTGGACAAAACCGCTCGCAGCGTCACCATCGGCCGAGGAACATGGCAGCTTTGCGATGGCGGTAACTTTACCGGTCGCTGCGAGACGGTGTCGCAGAGCATTCCGGACCTCAGGTCGATAGGAATGAACGGCCGCCTCGCTTCGGTGCGTCCGGTCGGTTGGTCAATGCCGGATCCGACACCGAATTGGTCTGACTGGTACATCGTTCTGTATTCGCAGAACAATTACCGCGGTACGGTCATCAATTACAATTCGGAGCAGTCCAACATCAACCGGCGCGTTGGCAGCATTACGATCGGAAAGGGCGTTTGGGAAGTATGTTCCGGCGCTAACTTCACAGGAAGATGTCAGACTCTGAATCAGAGCGTCCCGAGCTATGGGATCTTTGGATTCGGTCAGAATATTCGCTCTTTGCGGCCTGTGATCCCACAGCCAAGATAGGCTTGTATCGCCAATCTTAATTGATCGGCGGTGCCGCAACGGCACCGCCATTTTTCTTCCTCTTTTCCAAGATGACAAACTTGGAGAATTTGCTGATAATTCTGTTTAGCTACACTAGCTTCGGGCTCTACATAGAACCGCTCATTTATGACCTACGTTAGATCAACATTTCGACATCCGGCATTGCCGAAAAACGACCTTGGGTACACGGTCGATTATTACGAGGGCTCGCTGTCCACTCTTTGTGCAGGTTGCGGACATGATTCGATCAATGCCGCGATCGTTGAGGCGTGCTGGCAGATGAACATCGAACCGCACAAGGTGGCAAAACTTTCAGGCATCGGCTGTTCGTCGAAATCGCCGGCTTACTTTTTGTCGAATTCGCACGGATTTAATTCGGTTCATGGAAGAATGCCTTCGGTGGCGACGGGTGCGAATCTCGCGAACCGCGACCTAATATATTTTGGCGTTTCGGGCGACGGTGACACTGCCTCGATCGGGATGGGGCAGTTTGTGCACGTCATTCGGCGAAACCTGAACATGGTTTACCTCGTGATGAACAATGGCTGCTACGGCCTAACAAAAGGCCAGGATTCCGCGACCGCCGACGCTGGCTCAAAGAGTAAAGCGGGCAGCGTTAATTTGTTTGAGGCGATCGACCTGGCGAGCCTCGCAATGGAACTTGGAGCGACCTTCGTCGGTCAAAGTTTTTCGGGTGATAAAGAACAACTCATCCCGTTGATGAAAGCGGCGATGAGACACAACGGCTTTGCATTCCTTAATGTCATCTCGCCTTGTGTGACATTCAACAATAATCCCGGTTCGACGAAATCCTACGATTACGTTCGCGAACACATCGAGGTCACCGGAACAATGGACTTTGTCCCCATGATGCGTGAGATAACGACCAATTATGAGGCCGGCGACATCTCGGATATCACGCTGCACGACGGATCCGAAATTCGCCTCCATAAACTGCAGAAAGATTGGGACCCGCTCGACCGCTTTTCTGCGATCAATGCCATGCAGCGTGCAAAAGACAAAGGCGAGATACTAACCGGTCTGCTCTACATCAACGAAGATGCACCCGATCTGCAGAACCTGTTGAACACGACAGAAAAGCCGCTCAATTCGCTCGGCAGGGAAGTCCTCTGTCCGGGTTCTGCGGCTCTCGAAAAGCTTAACAGTTTTTTACGATAGGAATTGGAGGCGGCGATCGGAATCGAACCGATGAATAAAGGTTTTGCAGACCTCTGCCTTACCACTTGGCTACGCCGCCGATCACAAAGGAGAAAGGAGAAAGGATAAAGGATAAATGGAAAGCCGGAAACTTTCTCCTTTCTCCTTTATCCTTTCTCCTTTTCAAACTGGAGCGGGAGACGAGGGTCGAACTCGCGACTTCAACCTTGGCAAGGTTGCGCTCTACCACTGAGCTACTCCCGCGTGGCAAATAATTATTCTACCTTTTGGCCTTTCTTTGTCAAGCCGAACACTCCGGCCGCAACCTACTGCGACACAGTAATATCCTTCAAAAACGTCCAGTCGCCGCTAGGGCCGATCTTCGCGTTGCCGATACGCTTATTCGCAATGACCATATTCGACGGATACCACAGCGGATAAAGCGGCAGATCCCGGCTTATGATCTCCCACGCCTTAACATACAGTTCTTTTGCCTTTACCCTGTCGGTTTCATTCACGGCGTCATCGATGAGCTTATCTACCTCCGGATTGCTGTAACGAGCTCTATTGCAGCAGGCTACTTCCGCCGAAGGTATCTTTGCAGTTGTAAAGAGATCTTTAAGAAAAAGCGGATCCTGATTTCCGCCGACCCACACGGCCGTATTCATCTGAAACTGGCCTTTGGCCAAATTTTCCCGGATAGTGTTCGGGTCTAGTGTTTCTATTTGAATGTTAAAGCCGGACGCGACCAACATACTTTGGATCGCTTGGGCATAGCTGCTATATGCAGCATTGCCGGACGAGAATTTGAAAGTTATCGGCTCGTTGTTATAACCGGCCTCTGCGAGGAGCTGCTTCGCTTTAGTTGGGTCATAAGCGTACACAGTTCCCGGTGAATATGCCCATGACGCCTCGGGCAGAATAGAGTTTGCGATCTTTGCCTGACCCGATAAAAGTTCGCGAATGATCTTTTCGCGGTCAACGGCGTAACCTATCGCTTGCCTTATTTTAGGATTATCAAGCGGCGGTGACGTTGTATTGAATCCAAGGTACTGGATGTTCGAACCGTCGTATTGCTCCACGTTCAAAGTTCCAAGGCTCTTGAGTGCGTTCAGGGTATCAGGCGGTAGGTTGGACGGCATAGGTGCGATATCGACGCCGCCCGTTTGAAGCTCTGCCTGAAGGGCACTCGCATCCGGGACCGTCTTTATCCGAAGCTTTCCAACCTTTGGAGCCCCTTCCCAATGATCTGCAAATGCTTCCATTTCAACGATGTTCTGGCTTGCATCAAAGGATACGAATTTGAAAGGACCGGTCCCGGAGGGCTGCTGCTTCTGCTGCCCCGCAGTACCCTCAGCGATGATCGGGGTCGCGACGAGATTAGACAATAGCTGATTCTTTAGGGCCGGCTTTTGTATGTTAAAAACGATCGTGAGCGGGTCAGGAGTATCGATGGAAGTGATGTGCGGTATGGACTGCTTGTTTACAACATCAAAATAAGAAAACGACTTGTAACCCTTGGTTCGAAACAGTTCGTCAAACGTGTATTTGACGTCGGCTGAACTCAGGACCTTGCCATCATGGAATTTCACACCTTCGCGTAGAACAAAGGTTATCGACTTTCCGTCGTCCGATGCCTTGATCTCTTTCGCCAATTCGCCGACATAGTCAAATGATTCGTTCTTCCGAACAAGCGAGTTGAAAAAGAGATTTCTGATCCTCTCAGCAGCCGCATCAGATTTTTCGGTTGTTAAAGTATCGAAGGTCGAAAACGCGTCCGACAGGGCCACAGTTACAAATTCCGAGTTATTTCTCCTGCATCCAGCAGCAAATGCGGTCGCAGCAATAACAAACAAGATCAACAGTCTTTTCACCGGCATTCCTCCAAACATCTACTCAACGCCTCTGGCAAAGTCTTCAATTTCTCTTGCGATCTCATTCAGCCTACTTTCGTCGAACTGCCGAGGTTCAGCAATATTTTGTCCAAACCGCTCGATCCGGGCCGAAGAGGCTGTGAGCACGTCGCCAGATATGTCGCCGCTATCAGCAGCGGCTTGTACCGCGCGGAAACCGGCGAGTATTGATTGCGGCTTTGCACAGATCGCCAGCATATCGTTCCCGGCATTCATTGCTTTCACACAAGCGTCCCCAATACCGTATGTATTGACGATCGCACCCATCTCAAGGTCGTCTGTGATCACGAGGCCATCAAATCCAAGGTCACGCCTCAGAAGGCCATTGACGATGCCGTCGTCAAGGGACGAAGGTAAAAGTCTGCCATCCGGGCGAATTGCCTGCAAGTTCGTGTTCGGGTAGACGGCATGACCGATCATCACCGCACAGCGGTCACGATCGAGGAGCCGCCGATAGGGAAATAGGTCTATCTCATCAAGTTCTTCCCGGTCGATATCGACCACCGGCAATTCTTCGTGCGAATCTACACGTGCGGCCGAAAGCCCCGGGAAATGTTTCAGACAGCCCAAAATTCCAAACTTGGCTAGGCCGGTTATGAAAGCTTCTGCAAATTCTGACGCCTGCTCCTTCGAATCGCCGAAAATGCGTGAATAAAGTCCATTTGAGCGATCTGACCGGGAGCCATCCATCACATCAACGACAGGAGCCAGATCGAGGTTAAATCCAAGTATCGACAAAGGCTCGCCTGCCAGCCGGCCAAGACGCCGGGCATCGTCGGCCGAGAGCATCTTCGCCGCGGCTGGTAAGGGAGAAAGAACTCTCCTCAGCCTGTCCACGAGTCCGCCTTCCTGATCAACCGCGATCAGCGGACGATAGCCAAGCTTACCAACGATCTCGTCAAGCAGCAGGCGGGTCTGTTCACAGCTTTTGATATTCCTCGCGAACAGGATCACGCCGCCCGGGCGGACCTCATCTAGCAGATCAGTCGCCGCCGGGTCCAGTTCAGCCCCGGGCAATCCGACCAGGAAATGCTTTCCGACGTTAAGATTGTTACTGTTGGCAGTTTCCACAACGAAGAGAAAATTATGCGAGCAGACGTAAGTTTACCAAGTCGCCGAGGGAAATGAAAATTTACTCAACTGTGCGTCAGTGATGATCCAAATCATGTTCTTCCTGCTGTTACATTATCTTGGACTTGACGCTGGCCAAGACCTTCTTGGACTCCTCAGAACTCAACGTCTCAATGTCGATAGCCCTTAGTTCATCGATCGCAGCTTCATTTACCATGGCAAAGAGTGAACTTTGTACGGCAGCCTTTCCCGCGGCCGCTTTGGAGAAACCAGAGGGCGATTCGCCCTCAAAGACCGCCAACTCGTACTTCTCCAGCTTCTCTAACACCTCATCTGCGCGCTGTATGACCTTTTGGGGCAGTCCCGCCAGCTTCGCAACAGCAATTCCATATGACTTTGACGCTTTGCCGGGCTGAAGCTTATGGAGGAACACGACCTCGTTCTCACGCTCGGTTGCGGCCATCTGATAATTTTTCGCACCGGGTAGCATATCGGCGAGTTCCGTCAGTTCGTGATAATGTGTCGCAAACATTGTCTTGGCGGAATGATCAGGCGAATTGTGCAGATACTCCGCTACCGCCCAAGCTATCGCCATACCGTCGAACGTGGACGTCCCTCTGCCGATCTCGTCCAAGATCACCAAGCTTCTGGGCGTTGCGTTTCGCAGTATGGACGCAGTTTCGGTCATCTCTACCATGAACGTTGAGCGGCCCGACGCAAGGTCGTCCGAGGCCCCTACACGTGTCCAAACGCGATCGACAATAGGCAGCCTTGCAAAAGATGCCGGAACGAACGATCCGATCTGCGCGAGGATCTGGATAAGAGCGGTTTGACGGAGAACAGTCGATTTTCCGCCCATATTCGCCCCGGTGATGATCAGCAGACGGTCCGTCGAGTTGTTCAGCAAAATGTCATTCGAAACAAAGCTATCGCCCAACGCGGATTCAACAATAGGATGACGACCCTTGCGTATCTCGATAGCATCTCCGTCGTGTATCTCCGGACAGACGTAGTTTCGCTTGACTGCCGTCTCCGCAAGTGAGCACAGTGAGTCGATGGTGGCGAAAACCCTCGCCGTTGTCTGCAGCTCTCTCGTGTCGCGACGGATCGCTTCTTTAACTTGCTGGAAAAGTTCGACTTCCAACTGAAGCATCCGATCCTCTGCATTGAGAACCTTGTCTTCCCACTCTTTCAGCTGAGGTGTTGTGTATCGTTCCGCGTTGGCAAGCGTCTGGCGTCGATGATAGTCGTCCGGCACCTTTTCGAGGTTGGCTTTCGAAACTTCGATGTAGTAGTTAAAAACGTTGTTATAGCGGATCTTAAGATTTGGAATGCCGGTCCTGACACGCTCCCTGCCTTCGAATTCGGCAATGGATGATTTTACGGACCCCGCGATCCTTCGCAATTCATCAAGCTCCGCATTGAATCCGTCTCGGATAACGCCCATATCGTTTACCGAGGCAGGGGGCTCATCGTTGATCGAACGCTCAAGAAGGTCAACCAAGGCCGAATGATCCTTTACGTTCTCACCGAGCACTTGGAGCAGCATTGATCCGGCATCCGAGATCAGATCGCGGATCTGGGGTGCATTCCTCAACGAAGATCTGAGCGAGACGACATCTCTGGGAGTCGCTGTTCCAAGATTAATTCTGCCGACAAGGCGATCTATGTCTGCAACCTTCTTCAGGTTGTTTCGCAAACTATCACGGAGAAGCGAATCACCAAGTTCTGCGACTGCCGATGATCGTGCTTGGATCTCACTTCGCTTAAGGGAAGGCCGCTGCAGCCAAGTTTTCAGCAATCTTGCCCCCATTCCCGTTACAGTTTCATCAATGGTCGCAAACAGCGAGCCCTTTGATGTGTCACCGCGGGAACTGAAGATCTCCAGATTTCTGAGGGTCAATGAGTCGAGGACCATAGAATCAAGGGCCTCGATATAGGAGATCTCAAAGATGTGCTCTGCAGCTGCCTTCTGTGTCTCCTGAACATATCGCAGGCATGCCCCGGCGGCCGCCACTGCGGCCGGACGCCCCGAAAGTGAGTAAGACTCAAGTGAAGCGACAGCAAACTGTTTCAAAAGCAAACGTTCCGCTTCGTTCACGTCAAAATATCGTTGTTCCAACGACAAGCCGGTTACATTACGAACTTCGGCCGATATGGGATCTACTTGAGTTTCTCCGAACATGGAGGGCGTTTCAACCAAAATGATCCCGGACAACCGCGGCCCCATATCCGCCGGAAACAGGAGTTCCTTCGGGCCAAAGCCGTCCAATTGGTCGCAAACGCGATTCCAAGCTCCGGTTCCGGAGAATTCAGCGGCAAAAAAATTTCCTGACGACATTTCCAAAACTGCGAGTCCGAAACTATCGCTGATCTCGCAGACCGAAGCAAGGTAAACCGTCTCCTTAGATTCGATAAGCTGTGGGTCGATAGCGGTTCCGGGCGTAATTACCCTGACAACCTCGCGATTAACCAGCTTTTTGCCTTTTGCCGGCGCCTCGGTCTGTTCACATATGGCAACCCGATAGCCTTTCCTGACAAGGCGAGCGATGTAGCCTGATGCTGAATGATAGGGAACACCGCACATTGGTATTGGATTTGGGGAGTCCTTATGCCTCGCTGTAAGCGTGATCTCCAATTCGCGAGAGCCAACTATCGCGTCTTCGTTGAACATCTCATAGAAGTCGCCGAGACGAAAGAAAAGAATGGTGCCCGGATATTGCTTCTTTATTTCAAGATACTGCCGAAGCATCGGCGTTACGGATTCTGATGGAGGCATTGCTGGCTTTGTTTCGAGTTTATCGAAATAGGCTTTTCTTTCAAAACTCTTGTTTCAAAAGCATACCGCATTTGATAACATTGCTGTTTGTTTTCGGAAATTGTTTTTCCGTATTGGGTCGCGGGCCATATATTTACCGTAGTTTTCGTATGTTCGATTTTAGAGCTTTATTGGGCCTTTTGACGTTGCCGCTCATGGCGGTCGCCTCTTTCGCTCAAATGCCGGGTTCGGCAGCGAACACCTCAGACCGATATCGGATCGGATTTCAGGATGTTCTCGATATTCAGGTATTCCGGCATCCGGAATTGAACCAGCGTGTTTCCGTGAGCCCTGCAGGAACGATCACGCTGTTCAGGCTTGAAAACCCCGTCGTCGCCGTGTGCAAGACGGATCGTGAATTGGCCGTCGCGATCGCTGAAGCTTATCGGGAAAAATATCTTCGCGACCCTCAGGTGAATGTCGTGGTCGCCGAACAGCGGTCGCAACCTGTCGGCGTGATCGGTGCTGTTGAAAAGCCGGGAAGCTTTTTTCTTAGCCGCAAGGTACATCTGCTTGAATTGCTCGCAATGGCCGGCGGCCCAAATAAAGAGGCCGGCACGCGGATTATCGTTGCGAGACCCGGAAACACATTCGGATGTCAGCTGGAAAATGACGGTGATGACGATCTGGCGGTCGTTGATTTCAAAATAAGGGATATTCAGGAAGGGAAGCGTACATTTTGGCTTCAGCCCGGCGACATTGTCTCCGTTCTCGACGCGGACATCATCTATGTTTACGGAAACGTAAATAAACAAGGATCGATCCGTGTTCGCGAGCCTATTACATTGACGCAGGCCCTTGCCTCGTCCGAAGGTTTAAAACCAACGGCGAAAAAAGACCGCGTCCGTATTCTTCGGCAAACTCAGGGCTCACTTGAGCGGCAAGAGATCATTCTGGACCTCAACCAGATAGACAAAGGCAAGATCAATGATCCGTTCCTTGAACCGAACGACATAGTTGCCGTTAGTGAGGACAGGGTCAAATCCATACTTCAGGGAGTCGCAAACTCGCTAAGGTCGTCGATCCCGAGCGCGATCTATCGAATACCGTAATTAACTACCGGCATGCAAGAATCGCGAGACATTACAAAAAATCTACCGGCTGACAATCTTGAGCTTGAGCGGCCCTTCGATTACAGGCCTGCCGTTCCCGGACAGTATCCGTCATATCGCGGCGAATCTGCAGCGGCGGATTTTCGCCTTCTTGATTATTGGAGAGCGATCAGAAAGCGTTTGTGGCTGGTGATAGGCCTTGCCGCGTTGATCACCACTTTGACCGCGATCTACATGGCTCGCAAGCCGAACGTTTATGCCTCGCGCTCCGTTGTTCAGGTCGATCTGGAGCAGGTAAACCCCGAATTGGTGACCTCCGATAGGGCCAGGCCGATCTCGAACCCGGATCCGGCATACTTTAATACTCAGCTTCAGCTATTACGCAGCGACGGCCTTTTGCGCAGGGTCATTAAGGAGAACAACCTCGAAAACAACAAAGATTTCCTATCCGCGAAAGAAGAATCGACCGGCTCTGCCTTGAACTCGATCTTGCGAACGTTGGGTTTAGCAACAAGTGCGGACGGCAAAACATCTTCATCAACCCAACTGCCTTCTTTAGACGGCCTTGCAACCACAGAGGAGATTGAGGAAGCGATAAAACTCGCACCATTTGTAGATTTCATCAAGAGGAATCTGGATGTGGAGCCTGTAAGAGAAACTCGTTCATCCGTGCGGGACACCCGTTTGATCGATATTACGTTCAGGCACACGAGTGCTGAGGTAGCAGCGTTCGTTTCGAATGCTATTGCAGGAACGTTCACAACACTGAATCAAGAGAAGCGTTCGGGCACCAGCCGCAAGACGAATGACTTCCTTCAGGAACGCATTGCAAACCTTCAGGCCGACGTTCAAAGGGACGAGGAAAAGCTCGTTGACCTGACGCAGAACGCGGGCATCCTGAAAACCGAAGGCGAGCAGACCATTGTCATCGACCGATTGTCGGGGCTGAATAAACAGCTGCTGGAGGCAGAAAATCAGCGAAAAAATGCCGAGGCGAATTACCTCGCCGTGGCTAATTCTCCGGACAAGGTAAACGCGCTTGCTGAGGAGCAGTCTGCGCGGTTCATCACGGAACAGGAGAACAATATCCGCGTTTTCAGAGCAGATATCCTGAAGAAGATGGCCGACCTGCGTCAGCTCAGAGCTTCGAAACTGCAGGAGTTTCAGGAAGGCGCCCCCGAGATCCGGGAAATTGACGCCCAGCTCAAGAGTTACGAGGACTCAATAGACCGAGCCGCCGCCAAATTCAATGCAGACCTTGCGGAGTATAGAAAACGCACTTCGAAGGGCATGCTCGAAAACCTGCGGACCAAATATCTTCAGGCAAAGAGCCAAGAAGATAAGATCAGGGCAGATTTTGAGAAGCAATATAACGAGGCGCAGGCTCAGAATCAGAGTGCTGTCAATATCAAGCTGTTGCAGCAGAATATAGACACGAACAAGGGTTTTCTTGACAACCTAAGAAAGCAGGTAAGCGGCAACGACGTTGCGGCCCAAGGCTCAGACAACAACATTAGCGTCATTGAAATTGCCATTCCGTCGGAAACCGCTGTTTCGCCGCGGCGATTAATGACTGTGTCGCTGGCACTTCTGCTTTCAACGGTTTTCGGTATGGGGCTGGCACTTTTCCTCGAATACCTAGACGACACAATTCGTTCTGTGGAAGAGATCGAGAGCTATCTGCAGCTTCCGGCTCTGGCTGCTATACCGACCGTGGACTCGCTACCAAAACGGAAGCTATTGCTTGTCGGAAGCGGGGAAGGCGAGGAAGCACCGCCGGGTTCGCCTCTCCTTATTAGCGCAGACCCTCGTTCCGCGTTGGCAGAAGCTTATCGCCATCTAAGAACTTCGATCCTGTTATCGTCCGCGGGCCACGCGCCAAAAATGCTTCTCATTACCTCGAGCCTGCCGGCTGAAGGTAAGACCACGACAGCAACGAACACAGCGATAAGTCTGGCCCAAACAGGAGCCAAAGTACTGATCATCGATGCTGATATGCGTCGTCCTCGGCTGCACTCTGTATTCAATATGGAGAACAAAGCGGGACTCAGTAACCTGCTGGCGAACGAACTCAGCGACGCAGAAGTTGACGCAGCCATTTTGGTTGATAAAACGACTCGCGTCCATGTGATGCCTTCGGGGCCGATCCCGCCGAATCCTGCCGAACTGATCGGTTCTGAGCAGATGGCCCTACTGTTGGATATGCTGCGGACCAAGTTCACGCACGTTGTTCTCGATTCGCCTCCGATAGCGTCATTCACTGACGGAGTTCTTATCGCGTCTATGGTGGACGGCGTGATCTTGGTCGTAAACGCCGGCGTCAGTTCAAGGCAAGTGGTGAAGAAATCACGTATGCTTCTGAACGAGATCGGGGCAAAGGTATTCGGTGTCGTATTGAATAACGTCAACCTCAACACGAAGGACAATTACTACTACTACCAGAGCTACTATCACAAGGGCGGTTACGGCCAGAGCGACGAAGCCTGATCTGCGTTCTGCGTTTTTAAATGGATCTTGAGGATAAAAAGGTCTTGATCCTTGGCGGTTCCGGGTTGGTTGGGAGCGCTGTTTGCGAACGCCTCAGATCCGAAAGGGTAGGCGGCATGATCGCTCCCACTTCAGGCGTATTGGATCTTGTCGACCAAAAGCAGACAAATGACTTTTTCACGGCGAATGCTGTCGATGTAGTTATCGTAGCGGCCGCTCGCGTAGGCGGAATTCTCGCGAACGATACCTACCGAGCCGAGTTTCTATATCAGAATCTGATGATTGCGGCCAATGTTATAAACGCCGCCCATGAAGCTCGCGTCAAAAAGTTGATCTTCCTGGGAAGTTCCTGCATTTATCCGAAGGCCGCATCACAGCCAATGAGAGAAGAGGATCTGTTAACGGGCGAGTTGGAGGCGACAAATGAACCATATGCTATAGCCAAGATCGCCGGCTTGAAGCTTTGCGAGAATTATTATCGTCAGTACGGAGATAATTTCTTTTCGCTGATGCCTACCAATCTATACGGCCCAAATGATAATTTTGATGCCGAGACATCGCACGTTATACCTGGATTGATCAACAAGATCCATGCGGCAAAGGTAAAAGGTGAATCTAAGGTCACTATTTGGGGCACAGGCCGTCCGCTCCGCGAATTCATGCATGTCAGTGACCTCGCGAACGCTATCGTTTTTGCGATAGAGCGTATTGAAGCGGGGGATATTTATGATTCAGGGATATCCCATTTGAACGTAGGAACCGGCAAAGAGGTTTCCATCAGTGAGCTCAGTATCATGATCTCGGATATCGCGGGATTTAATGGAGAGATCGTTTACGACACCTCGAAACCTGACGGTACTCACAGAAAGCTGATGGACAGCAGCCGTATTAATTCTCTAGGCTGGAAACCTGACGTCGAACTAAGGGCCGGGCTTGAAGAGGTATATAAACTTTATACATTGAAAGACAATACGATCTTGCGAACATCGAGTCGAAAATACTGAAGATGAAGAAGGCATTAGTGACAGGCATTACAGGGCAGGACGGAAGCTATCTCGCAGAGCTTCTTCTTGAAAAGGGCTATGAGGTGCATGGGATCATTCGACGTTCCAGCTCTTTTAATACAGGCCGTATTGATCATCTTTACAAAGACCCGGAGATACTCGACAAGCGCCTTTTTCTTCACTTCGGCGACCTGATCGACCCAAGCAGTCTGAACCGACTGCTTGATAAGACCGAGCCTGACGAGATCTATAATCTGGCGGCTCAGAGTCATGTAAAGGTGTCGTTTGAGATCCCCGATTACACTGCTCAAGTGGATGCTTTGGGAACGCTCCGGTTCCTGGATGCGATCCGCGAGACCGGCCTAAGACACGTGAAATTCTATCAGGCTTCTACGTCGGAGTTGTACGGTTTGGTACAGGAGGTCCCGCAATCTGAAACAACACCGTTCTATCCGCGTTCGCCTTATGGGGTTTCAAAACTCTTCGCATACTGGACCATAGTGAATTATCGTGAGGCCTACGGAATATTTGCCGTAAACGGGATCTTGTTCAATCATGAATCTCCGAGGCGGGGCAACACTTTCGTCACGAAGAAGATCACACGTGGCGTTGCCCAATTAGTTTTGGGGCGGGGAAGCACCATCAGCCTCGGCAACCTGAATGCTCGCCGCGATTGGGGTTATGCTCCTGAATTTTGCGACGGTATGTGGAGAATGCTGCAGCACGGATCCGCTGAGGATTTTGTCCTTGCGACAGGCGAAGAACATTCCGTGCGTGAGTTTGTTGAAGCTGTATTTCTTAGGCTGGGTATCGCGATCGATTGGCGGGGATCGGGTGTTGATGAACAAGGGCTGGTTCATTCCGTGGATGCATCTGTACTCGAGAACGAATTCGGTATTTCGACCACGCTAAAGGCGGGTGACCTAGTCGTAGACATCAATGAAAAGTACTTTAGGCCGACCGAGGTTGACCGCCTGATCGGCGATGCGTCAAAGGCAAAACGGCTTCTAGGTTGGGAGGCAACGACCCGCTTCTCAGATCTTGCGTCCTTGATGATAGAGGCCGACCTCCTTGCCGAAAGCAATAATAGCCGGTAAGAACTCATGCATACGAAACTGGCAATCGTGACGCCTGTTCACAACCGCCGAGCCGAGACACTACAATTTCTGAGCAGCATTTTCCGGTCCGACCTAAAGGGAATTGACGTCAGTGTTTATATTGTTGACGATGGCTCAACTGACGGAACCGCTGAAGCCGTTAGGAAGAACTTTCCGGATGTGAACATCATCGCCGGCGGCGGCGATCTGTGGTTTACAGAAGGTACTAACCGCGGCATAACGGCGGCATTGGCCGACGATCCGGACCTTATTCTTACGTGCAACAATGATTCCATCTTTGATAGAAGCGCTATTGCCCGCCTCGTTGAGTGCTGCCAAAGACACGAGCGCAGCATCGTAGGCGGACTGCTTTTGGATTGGAGCACTCCTCATAAAGTATTTCAGGTCGCGCCTAAATGGGATCTTTGGAAAGGAGGGAACCGGCACTGGTTTCATCAGACCGTGTGGACGGTCCCCAAAAGTCCATGGTACGTAGAAATGATAGTTGGCAACTGCGTGCTTTTTCCTGCAAGCGCAATTCGTGAGGCCGGATTGATGGATTCGAAGCGTTTCCCTCAGTATGGAGATGCAGAATACACACCGCGACTCAGAAAGCTCGGGTGGAAGCTGCTGGTCGAACCGCGGGCACGTGTGTTTTGCAAACCGAACGACCCGCCGTCCGGATTCCGGAATCTGCCCTTGACCGAAAAGTTCCGTCGCCTTTTTTCCGACCCGTTCGGCCCTTACTCCTTGCGTCGACGATTTAATGCTACGATGGCGGTTGCTCCGAACAAGGTCGAGGGCCTTGCTGCGGTCGTGATCTTCGGCATCAGGGTTATCCTTGGGATCAGTCAAGAATCACGCTGGGCAGCAAGCCAGCCGGAACCGCCGCTATCAGAGATCTATGCGTCAAGTGTCGCACAAGAAGACAGCTGAAAGTCGACCGCAAGTATTCTATGTATGGAATTACGTAGAATGGGGCGGAGCACAGATCCATCTCATCTCCATAATGAAATATGCTCGCGAGCTATGGGATATTACGGTTCTATTGCCGCGGGGATCATCGTCAGACATCATCGGATTTTTGACATCGGCAGGTGTCAAGATCGACTTCTTGGAACATAAGTTGGACCTTGCGCAGGCAACTTCTGTCATCGAGAAGATCCGTCGGCAGCTTACAAGGGTCCGTTCAGAATTTGAGATCCTTAATTATTTTCGGAAAGTTGGTTCAAAGCTGTTCGTTGTGCATATCGAAACGGCACCTTGGCAGTCGTGGCAGTTGCTGTCTTTGCTGCGTGCATTGGGCGGAAAGGTCTTTGTAACTTCCCATAACACACTGGTTGACGGCGCTTTTTGGCGCCGATGGCTTTGGAAAGGCAGGCTTCGGTTTCTATTGGCGACCGGATCGCTCCGACTGTTCGCTGCAAATCGCGACACATTGGAGCGTCTGGCGCAATGGGTGCCTAAAAAATACTTGGAATTCATCCCCGTTACCTACACGTCTATCGACCCTGCCGAGATAGCGGACGCCAAAATGCTCACCGACGAACGACAGGGAATTCGCGAGAAATTTGGGTTTTCAGAAACTGAAACCGTGGTGCTTTGCGTGGGACAGTTCATTGACCGCAAAGGCCGATGGATATTTTTGGAAGCAGCACAACAGATCGTCCTGACAGAAGAAAAGATGCGATTCGTGTGGCTCACGCCGGAGTTGCCGTCCGACGCAATACAGAAAAGGGTCGCGGATCATGACCTTGGTGATTCGTTTCGATTCGTAAAATCATCAATGGCAGGGGGCGATAGGATCGATGTACTGAAGTTCTATCACATCGCTGATATATTTGCACTTCCGAGCTATTTGGAGGGACTTCCGATCTCTCTGCTCGAAGCAATGGCTTTGGGTCTGCCGTGTATCTCAACGAATATTAACTCTATCCCTGAGGCAGTCATTCACATGAAAACCGGCGTTCTCATCGAACCGGGCGATGCGGGTGCACTTGCCGACGCGATCATTCGGCTTGCGAATGACCCAAAACTCCGTTCGGAGCTCTCAAAGAATGCAAAAGAACTCGTCTTAGAGAAGTTCGACGAACGGATCGCAGCGGATACCGTTTTATCTGCTTACGCTGACGCTCTTGACCCTGATGCCTGAAACAAACAGCAGATCAGCGCTCGTAGCAAAGAATGCTATTTTTAGCGTTCTCTCATGGATGCTGCCGCTTGGCCTTAGCCTTATAGTGACCCCGATCATCGTCAGCGGCTTGGGCACGGCATCCTTCGGCATCTATGCACTTGCTCTCGGCTTCATCGGTTATTCATTCACTTTCGGCATCGGAAAGGCGGCAGGCAAATACGTAGCCCAGTTCAAGGCAGCGGGCGACACCAAAGCCATTTCGGAGGCAGTAACGGCGGTGCTTGCCGCAAGCGCGATCCTGGGAGTTGTCGCCGCCATCGTTTTCTGGCTTTTCTCCCGCACTTTGGTCGTAGAGCTGCTCGCACTGCCTGACGACCAGGTCGAGGCCGCAACCCGATCTCTGCAGCTTGCGGGCATGGTGATCTTGTTCACGATGATAAGCCTTGTTTACCAAAACGTTTTACAGGGCATTCAGCGGTTTGATCGGTTGCTTCTGATCTCGAACATTAGTGCGGTCAGTATGAATGCAGGTGCCGCGGTCATTGCTTTCAATGGAGGTACGGTCGAGGCATTGCTCCTTTGGAATCTGATAACTGTCGCAAGCATAGCGATCGTCTTTTTTTTGACGGCAAAAGCCCTGCTGCCGGAGCTTCGCTTCGATCTGTCGATACGGAATCAGATCCGAAGAAAGGTCTTTTTCTACTCCGGAAGCATAATCCTCTATCAAGTGGCGGGAAACCTTTTGTTCATCTTTGAGAGGTCGCTGATCGTAAGGGAATTCGGCACTTCTGTTCTCACCTTTTACGCCATCCCGCTTTCACTTGCAGTCCATTTTCTCGGTTTTGCTGCAGGCATTTCGCTTGCGGTATTCCCGGCCGCAAATTCGCTGCTCGGCGACAAGGATAAGTCGCTGGTTCTGTACAAAGTTTCCACCAAGCTATTGGTCGGTGCGTCATCATTTTTCTGTTTGGGGCGGTCCTGTTTGGCCAGGAATTTCTAGCTCTGTGGCTCGGCACCGATTTCGCCGAACGCTCGTACACTATCCTTGTCTTTCATTCCGCAACATTTGCGATAATGGGCGCAACGATAATTGCTTGGCAGTTCACCGAAAGCAATGAAAAATATGGGCTGAATGCCGCATTTACCGCGGCAAGTTCACTGACAGCAGCTATCTTGATGATCTTTTTGTTCAGGACCTACGGATCGGAAGGCATCGCTTTCAGCAGATTTGCAGGTTCCTCAGTACTGATCTTTCTGATCGTGGTCTTTGAGAAGCGCATTTTCGGAACGGTTTTGCTGCCGCTCTGGCTTCTGCTGCCGGTAAAGATTCTTATCGCCGCATTGGCGGCGGGGACCGCGTCCTTTGTGTTGTCAGGTCTTTTGCCCGGCGGATGGATCTCCTTGATCGCGGAGGCGGCCATTTCATTTCTGATCTTCTGCGGTATTTTGCTAATTATGAGATTTTTCGCTCAAGACGAGATCGAGATTTTCAAGAGTGTTCTGAGGCGGTTATTCTTGAGAGGTCAGAAAGTATGATCCCGGAAGATCTCTCATTAGTTCAGCGCGTCGAGTTCATACGCGAGGTTTGCCGAGGGCAGCGTGTCCTTCATCTCGGATGCACAAATGCGCCCTACACAGAAGAGTCGATCCGGAACGGAACACTTCTCCACGCGGTGATCGCTGATGTTGCTGAATCACTTACCGGCCTTGATTCCGATGACGCCGGCCTGCTGGCTCTTGAATGTGCAGGTTTTAGCGATCTTATAAAGGGAGATCTGACCGACCTCGATAACGTCGGCCTTGAGCCCCAATTCGATGTAATAATTGCCGGCGAGATAATTGAACATCTGAACGATCCGGGCCGTTTTCTGAGTGGAATTCGGCGGCTGATGAACCCTTCAACCGACCTTGTCATCACCACTGTCAATGCATACTGTGCAATGCGTTTCTTTCAGTATGGGCTTCGTGGCAAAGGCGGCGTCAATGAACCGGTTCACCCCGACCACGTTGCGTATTACTCCTATTCGACCTTGAAACTTCTTTTGAAGCGCCACAACTTTGAGCTTCGGTCATTCTATTTTTATGATCTGGGAGTCGAACACCGGCCCACGAACCGAGCAGTAGTAAATTTAATAAATGACATTTGCGTCAAGTTTTCACGCCAGTGGGCGGACGGACTTGTAGCCATCTGCAGAAAAGTCGACAATTGAGAATCGATTTCTTGATGCGAGAAATAAGGGCACAAAACTATTCTCCCTCATTGGCCGGCGACCGCATGCTGCCGGGCATTGCATTGATGCTCGGAGCGGCGGTATGCGCGGCTCTTGCTTTGATGTACGCACAAGGCGTCCTGGAGGCCTTTCCGCATCACTATCTCATCCCGTGGGTGATCGGCCTTGGGGCGGTGTTCATTCTCCCGTCATTGCTGCTTTGGCATAAAGGCAGATTTTCTTTCGCGGACCCGTTGATATTTGCGACATGGTCGTATTTTTTCCCGGCCTTTTGTTTAGGCGGTTTCTTTCTCGCGGTCGGCTGGTCAGATCCGATCTACATAAATCTTGTTCGCGACCCTCAAAGCGACCTCCCATTCACGATCTTCATTCTTGGCCTTGGGTTCGTCGGTCTCGCACTCGGTTATTTTTTGTCCATCGGGCGCCGCGTCGGCCGGTATCTCGGTTCAAAGCTTCCTGAAGCAAGAACGAGCGACCCCTCATACATAATCCCTTCGCTTATTTTGCTATCTATCGGAGCGATCATTACTGTTTCAGAGTTCACTCTTGGCAAATTTGGTTTCCAGCGTGCCGAGGAAATATCTTCGTACGACGGCATCCTATTTCTGACGCAGCAATTCTGGTTTCAGGGGAGTTTTATCCTCTGGTTGATATTATTCAGGGCTGAAAAGCTCAAATTCTATTTTCTGCCGGTAATTGCAATTCTTGTCGGCTCAAGCGTTACCAAGTCGATTTTCGCAGGCAACCGCGGAATGATGATCCAGATATTTGCTCTGATCGTACTTGCGTACATCCTTTCCGGACGTCAATTCAGAGCTAAGCAAATGGCGATCGGCGGCGGAATACTGATCGTTATCCTAATATCGGGGATGATCTTTGGCACGACCCTGAGAATGGTAAAGGGCGACGAGTCTCAATTGCAGGCGGGCGAATACATTGAAAAGATTGGTCAAACTTTCGAGGAGGTCGGCGGAGCCAGCTCGGTTGAGAGTCTGGAATTTGGGGCGACCTCGCTGGTTGGACGAATGGATATCGTCAGCACGGTGGGCGTGGTTGTTTCAAACTACGAATTGCTGAAGCCTTATGAGGACGCCTACGGACTCGACAACAACATTATTAACGAGCTTTCGACGTTCTTCATACCTCGCGTGTTGTGGCCCGAAAAGCCGACAGCCTCTGACCCAAGGCGTTATAGTGATCTCTATTTCAACACGGGCGAAACGTCATTTGCGATCACTCCCATCGGCGACCTTCTCCGCAATTTCGGACCGGTGGGCGTTCCGATCGGCATGTTGGTCATCGGCATTTTTATACGGCTTTTCTATTCCGCATTGGTAGAGCAGCAACTTCCATCGATCTGGAAGTATTCCATCTACATAATGCTGCTTACGTGTATTTCATACGAAGGTTTTTACGGTACCATCATTCCCACGCTGTTCAGATTCCTGATCACGGCGTCGGTCGGAGTACTTTTCGTGATGGTTATAGCCAAGCGTATAGATAAGGCAGGCTTTTTCAGGCCCCCAAAAGCCCTTTTGTAAACCCATGATCGTATTCACAAATGGATGTTTCGACATTATCCATCCAGGTCATATTGACCTCCTGGAGCGTGCCAAGGCGCTCGGGGACCGACTAATTGTAGGCCTTAACAGCGACAGGTCGGTCCGCTCCATCAAAGGGCCGGACCGCCCTATCCAGAATCAAGTGGATCGGGCGGCAGTGCTGAGCGGCCTAAGGTCGGTCGACGAGGTCATCATCTTTGACGAAGCAACACCCGAGGAGCTGATACGTAAGATCAAGCCGGATGTGCTGGTCAAAGGCGGCGACTGGCCGGTAACCGAGATAGTCGGTGCAGACCTCGTCCAAAGCTGGGGCGGCAAGGTCGTCTCTCTTCCTTTGCTGCCCGGATATTCTTCATCCGCCATCATCGATAGAATGACGGAAGATCGGCCTGCCCGCAATGGCAGAGGCTCAGACGAAGGCTCTGATTCACTCAAAGAACATATTTCAGTGATGGATCAGCTGGACGCTGAATGCAGAGATTCCATAGCGAAATGTTTCGGAATCCTCTCCGACACCTTGATGAAAGGGCAAAAGGTACTTGTCTGCGGCAATGGCGGAAGCGCTGCCGATGCTCAGCATATCGCGGCTGAATTAGTTGGCCGATTCGAAAGGGAAAGGCGCGCGTATCCTGCGATCGCCCTAACGACCGATACATCGGCTCTTACCGCACTTGCTAACGATTACGATTTTGAGAGGGTTTTCGCCCGTCAGGTAGAAGCGCTCGCCGCGGCTGGCGATTGCCTGATCGCGATCAGCACGAGCGGAAACTCACCGAACGTAATAGCGGCGGTAATGGAAGCACGCAGGAAAGGTGCTCGCGTGATCGGCATGACCGGATCCGGAGGCAAAAAGCTCGCGTCCTTGTGTGACGCCTGCTTAATGGTCCCATCGTTAAGGACCGCCCGTATTCAAGAAGCTCATATCACCGTCGCTCACTTTTGGTGCGAAATGCTCGATTCCGCAGATGCGTCCGTTGCCGCATAACTATGAACATCGATCTGTTGAATAGTTTTTCAGAAGCCTCGGTCCTAGTGATCGGCGATGTGATGCTTGATCGTTATTGGTGGGGCGACGCGGTCAAGATCTCACCTGAAGCTCCTGTCCCCGTGGTAAGACTTACCAGGTCTTCGATCGCTGTAGGAGGGGCAGCGAACGTAGCGGCGAATCTGAGAGGGTTGGGCGTACAAACTACACTGATCGGATCGATCGGTAACGATCAGGAAGGAAGTCTGCTTCGGGACGAGTTGGAACAGCTCGGGGTCGGGATCGGACTATTGATCCGCAGCGACGATCGGCCCACTACGGTCAAGACCCGCGTCATTGCTCACAATCAGCAGGTGACGAGGATCGACCAGGAATCAAATGAACCGATCAATGCGGCTGCAGAGGACGAAGTGATCGCCATGTTTTCTGGTCAGCTCGAGAAATGTGACGCTGTTGTCGTCTCCGACTATGCAAAAGGACTCCTTACAACGAAAGTTCTGTCTGCATTGATAGATAAAGCTAATACGCTTCGAAAGCCTGTACTCATTGACCCAAAAGGCAAGGACTACAGTAAATATCGAGGAGCCACGATCCTGACGCCAAACCGCCACGAGGCCGCCGATGCGTGCGGTATTTCAGAGGCCGAACCAGATTTTGTTTCAAGGGCAGGATCGAAGCTGCTCTCCGAACTTGACTGCAAGGCGATCCTTGTCACTCGCGGTGAGGACGGCATGTCGCTTTTCGAGCACGATTCGGTCCTTCATTTGCCAACGACTGCGCGCCGCGTCTTTGACGTGACAGGTGCCGGTGACACCGTTATCGCCACATTGGCCGCCGGTATCGCGGCCGGTGCGGATCTGGCTACTGCGAGCCGGCTCGCTAATGTCGCGGCGGGAATTGTCGTTGAGTCCGTCGGCACTACACACATTCGTTTGGACGACCTCAGAGGTGCCGAGTTCGATGCATGAGCGTGTGTCTCGTTCAAAGCGAATTTTAATATTCCGCACCGGGCACCTAGGCGACGCCGTTGCCGCGGTGCCGGCATTGTGGGCCATTAGGAAGCACTTTCCGGAAGCGTCCATTACATTAATGACGAATGGGTCTGATCGAAATGGTTTCCTTTCTGCACAGCACGTCTTGCCGCCCGTCGGACTGATCGACAAATTTATACATTACCCGAACAAGGCGGGCGGAGGATTTGCCGCTTCGGCGGCGCTTCTTTTGGCGAAACTTAGGATCAAGCGTTTTGACAGCGTCTTCTATTTGATGCCGAGGGTTCGAACGGTGACGCAAATGTATCGCGACGAGCGTTTTTTTCGCCTGGCCGGAATAAAAGAGTGCCTCGGTTTTGAGTATGCACGGTCAAAGTGGCTGTCAACCAAATGCGGCCATCCTTCACCTGTCCTCGAACGCGATGCGGAATATCTTCTAGACGTAGTTCGTTCATCAGGCATCAATGTCCCGACAAATGCGATCGAGGATACGGATCTGCTGCTCTCTGAAGCCGAACAGGGTGCAGCGGAGACTTTCATAGAGGAACAGGTGTTGTCCGGTCTGGATGGCCGGCGGCTTATCGGCATCTCGCCGGGAAGCAAGTGGCCTTCAAAAGTGTGGCCGATAGACCGCTACATCGCTGTGCTTCAAAGGTTAGTTGCCGATGAGAATGTCTTTCCCGTCATTACAGGCGGTCCCGATGACCGACATGCGGGCGAGTTGATCGTTGACAGGTGCGGGATCGGCGCGGTTGCCGCGGGCAGTCTCAGCGTCAGGGAAACGGCCGCATTGCTTGGCCGTTGCGAAATGTTTCTGGGAAATGACAGCGGGCCGATGCATCTTGCCGCCGCGATGGGAACGCCTTGTGTTGCGATATTTGCCGCGATCGATTGGGCAGGCGCCTGGTATCCATTCGGCAATTCGAATACGGTATTTCGCCGCAATGTAGAATGTGAGGGCTGCCGCGTGCCGCATTGCCACAACGATGCATTGTGCCTGAAACTAATAGAGCCGGAGGAAGTCGTATCAGCGTGCAAAGATACGTTACGAAGAAATTGTGACAAATAGGATCGCGATAATTGGGGCGAACGGCATGCTCGGGCATAAGCTCGTGCAGGTCTTGAGACAGGACAACGACGTTTGGGCCTTCGTGCGTGCTAGTCGCGCAACTAACTTGCCGCGCAGCATTTTTCCGCAAGATCGAATCGAAGTCGTGGACAATATCCTCTTCGGCGATGATCTTGCAGAGGCTCTTCAAAAGATCAAGCCTAATTTGATAATTAACGCCGCCGGCATCATCAAACAAGTACCTGAGGCGAATGACGTGGCCGGTCTGATCGAGGTCAACGCCGCTTTTCCGCATAGGTTGGCGGCGATCGGCAAGAATGTTGACGCTCGGGTCATTACGATCGGAACTGACTGTGTATTCAGTGGGCGAAAAGGAAATTACAAGGAATCTGACAAACCCGACGCGGAAGATCTCTACGGACGCAGCAAATTGCTGGGCGAGCTGACGGATCAACATTGTCTCACTCTGCGAACGTCTATCATCGGCCGTGAACTGAACACAAGGCATAGTTTGGTCGAATGGTTCCTTCGAAATCGCGGAGGTTCGGTTCAGGGCTATACCAAAGCTATCTATTCCGGAATGCCGACAATTGTGTTTGCCAACGTCGTCCGGCAATTGATCACTTCCCATAACAACATCTCAGGCGTCTATCATGTCGCGAGTTCGCCGATCTCGAAATTTGACCTTTTGAATAAGCTGAATGCCGCCTACGGTGCAGGTGCCTCTTTAGAACCCACAGACGAACCGGTGATCGACCGCAGCCTGGATGCGACTCTGTTTACAAATGCCACGGGTATCGCCATTCCGGATTGGGATGAGATGATCCGGGCTATGGCAGCTGATCCGACTGAATACGATACGGCACATCGGTGAAGCGGGAACGTTTCTCTGCAGCCATGACGAGTGTTAGAATCCTAATTTTCCACATACAAGTGACAACAGATGGCAATGTTTGAGGGCAAAAGAATTTTGGTGACCGGCGGAACTGGATCGCTTGGGAAAACCCTAGTAAGGCGTATACTGAGCGGCCGCGACGGAAAGCCTGAGAGAGTGACCGTCTTTTCGCGTGATGAAGCCAAGCAGCACTACATGCGGCTTGACTTTATGCATCGCAAACATGCAACCGATGAAGTGATCTATGAAAACGCGGCCGACGTGCTGAATTTTCGCATCGGTGATGTTCGGGACGCTGATGCCGTAAAACGAGCGGTCGATGGCATAGACATTGTATTTAACGCTGCTGCATTGAAGCAGGTACCTTCGTGCGAGTATTTCCCGTTTGAGGCTGTGCAGACCAACATCAACGGAGCTCACAATCTTGTCAACGCCGTCGCTCAGAGGGGCTCCTCCGTCAAGAAGGTGATCGGCATTTCCACCGACAAAGCCTGTAAACCCATCAACGTCATGGGAATGACGAAGGCCATTCAGGAACGCATTTTTATCGAGGCCAATCGAGATATTGAAGATATCGACTTAAATTGCGTCCGATACGGAAACGTCATCGCGTCGCGCGGTTCCATCATTCCGCTTTTTCTTGAACAGATAGAAAAGGGCGTTCCTGTCACGGTTACCATGCCCGAGATGACCAGGTTCCTTTTGAGCCTCGAAAGGGCGGTCGATACGGTTTTTGAAGCTGTGAAGAGCCCCGGCAGAGGCGAGACATTCGTTCCAAAGGTAGCGTCCGCAAAGATCACCGATGTCGCCGAAGTGCTTTTGAATGGCAAAGACCTGCCGATTCACTTTACGGGTATCCGCCCGGGCGAAAAGGTGCATGAGATCATGGTTTCCGAAGAGGAGTGTTTCCGCACCGTTAGTCAGGGCGACTACTATGTCATTCAGCCTGTTCTGCCGGAACTCAGAAGGATAGCCGATGCTGAGCAGGCGCTTGAGGTCGAGTATTCATCCCGGGACAACAATTTGGACCACGATGCACTTCGCGAACTGCTTTCCGCATCAACCGAGGAGATCCGCCAGTTTTTGAAACGGGCTTAAGCCGCTCCTTTTTCGGTATCGCCTATGAAGATAATGACCATTTTCGGGACCAGGCCCGAGATAATACGGCTCTCGCTCATAATGCGTGTTCTCGATCAGCATTGTGATCATATTACCGTTCACACAGGTCAAAATTTTGATCACAATCTGAGCGCTGTTTTCTTCGATGAACTTGAGATCCGACGTCCTGACATTAGTCTCGCAATTCGCTCTAACAGGTTCGCCGAACAGGCTGCCGCCATATTGGAGCGCGTTGATACGGTGCTTGATGATGAACGTCCTGACAGGGTTCTGATCCTTGGTGATACGAATAGCGCCCTCTCTGCGATAGCGGCGGCAAGGCGCGGAATACCCGTATTTCACATGGAAGCGGGGAATAGGTGCTATGACGACCGCGTTCCCGAAGAGGTCAATCGGCGGATAATCGACCACTCTTCGACCATACTCCTGCCTTATACCGAACGGAGCAAAGAGAACCTTGTGCGTGAGGGAATACCGCGCGATCGGATATTCATCACGGGCAACCCCATTTTCGAAGTTCTCGAAGGTTACAAAGACAAGATCGAAGCGAACGAGGTGCTTAATGAACTCGGCGTACGCCCGTATGAGTATTTTTTAGCTACGATTCACCGTTCCGAAAATGTCGATGACGGGCAGCGGCTTGCAAATATTTTCAGAGGCTTGCACGACGTGACACAAGAGCTTGGAAAGCCGGTCCTCGTTTCTGTGCACCCCAGAACCGCTGAAAAACTGAACAGTTTCAATATTGACATCGACCCCGATCAAGTGCGTTTGCTGGAGGCAATGGGGTTCATTGATTTCGTTTGGCTTGAACGAAACTCGCTCGCGGTGCTTACGGACAGCGGCACAGTACAGGAAGAGTGTGCGATCTTCGGCATTCCGAACGTCACGGTTCGCGATGTCACAGAAAGACCCGAAACTGTTGAATGCGGGAGCAACATTCTTTCCGGGGCAGAACCGTCAGCGATCCTTGCTGCAGTCAAACTTGCTGTTGCTCAACCGGCCCTTTGGTCGCCGCCAAGTGAATACAAGACCCAAACGGTCTCAAGTACGGTTTGTAAGATATTGCTCGGACGCCTGAGTCTTCGGGAGCATCATTAGGATTTCAGATGTCCGCAAGCAACGATCCGGCAGTATCTTCTCCGTCACCGAGAATGTGGCTCGTTTCTGAGGTTTACTATCCGGAAGAGATCTCCACGGGATACTATCTGACTGCTATCGCAGAGGGTATTGCCGCTGATCATCCGGTTTCGGTTCTGACCGGTCAACCGAAACATATGGCCCGAGGGGTCAAGGCCCCAAAAAGGGAGACTAGAAATAAAGTTGAAATTCATCGTGTCTGGTGTACGACATTCGATAAGAATTTCCTAATTCTCCGCCTGATCAACATGGTCACGGTCGGTGTGTCGATGTTCGTTCGATCATTATTCCTTTTCCGGAAGGGCGATCGTATTTTAGTATGTACCGCCCCGCCGAGCCTGCCTTTTACTACTACCGCCGCAGCGTTGCTGAAGGGAAGTGCGGTCACTGTGCTTGTCCAGGACAGCTATCCTGAGATACTTGAGGCCGTAGGGACTATCAAAAGGGGGTCACTGATCTCGCGATCCATCGATATGGTCAATCGATGGGTGTTCAAATACGCGGCCGGTATTGTCGTGATGGGACGTGATATGAAGAGGTCTTTCGAAAACAAAGCGAGAGGACTGGATCCGCGGATCTTTTATATCCCAAATTGGGCGGACCTGGATGAGATTGAACCGCGTCCGCGTGTCGAAAATGAACTATTGGCAGAATTGGGGCTAGAGAATAAGTTCGTTTTTTTGTATGCCGGGAACATTGGACATCCTACTGATGTTGAAACGATCATCGGTGCCGCGTCCAAATTGCTAAAGCTGCGTCCGGAAATACACTTCCTTTTTATCGGAGCCGGAGCTAAGGCCGACTGGCTGAAGAGGTCCGTCGAAAAGGACGGCTTGTCTAATGTGACCATTCTTGACTACAAGCCGCGGTCGGAACAGATCATTTTTCTTAATGCGTCCGACATCGGATTGGTGGCCCTCATCAGAGGTATGGTGGGAACAGCTATGCCCAGCAGAACCTATAATTTGATGGCGGCAGGCAAACCTATCCTGGCTCTGACCGAAGCCGGGTCGGAATTATCCATGGTGATCGACGAAGACAAAATTGGTTGGCATACTGAGCCCGGCGATGCGGACACTCTTACCAAACTCATCCTAAGAACAGTTGAAGATCCAAAACTGCTTGACGAAATGGGATCGAATGCTCGAAAGGCCGCGGTGGAAAAATATTCGAAGGATTCGGCCGTTCTCGCATACAGGGAAGCTGTTTTCGGCGGCGACTAGATAATTGATTTACTGATGCTAACGCGATATTTCTCACTTTGCTGTTTTGTTTGACTCTCGGTCGGCCTGCTGTTTCAATGTTACTTTGCTCACGACGCGAGTGTTCTCTCCTGCGATAACACAAGTGATGCTCGTTGCGGTGTCTGATGCTTTTATCAAATGAAATTTTAGCTATCGGCGCTTTGATCTTTTTTCTGATCATCGTACTCGCATATTACGGCGTTGCTGTTTATCGCATACTGAGTTTGAAAAATGAGCTTCTCGACATTCCCAATGAGAGAAGTTCACATTCCGAACCAATTCCTCACGGAGCGGGACTGGTCATAGTCCTAATTTGTTTAACTTCGTATGTACCTATCTCCGTTCTATTTTTAGGATCCTTCTCATGGGGTTATCTGCTTGGGGCCTCATTGATCGCCCTTATAAGTTTTCTTGATGACATCTTTTCGATCCCTATATACGTTCGTCTCTTCATTCATGCCCTCGCCGCTGCCTGCTTGATCGCCGATGTCGACACTTGGCACGGCATTTCGATGCTGGGCGGTATAAGCCTTGGGAACTGGGGTTATCTGATCACGTTCCTCTGGATTGTTTGGATGGTTAACTCGTACAACTTCATGGACGGCATTGACGGGCTTGCTGGCCTTCAAGCTGTCATCGCGGGCCTCGGATGGATGTTTTTATGCGGTATTCTCGGCATACCATCGCTGTTCCTGTTCAGCGGTGTCATAGCTGCGGCGAGTCTCGGCTTTCTGTTTCATAATTGGCGTCCCGCAAACATCTTCATGGGCGATGTGGGAAGCGCTTTTTTGGGCTTCACATTTGCCGCGCTGCCATTGCTTGCGAGAGTGACAAATCAATCAAAATCTTGGGATCTGCTGCCGATAGCTGCCGTGCTTTTCGTATGGTTCTTTTTGTTCGACTCGGTCATCACGCTTTTGCGCAGAGCAGTTCGAGGAGAAAGGATTTGGATCGCTCATCGGGAACATTTGTTCCAACGGTTAGTGCTGTCGGGGTATACACACCGGCGGGTAACTTTGATATATGGCGTCCTTGCGTCGTTGCTCAGTTTATCGGTCTTGCTTTCAGTTGAGTATCGAGAGGATATCGGACTCGCCATGTTTCCGGTCGTGATGATCCTGACCGCAATATTATTATTTGCCGTTTATCGCCGTAAGGTCCTCAGTTGATGCCTAAAAAAAAGCAGACCGAAATTCAAAGATCGCCCGAAAAGTTTTCCATTTGCTTTCGGACATTCGACGTGGATGTCGAGCTGATCTCAAATGAAAAGCGATTATTGGACGAGGCGTTCGCTGTTGCTGAGAGGTCATTACTGGGCAACATAGTGTTAGCGGATAAGCCGGTTATGGGTCAATATCAACGATTTGAACTGCTTCGGACAGGGAATCGTTATTATCGTGTCCTTCTGAACGGCCAACAAATATCGTCGGGCCCGGCACGCTGGAAGTTTTTGAAATTCTTTGACGGATTGCTCCGAGTCACCGTTGGCGAACATTCACCAAATTTGGTTTTCTTACATTCCGGCGTTGTTGCCTGGAAAGGGAAGGCGATACTGCTTCCGGCAAATAGCTTTGATGGAAAGTCAACGTTGGTAACCGAATTGGTGAAACTCGGGGCCGTTTATTATTCCGATGAGTTTGCGCTTGTCGATAAGGAGGGCAATGTTCATCCATTTGCCCGACCGATCAACAGACGCACCGATGACGGCCGTTTCGTTCCTTATGAGATCTCGCTGACTGACCTTGGGGCGAGTATCGGAGCTGTTCCCGTTAAATGCGGGGTTCTCTTTTTCACGAAATTTTTAGAGGGAAGCCGCTGGCAGCCTCGTATGATCAGCAAAGGGGAAGCATTGCTTGAATTGATCGCTTTTACCTTACCGATAAGGGCGAACCCTGAATTTGCACTTTCGGTCTTGAATAAATTGGTCGATGATGCGATATTACTCTCGGGTCGTCGTTCTGAAGCCAAACTATCTGCAATTAGACTTTTGGATTTGATTGACAAATCCAATAAGTAGAATAGACGGAAGTTATTTTTGAATAACTTTGTCACGCAGAAGAACAAAAATACGCATATACAGAATAGATATATTATTGTAGATATACATGGAGGAAGAATGCGAATGATTAGCAATCCGGTTGCGCGAAGATCCGGTCTTGTTGTGCAGGAAATGGAAAACGAGGTGCTCGTCTATGACGTCACTCGGAACAAGGCTCATTGCCTAAATGGGACCGCAGCCAGCGTCTGGCGCGAATGTAACGGTGAACGTACTCCGGAACAGATCGCCGAGGGCCTGGCAATTCAGATGGGCGTGACTGTACCTGTTGAGCTTGTTTGGTTGGCGATCGAGCAGTTCGCCGATTCTGAACTCTTGGAAAACAGGGAAATTCGTCGCAGCACGCAGAGATCGCGTCGAGAAGCCATTAAGACTATCGGGTTGGCAACGATGATCTCGTTGCCGGTGGTGGCATCGTTGGTTGCTCCGCCTAACGCTCTGTCGTCGTCGTCCTGCGTTTGCACGAGCCCGGCGGCATGCGCAACGCAGACGTCATGCCCATCGACAACGAATTGCAACGGTTTGGGAGTTTGCACGCCGTAGGCTGCAGAGTGAATTGATCTTTGTCACCTGACCGAAACGGATCGGGGGTAACATTGTTTGAATATTTTCGATGGTTGGTGCTCGTAAGACTTGATTTATCAAAAGTTACGTGCAATAATCCTTTCGAGTTTGAATCTTTTACAACTTTACCTTTGGCAGACACAATTTCGGAATGCGACGTAATGTCGAGAGGAGTTGGACATTAGTTTCGCCTTAGGCTAGATTTACTAGTAGAACATTTGCGTGGAGGAGAACATGAATAATCCAAACAACCCAATTGCCCGTCAGAACGGTATAGTCGTGCAGGAGATGCCCGACGAGGTTCTGGTATACGATATGGAGAGCAACAAGGCCCACTGCCTCAACCAGTCTGCGGCGTTGGTGTGGAAGTCCTGCGACGGCTCGCACTCAGTGGCCGACATCGTGAAAGAATTTGACAAAGCCGGAAGCGGTCAAGTGTCAGAAGACTTTGTATGGCTCGCCATCGATCAGCTCCGTGAGAACGGTCTGATGGCTGACGAACTTTTACCAAAATTTTCGGGCCAGTCCCGCAGGCAAGTGTTGAAGACGATCGGGCTCGGAGCAATGGTCGCTCTCCCGGTCGTTGCATCTCTCGTTGCACCGAAAAATGCACTTGGCTCCGTTTCATGTGCTTGCCAAGTCCCGGCGAACTGTTTGACGCTGGTGTGTCCGTCGACTGCCAACTGTAACCAGAACGGAATTTGTGCTCCGGACGTCCCGCAGCCCCGATCTTAGGTTTAACTCCACGGTTTTGGGTAGCAGAGAACACTTTCCTCTGCTACCCTTTTTCTGTGTCTTCTCAAGGACGATCGAGATATTCTACGAAAGATGAGCTGCGCTGGGCGGTCCTTCAGTCATCATTACAAGAGCAAATGGCGGGTCGGGCCTTTTCGCTATTTCGTGAAGCCGGTATTGAGCCAATCTTGATAAAAGGCCCCGCCGCAGGTATCTACTATCCAAAGGATGATCCCAGGAATTCCATCGATCTCGATCTAGCTGTTTCCAAGACTGATTTCGATCGAGCCTTGACCCTTTCCCGAAGCTCTGCCGCGGCGGGACTTGCCATCGACGTCCACAAAGGATTAAGGCATCTGGACACGAGGCCTTGGGACGATGTCTTTGGAGACTCGCAGATGGTACGAATGGGCGGTGTTGACGTAAGAATCCCGAAACCTGAAGATCATCTCAGGATACTCGCCGTTCACTGGCTTAATGACGGAGCGAGCGATAGAGACAGGCTGTGGGATATGTTTTACATCGCCCACAATAGATTTGCACCTCTTGATTGGGACGCTGTTTTCGCTCCCGTAAACCCAAAGCGGCAACGATGGATCGCATGCACCATCGGCCTCGCCCATCGTTATCTTCAACTTGATATTTCTTTGATACCGTCTAAATATCGAGTTACCGATCTTCCCGATTGGCTGACGAAGTTTATTGAAAAGGAGTGGGAAAGAAAGGTTGTCACTCGGCCTCTCCACACCAACCTTACGGATCCAGCCGAGTTTCTTGGGCAGTTGAAAGCACGTTTAAGGATGAATCCGGTTTGGGCAACAGTTCATATGGAAGGAAGCTTGGACGCCCCGATCAGGGCACATTATCGTATTGGCAGTGCAGTTTCACGGATCCCTGCGTCAGCTCTGCGGATATTCGCAGGACTTTTCAAAAAATGACGAACTTTGCCGCTACGCGATCATTGACTCTTTCCATCGAGGCTGCGATCGCAGGCGGAAGTATCGTGCTGACGGAGAACGGGACATATCTGGGGGAATGGATAGGTAAAAGCGATCGCCCACGTTCGGAAGAAATACTCGAAAGAGTATCAGACCTTCTGCGGGCTTCGGGCAGACGCGTCGGTGATATCGGCATATTTGCTGTTTCGGCCGGACCCGGAAGCTTCACGGGTATTCGCATCGGTATGTCGACCGCCATGGGGCTCGCCAGCGGATCCGGAAAGCAGTTGGCCGCCGTCAATCTTTTTGAAGCTATTTCATTCTCATCGGGCGTAGATCATCCTCATTTGATCTATTTGCCAATGGGCCGCAGCAAGGCCGTGGCCTATCTTTTCGAAGGATCTAATAGATTCCATGAAAACGGATGGCCAGTCGTTGTCGAGCGTGAGGATCTTAAAGGGCTTTCATCATCGAAAGATCCCCAAACCACTCATTTATTTCATTCGTCACTGGCAGAACATTTTCAGGGCTGCATCCGGGCCCATGATATCGGGCACAATATGGCCCATGCAATATCAAAGTACGTCTATACGCTGGGCTTTCTTACGACGGGTCCCCTATTTGTCGGCGGCACTATCAGCTGATGAGCATCGAAGACCTACATAATAAAGACGTTTATCAGGTTAAGGCAGCCGACCCATCGCATATCAGCGAATTGATAAAGATCGGAGACGAAACAGGCCTCAGCCCTTGGTCAGCGCAGAATTATCTTGACGAAATGAAACGTGATGACTCTGTGATCCTCAAGATCTCAGACGATCACAACCAGATCTCCGGTTTTATTTGTGGAAGAATACCTATTTCGGAGCTAGGGGAAGCGGAGATTTTCAACATTGCGGTGAGGCCGGCTTTTCGCGGCAAAGGACAGATATTGCTGGACGAGTTCCTGGAGATGTGTCGCCAACGCGGGACCCGAAAAGTTTGGCTTGAGGTTAGAGCCTCGAACGAGAAAGCTCACAATTTCTATGCGAGGAACGGATTCGTCCGCAGCGGAATTCGCAGAAACTTCTATTCTTATCCTGTTGAGGACGCAGTTTTGATGTGTCTCACTGTGGAAAATGAATCGGCTTGATAATTTATTCAGTTGGGTCTAATATGAAACTTACCCTAGCAACCTTTTTAACAGTGCCGGGGCACAAAAAATTGACAAGTGAGGAATACGCGATATGGACATGTCAACGACTGATGCGGTAAGGGATGAACTAATGAAGAGCAACCCTGCATTCAGAGAATTGATTCATCAGCATCAGGATTTTGAACGACGTTTGGACGAACTCGCACATCTATCCTACCCGAGTGAAGACGAGCAGCTTGAGGAGACCACGCTAAAGAAAAAGAAACTACAGGTCAAAGACGAGATCTATGCCATGATGCAGGAATTCACCGTATCACACTAGGTCGAAATCTGATATTTTCATTCAGCGGCGTTCCCGGAAATAGGGTACGCCGCTTTCTTATTACGGACACTTTGAAAGTGAATAGCGGACGATACCTTGACCAATACTGATCACGAAGCCTTCTTCAAGACGCACCAAAGAAGGCGTTGATTTATCAGACTGTTCGATCATTACTCGCCCGGCCACTCGACCGGTTTTTACTTCGATCAATTCCCAAAAGGCCGCATCCAGGACCTTAGCAGCAGCATATTCTGAGTTCACGATCGTGAGATCGGTTATGCGCCCGCCTAATCGACGCTTCCACCTCAGCGAGCCATTTCTATGGTCAAATGAATAGACGAAATTATCGTCGGACGCGGCGATCACGTTCACTCGGTCATTCAACAGGTTAGAAATGCGGCCTCCCGCCCGAAATTTCCAATTCAGCGTTCCAGCTCCGTTGCGGAAGGACCGAAGATCACCGTTCGCAGCCCCAACCAACAGCGATGTACCAAAGTGCATGGCTGTTACCGGTGCCCGTAATGTTCCGAATCGCTGTAGCTCACCGCCATCAACTGAAGACAAAGATACTGCCGTTCCGTCTTTTTTCAAGATCCAAATGTCGTCCTCACCGCCTTGGACCAGAGCTGCGATCTCACCGTTGAAGGGTCTATTCCACGACTCCTCACGGCTTTCAATATCGATAGCAAGGACCGTGGCCGCGTTGAAAAGGTATAACAGAGGGCCGGCTCCGCGGATAAGCCTCCATCCGCTGCCGCCCGCCAGCTCTCGACTGAATAACGGCAATCCCGTCTGAAGGCTTACCTCGCGAAACCAAGCTTTGTTATCGCTCGTTGAACGCGCAACAAAAAAGATGCCCGAGTCACTAACGACCAAATTCGAATCAAGTTGGCCAACCTGCTCGCTCTGCCACAGCTTCTCCCCATCGCTAGAAATGCGTATGATCGAGGCTGACCGATCTGCGATCGCGACACCGCCCTTTAATCCAACAGCGTCATATACTTCAAATTCGTCCTGCTCGAAGGACCAACATCTTGAGGCGTTTATCTGGTCACCCACATTTTGTCCGAGAAGCGGCTGGAAAGCCGCTATAGATATGCAAATAAAGAATACGGACAAGCGAAGCATAAGTGTGGAAAGGCAGCAGAGGGATCGCTATCAAAACGTCAGATTTTAGCATAGCCTATCAACGTGTTATATTGATGCAATTCCGTTACGGAAGGTTTTTCGCAAATAATTCACAGAAGAGGAAATCCAATGTCATTCAACAAAATAATCATCGTCGGAAATCTTGGCCGGGATCCCGAATTGAGGTATACGCCACAGGGTGTCGCCGTTTGCAGTTTTACGATGGCCACCAATGAAAAGCGGCGGGACAAGTCCGGCGACCTCCAGGACCTCACTACTTGGTTCAAGGTGACACTTTGGCGTCAACAAGCTGAAAATGCGGCAAAGTATCTCTCCAAGGGAAGTCCGGTTTATATTGAGGGCCGGCTTAGAATAGAAGAGTGGACCGATCGCGATAATAACAACAGATACACGCTTGATGTACAGGCGACCGACATGCAGTTCATAGGGTCACGATCTGACGCGGCGTCAGACTATTCCGGGGCGTCGCACGACAACGAGCCTTCATTTAGCGGACCGCCGCAGGAAAGGGAAGGGAGCACGAATGAGGGACGATCACCGGCGACGGGCGGCGTCGACGATGACGACATTCCCTTTTAGGCTAGCATCGACAATTTTCTAATAGTTCCGTCAGGCCCTCGTCCACTCCAAGCTACGAGGGCCTCTTTCATCATTCCGAAACCCATTGCCCCATTTTCCTGAATTTCGCATATCGCTCCGCCAACAATTTGTCTGGCGGCAACGAAG
Source organism: Acidobacteriota bacterium (assembly GCA_016700075.1). Classification (NCBI taxonomy): domain Bacteria; kingdom Pseudomonadati; phylum Acidobacteriota; species Acidobacteriota bacterium. The sequence goes on along the minus strand of CP065000.1, from coordinate 104,772 downwards.
AAAGGGCATCGATCTCATCAGACAATGCTTTCCTCAAGGTGGACGCGATCGAATCAAAGGCTTCTTTTGAGCTGTCGTCATCGCCTGCAGGCATGGTCCAAGGCTCCGGTTCCGCGATGATCTTGTCAATAATATCGAACTTTTTCAGTTCTGCTGCGGTAAGTCTGAGTCCCGCGGCGGCGTCAGGCGCCATCGCGGCGTCCTTCCACAAAATAGCCGCGCAACCTTCAGGTGAGATCACGGAATATACAGCATTTTCCATCATCAGCACCCTGTCACCTATCCCGATAGCCAAAGCACCGCCGGAACCGCCTTCGCCGAGGACCACAACAACGATCGGCACTTTGATCCGGGCCATTTCTCGGAGATTAAAGGCTATCGCCTCTGCCTGACCGCGCTCCTCAGCATCGATTCCCGGATAAGCACCCGGAGTATCGATAATGGTGACGATCGGACGCCCAAATTTTTCAGCGAGCCGCATCACCCGCAGGGCCTTGCGATAGCCCTCCGGTTTCGGCATTGCGAAATTACGAAATCGTCTTTCGTTGAGGTCGCGGCCCTTCTGCTGTCCAACCACACAGACCTCTGTGTCACCAAGTCTCGCAAAACCCGACAACATCGCGGGATCGTCGGCGAATCGGCGGTCTCCGTGAACTTCAACAAAATCCTCAAATACAGTGGACAGCAGGTCCAAAGCATAAGGTCTTTCGGGATGTCTGGCGGTCTGAACTCTTTCGAATGCGGTCGCTTTCATATTTGAATTCTATGCTTTGTTTACGATCTCGGCAATCATCGATCTAGCCCGCATCAAAACTGTCAAGATGGCTACGTTAGGATGTCCAATGCAAAACCCATTCCCTCGACGTCGCGTTTCATTTGAATGCTGGGCGAGATACGCAATGAGCGTGAATCAAGCGTCACCGTCACGCCCTCATTGTTCATAACAAGCTCAACGCTGCAGCGGCCCCGCTGTCGCTCTAGAGCTGAAAACAGTCTTTCTACAGAAGCTTCATCCAGTTGATCCGGTTCGATCGTTATCACCACCTTTTTTGCCATCGAAAGAAGCATTTCTTCGATGGCCCGCAAGTCCGTCACTTTGAACGACGGATCTTGCCCTTCGTTGGTCTCAATACGCCCCTCGACCGCGAACATACCCGAGTTCGGGAGTTTTGCCGCCAACTTCTCAAAATTTGCACCAAGCACAGCGCATTTGATGGTGCCGGAACGGTCCTCCAAGCGAAAATTAGCGAAACGCCGTCCCTGTTTGCTGGTTCGGATCTGGAGGCCGCTGATGTTTCCGGCGATCGTCACGGGATTACTCGACGCCCTGTCTATCCCTTCTCGTATTAGGATGACGCCCGCCGAAGCGAGTACATCTTTGAAAGAATCGAGTGGATGTGCGGAGAGGTAGAAGCCCAATGCGCTCTTTTCCCGCTCAGCCATTTCGGCTATGCTCCACGGTTCGGCGTTCGAAACAGCGAACGGCACGTCCGCCACTGATCCGGCTGCTGCGAACAAGCCGCCTTGTCCTCTAACACGGTCTTCGTATGCGCGGCTTCCGGCCTGCAAAGCCGCGTCGATCGATGAGAACATCATTGCCCGCCAGGCGGCCACCGACTGCCCGGAAGAATTCAGTGAATCGAATGCCCCTGCCGACACCAAGCTTTCCAACGCACGTCTGTTCAGGTTGCCCGCCTGAAGTCGCGTACAAAGATCGATCAAAGACTTGAACTTGCCGGTGGAACGGGCCTCGATTATTGGACGGATACTCGAAGTACCCAAACCTTTGATCGCTGTTAGCCCATAGCGTACAGTATCGCCAACGGGCGTGAACATCTCATCGCTTTCGTTAATGTCGGGAGGCAGAAGCTCGAGCCCCATGGTCCGCAGCTCTGCGCTGTATTTGTAGACCTTTTCGCTGTCCTGAGCCTCATGCGTCAGGACCGAAGAATAAAAGTAAGCAGGGAAATGTGCCTTCAAATAAGCGGTTCTGAACGCCAATATGGCATACGCCATCGAATGGCTGCGGTTAAATCCGTAATCTGCAAATTTCGCCATCAGGTCGAAGATCTCCGCCGCGATCTTCTTATCGAATCCATTCGACGTTGCCCCCTTGATGAACCTGTCGCGATGGGCGTTCATTTCGGCAACTTTTTTCTTTCCCATTGCCCGACGCATCAGGTCGGCTTCGCCCAGCGAGTAGCCTGCAAGTTTCTGCGCAAGCTGCATGATCTGTTCCTGATACACGAGTACACCAAAAGTGTTTCCTAGGATATCTTCCATTTCAGGAAGAACGTATTCGACCGGCTTTAAGCCCTTAAAGCGGGAGATAAAATCCTCAACCATGCCGCCGTCCAGCGGGCCGGGACGATACAGAGCATTTAAAGCTGATAGATCCTCGAGTTCTTTGGGGCCCATCTTTCTGCAGATCTCCTGCATGCCCTGCGATTCAAATTGAAAGATCGCTTCCGTCCGGCCGTCCGCGAACAGCCGCAACGTTTTCTCATCGTTCGTCGGTATCTTGCTCCAGTCTATCTCTACGCCAAGCTTGTCTTTGATGAGCGTGAGGCAGTCATTTATCACCGTCAGCGTTGTCAGCCCGAGGAAATCCATTTTGAGCATGCCGACCTTTTCCAGGTCGCCCATCGGATATTGGCTGGTCAGTTCATCCTTATCAGAAACCGCAACAGGAACGAGTTCATGCAGGGGCTTAGGGCTGATGACAACGCCCGCCGCGTGTACGGATGTGTGCCGTGATCCGTTCTCAAGTTTCAGCGAAAGCTCTATCACCTCTTTCGCACGCATATCGGAAGTCATCAATTTCCCCAGTTCGGGCACTTCTGATATTGCTTCTGAGATACTGACATTTCTGCCGCGGCGAGGCGGCGGTATTAGCTTTGCAATATTGTCCGCTTCCTGAGGCGTCAATCCCAGAACCCTGCCGACATCCTTAATGACAGCCTTGGAGGCAAGCGTTGCAAACGTGATGATCTGACAAACCGACTCTCGCCCATATAGTTCAACGACATGATCGATCACTTCGCTGCGGCCGCGGATGCAGAAATCAATGTCGATGTCCGGCATCGATATCCTCTCAGGGTTTAGAAATCGTTCGAAAAGAAGATCATATTGAAGCGGGTCCACGTCCGTAATTCGCATGCAAAAGGCGGTCAATGATCCCGCAGCGGATCCGCGGCCCGGTCCGACCGGGATATTCCGCTCGCGTGCGAACTTGATAAAATCCCACACGATCAGGAAATAGCCTGGAAACCCCATCCTTTCGATTATCTCGATCTCTTCGCGAAGTCGATCCTCATATTCGGACAGTTCGTGTCTGAGGGTTCCGAGTTCCTTCATCGGCTCCCAATCCGTCTTCTTTCGCTCCTCAAAACACTCCCAAAGGACCTTCTCGAAATATCCATTCGTATCGAGTGCTCCGAGTTCAAGGGGAATAGGGAATTCAGGCAGCTGCCGGACATCATCGCCCTGCGGGATATCAACATTGCAGCGGTCGGCGATCTTAACAGTATTCTCGAGAGCTATTGGAAATTGAGATCCAAGCTCCGCCCACATTTCGTCAGTGGTCTTTAAGTAATTCGAAGTTTTTATCAATGTTCGCCAATCGCCGTAAAGTGTGCGGCCCTCGCGAATGCATTTTGCGACCTCATAGGCCGCGGCGTCTTCCGACCGCAAATAATGAACGTTATTTGAGGCTACGAGTTGAAGTCCGTTCGAACCGGCAAATTCCGCGATCTTTGTAACAAGAGCCGACTCTCTGGCATCGTCCGGAGGACAAATCTCCAGAAACAGGTCGTCTGTCCCGAAAATGTCGCTTAACGATGCCGCGAGACCCGTGGCTCCTTCCATTTCATCCTGAGCCAAGAAATAGCCTATCGGGCCGTCAGAAAAGCAGGAAATGCAGATAAGCCCGCCGGAGTTGGCAGCCAATAGATCCAGGTCCACACGAGGACGATGAAAAAGCCCTTCCGTATAGGCTTTTGACGAGATCCGAATTAAATTGTCCAGTCCGTCCGCATCCTTTGCCAGCAGAACAAGATTATAAAAGGGCCTTTCATTGCCCACCTGCATTGATGTGCGGTCAAAGCGGCTGCCGGTGGTCAGGAATGCCTCGTAACCGATTATCGGTTTGAGCCCTGCATATCGCATCTCGTTGAAAAACGATACGGCGCCGAACATATTTCCGTAATCTGTTATGGCGCATGCGGTCTGCCCGGTCTCCTTAAGCCGTTCCGTCAAAGGTTTAAGTTGGATTGCGCTATTCAAAAGGCTATAATCGGTGTGCAAATGGAGATGAACAAAGTCTTTATTTAGGTCTTTTTTGGGGCGTGTATCGTCTGACATATGAAGAGAGTTTATATCGAAACATTCGGGTGTCAAATGAACGTTTCCGATTCGGAAAGGATAGCGACAAGTTTGTCGAATAATGGCTATCAAATGACCTCGGATGAGGCCGACGCCGACGTAGTTATCCTAAATACTTGTTCGGTGCGTGAGCGTGCCGAGCATAAGCTCTACACACGTGTCGGAGAAATACGGCATTCGGGCCGCAAGAAACCGGTGGTTGGAATTACGGGATGCGTTGCACAACTCGATGGAGAAACGCTCTTTGATAAGATAGAAGGAGTCGATTTTATCATGGGCACGCGAGCAACGGGCCGCGTGGTAAACATAGTAGATTCAGCATTTACGCAGCGTAGGCGATTAGTTGACCTTAACGAAAGGGAAGACGAATATGACTGGACCGTCGCCGATACGCACCGTCACTCGCCCTACGTAGCTTTCGTTCCCATCATCGAGGGCTGCAACAAATTCTGCACGTATTGTATAGTTCCTTTCTCCCGCGGACGCGAAAAGAGCCTTCCGGCAAATGAGATCGTAGCTCAGGTAGAGAAATTAAAGGATTCGGGTGTAAAAGAGATCCATCTCATTGGACAAAATGTGAACAGCTATCGGCCCGTCACAAATGAAGGCCTAGACGGATTTGAAGGGAAGTCAGCATTTACAAGGCTTTTAAGGGCCGTTGCCGCCACCGGTATGGAACGTATCAAGTTTACGACCTCGTTCCCGAGAGATTTTCGGGACGAGATCGTGGATGCGATCGAAGAAAATAAAAATCTTTGCAATTGGGTGCACCTGCCGGTTCAATCAGGCAGTGATCGCATTTTGGAGAGAATGAAACGCGGACATACGATCGCCAAGTATAAGGAAAAGATCGATCGCATAAAGAGATCCCACCGAAATATCGCTCTTACGACCGACATTATTATTGGATTTCCGGGCGAGACGGAAGAGGATTTCGAAGATACCGTGAAGCTGTTCGAATATTGTGAGTATGACAGCGCATATATTTTCAAATATTCGCCTCGGCCCGGGACACCGGCTTTCGAAATGGAAGACGATGTCACGCCTGCTGACAAGACATTGCGATTTCTCAAACTTCAGGAGACGCAAAAGAAGATCGAGCAACGTATACATCAAAGATATCTTAAGCAGGTGCTTAAGGTACTCGTCGAAGGCCGCTCCGTTCGCACAGAAAACGGTTATGTGGGCCACTCTACGTGCCATAAAGTAGTCAATTTTGTTTCGAAGGACGAGCCCCTTGGCGAGGTCGTGAATGTCCGCATCACCGAAGTTAAGTCAAATTCGCTCTATGGAGAGGTGGCCTGATGCCTGAAGATCGTAATCTGATCGAAGTAAAGATCGGAGCTTTGATAATGGATCCGAACACCAATTCTCCGATCGTAGTGCTGAAAGGCGTCGAGTCGGAAGCTGTCCTTCCGATATGGGTTGGGGCATTTGAAGCCAACGCCATCGCTCTTGAGATCGAAAAGGTCCTTCCTCAGCGGCCGATGACTCACGATCTGCTGCGAAACCTGATCATTCAATGCGGCCTTGAAGCTCAGAGGGTCATCGTAACGGACCTTGCCGAGAATACCTTCTACGCACGCGTTGAACTGATAGATGTGCATAGCAACGAGGTCTCACTCGACGCACGTCCGTCAGATGCGATCGCTCTTGCCCTGAGGCTTGATTGCCCAATATTTGTAGACCAGGACGTTCTGGACAAGTCGGCAGCCGAAAACCAGCCGGGGCCCACTCCGACGGACGACGAGCCGCCGGTGGAAGAATGGCCCGAGCTGATCGGCTGAAAGTACATAATCTCGATTATCAGACGCAGAATGTTTGATGAGATCACACCCTTGCAGCCCGCGGTGTCCGGCCTTTTGTGTTTTTGACACATATTCCCTTATTAGCTACAATTGGAGTTTTGCTATATTTCGCAATCAGCAAACTTTTAAAATCTAGGCAGGAGTAATATAACTTTGAGCAACGGTAATTTTCTATTCACTTCCGAATCGGTAACGGAAGGCCACCCCGACAAGATCGCTGACAACGTATCTGACGCAATTCTCGATGCGATCCTCGAACAAGACCCTATGGCTCGTGTCGCGTGCGAGACCATGGTGACCACCGGACTTGCGGTAATTGCCGGTGAGATCACGACCACCGCGAACGTCAATTACAAACAGATCATTCGAGACACTATCCATGAGATCGGCTATAACGACGCTGAGTTTGGATATGATTCGAACACCTGCAGCGTCATTGACGCAATCGGCACCCAATCACCTGACATTGCGCAGGGCGTTGACACCGGAGGAGCGGGCGACCAGGGGCTGATGTTCGGTTTTGCCTGTAATGAAACGCCTGAGCTCATGCCTATGCCTATACAGATGGCTCACAACCTGACCCGCAGGCTTTCGCAGGTGCGTCGCGACGGTACAATTCCCTACTTGCGGCCCGACGGCAAATCTCAGGTCTCTATCGAATACCGTGACGGCAAACCGTTCCGGGTAGAGGCCGTTGTGATCTCGACGCAGACCGCAGATCTCGACATTGAAGATATCCGAGCCGATGTAATGGAACATGTGATCAAGCCCGTCATTCCAGGTGAGCTTTTGGACGACAATACGAAGTACCACATTAATCCGACAGGAAAATTCGTTATCGGCGGCCCCATGGGCGATGCCGGATTGACAGGGCGAAAGATCATTGTCGACACCTATGGCGGCTATGCTCCGCACGGCGGCGGCGCTTTTTCCGGCAAGGATGCGACGAAGGTAGACAGATCTGCGGCCTACATGGCTCGCTACATCGCCAAGAATGTTGTCGCTGCAGGACTTGCAGACAAGTGCACATTGCAGCTCGCCTATGCGATCGGCGTTGCCGAACCTGTCTCGGTTCTTATTGATACGCACGGCTCCGGCGTGATCGACGATGAGAGGATCGCGGATATTGTCAGAGAAAATTTTACGCTTACACCCAAGGCGATCATTGAAACACTCGATCTTCGCCGTCCGATCTTTAAGCAGACCGCTCGTTTCGGTCACTTTGGGCGTGCTAACGACGAGTTTTCATGGGAAAGGACCGACAAAGCTGAGGCTCTGAGGTCGGCAGCAATGGAACATAAGGGAGTTGGAACCAATGGCTAATCCGGTAACATCAATGGAATACGATATCAAAGACATCAACCTCGCTCCGCAAGGTAAACAACGCATCGAATGGGCTGACCGCGAAATGCCGGTTCTCCGCCTTATTCGGGAGCGGTTCGAGGCTGAAAAGCCGTTGACCGGCGTCAAACTCGTCGCGTGTGCTCACATTACTACTGAAACGGCAAACTTGGCCCGGACTCTGCAGGCCGGCGGTGCCGAGGCGACATTGATCGCGTCAAACCCGCTTTCCACTCAAGACGACGTCGCGGCTTCACTTGTTGCCGACTGGGGCATCCCGGTGATGGCGATCAAAGGCGAATCTACTGAAACATATGTTCGTCACGTCAGGGCGGCTCTCGACACAAATCCCAATATGATCATCGACGACGGTTCTGATGTCGTCGCTACGATGATCAAGGAAAAGCCGGAGCTGACGAACGGCCTGATCGGCACGACCGAAGAGACCACGACCGGCATTGTCCGCCTTAAGGCGATGGTGAAAGCCGGCGTGTTGAACTTCCCTTCAATCGCTGTAAACGACGCCCAAACAAAGCACTTTTTCGACAATCGCTATGGGACCGGCCAGTCAACGCTCGACGGCATTATCCGAGCAACGAATATTCTTTTGGCAGGCAAAACGCTCGTTGTTGTCGGTTACGGCTGGTGCGGCAAAGGCTGCGCGATGCGTGCCCGTGGATTGGGAGCTAACGTGGTCGTAACGGAGATCGATCCGATCAAGGCGATCGAGGCCGTGATGGACGGATTTCGTGTAATGCCAATGAAAGAAGCTGCCAAAGTCGGCGACTTTTTCGTAACCGTAACCGGAAACCGCCATGTCATTGATAGAGAACACTTCGAAGCGATGAAGGACGGTGCGATCGTTTGCAATAGCGGCCATTTTGATCTTGAACTCAACCTCGACGCCCTAAAGGAAATGTCGCAGCCTGCTGTTATGCGTCGGCCCTTTGTTGAGGAATATGTGACCAATGCGGGCAAGAGCGTTATCGTGTTGGGCGAAGGCCGCCTGATCAACCTTGCAGCTGCTGAGGGCCACCCGGCGAGCGTAATGGATATGTCATTCGCAAACCAGGCGCTTTCTGCTGAGTATCTCGTGAAAAACCGCGGCACTTTGCCGGCAGGCGTCCATGTACTTCCTGAAGAAGTGGATCAAGAGATCGCATCGCTCAAGCTTAGGGCAATGGGCGTTTCCATTGATTCTCTCACTCCGGAAATGGTCGAATATATGTCGAGCTGGGAAACCGGAACGTAAATCAAGCACAAAACTAACAAAAGGCCGGCGTTCATCGCCGGCCTTTTTATGTTCGAATTCGAGAGATCAGAAGAACTGAAAGCATAAGGAACACACCGATCGGGCCCCAAACCGCAACTAACGGAGGCAAACTGCCTGCTCGACCCAGTTGCTCAGCACCACCTGAGACCAGTACAAAGATCAGTGAAAGCCCGACAGCCTTCGCGACCGCATAAGCCCTTCCCTTACTGCTTAGGCTGAGGCCGAATGAGATAGCCATCAACCCGAACAAAAGCGGAAGGATCACAACAGACAAGCGTTTCTCAATTGCTATCTGCAAATTCCGAGACCCGCTGTCCGCCGAACCTTCCTCCAAAACGGAACGCAAATCGCTTAGGGATCGATGATTGGGATTGCCCAGTTCCCCCACACTGGGATCACGCATCTCCTCGAGCCACGCTTCGTTGGGTTCCCGTTCAGTGACAGCCCCCGGGATGATCTTAAGCTCTTTCACTTTGCCGGATAACATGTATCTCCCCGAAGACCACGAAGCACCATCGCTCTGGTACAGATGTTGCCGGTCGCTTCCAAATGCATTCTTAACTATCGTCAATTGCCTCGTAGTATTTGTCCCCAATGCTACATGGTTATCAGATGCAAATATTGCGGAGGACTGCATGTAAATAGCCGAAGTTCCGACATGCCACTGCCCATCTTTTGGCGTGCTTTGGCTGCCCCTTGACCTCAGCGCGCTGCGCAATTCGTCTTGCTGCTTGTTCATTTCGGGCGAGATCACGTCAGCGATAGCAAAATTTAGCAGCCCAATACCCAGCATTACTAATACGCCGGGCACTATTAGGCGGTATCCGCTGACACCGCTGCTTGCCCAGGCTACCACCTCGTTTTGACCTGACTTTATTGCATAAGTGGTCAATGCGGCCAGCATTGCAGAGATCGGTGCGATCTGAAGATAGACGTATGGGATCATGAAAAGAAGATATTTCAACAGCAGAACTATCCCTCCTTCCATTGCTCCCGCGAACTTCCAAAGCTCAAAGGCGGTGAACACCAAAAATATGACGGTCAAAAAGATCACCGACGTCACATAGTGTTTTACAAGTGCGACTGAAAATTCGAAGTCTCTGATGCCGGAAGAGACGTCGAGTATCCGGTCGAATAATGACGGCGTGTCACTTTTCCTTCTCCCTCGAAATCGTGATGAGACCGCGTCAGCCACATCGCCGGCGATCGTAGATCTTGGCATTGAACGGAGCAGGAAAATTGCAGCAATTGAACCCGCAATTGGGAGCAGGATCGACGAATATATAGGAACCGTTCCGGTTCTTGCTAGCTGTTCGCCGAAAAATGTAAGCAGATAAAACCCGACCAATATTCCGAGCGAGACCAGGACACCTACACCTCGTCCGCGACGCCTTACCCTTAAGGCGACAAAAGTACCCAATATCGAAAACAACACCGGCGCCGCCGAAAGCAATATTCTCCTTTGCTGAATGAGCCTTGCTTCGATCTTTTCCGAACCGCCTTTTTCAGCTGCATATTCTGAAAGTTCGAATATTCCAAGCTCCTCGGGCGTTAGGTTTACTTCACTGAGACGCTTCAAAAGTGCCTCCCTTCCCGTCTGGACCCCAAATCTGACCTCGCCCGCTGTTTCAACGGCAAATTTGCTGTCCGCTGCTGCCGGAAAGGTAGTGACCAAGGCCCGCTCAAGAACAAGTTCTGATCGGTCGCCGGAAACATCGAGCCGCCCGGAGTTTGCCGTTATCAGACGCACTCTTTTATCCGGGTTGGAATCGCTAAAGATCATGATGCGTTTCCAGATCCCGTTCTCAATATCACCTTCATCGACGTAAACCGTTAGTCCAGCCATTTCGGTCACAACACCGGGCTCGATCGGATCCTCAAGCTTTCTGATGGCCGATTGGGTGGCGACCGATCGAACCATCGCGGCGGCGGCCGGCAGTCCGATCGAGTTGACCATAAATGCAAAAGCGGAAACTACCAACCCGAAAAGAGCTATAGGAAGTACGATCTGCAATGGCCCGTTTCCGGCAGCCATAGCAGCCGTTATCTCGTGGGCCTCCTCCAGCCTTGCCAATCCAATGATCGTGCCGACCAGAAGAGCCATCGGTGCTGTGAACGAAATAACGTTAGGGATCAACGCGATCGAAAGCTGGAACGCTAGAGCGAGCGGTATATCAATATCGAAGAGTATCTCAGAAAATCGGCTCGCCTGTTGTACGAACAGAACAACGCTGAGTAGAACCCATGCAGACAAAAAGTAGGGTACGATTCCACGAATAAAATATCGGAATAGGATCGGCCCCATCTTTAATTCAATTCCTTTGCAGATAACGACCTAATTCCGCGAATTGTTCCGAAAGGTTTGCCCAATGCCCCTTCCAAGAGCCTGTCGGCGATACCCTCAAGACTACTCAATTCGGCGGGCACGGCTCCCGAGATCTGTCGGCAAAAAACACCTGGATGTTGTTTCAGTAAATACCGCGCGATCTTAAGAGCTCCCGAGCGCAATTTGTCCTTAGATCTGATGCATTGTCCGCAGATAATTTGCGAGGCAGCAGTGATATCGGATTCGGCGTCATCCGCGATTCGCGTGCCGCATACGTCACACCTGTTCAGGTCCGGCAAATACCCTGCAAGCCGCAGGAGCCACACCTTAAAATACGGCCGGAGAGCAAAAACCTTTCCCGTGTCCTCTGCCAAAACTACAACGACGGCCTTGACAAGGCGAAAGAGTTTTTCATTAGGCTCTTGAGCGGGCGTCATAGACAACAGCAATTCGGTCAAATGTGACATATCCTGCAACACCGCAGGATCACTCGCAAGGCTGAATGATGACCACTGAAGTTCGACCGACCGCAGGCCGGCAAGTTCTTGAGATTCTTTCTGAGCGTAAGCGACCGAAGTGATCGAGAGGAATTCGAGTGAGCTTCCGAACTTGCTCTTTGAACGTTTCGACCCTTTCGCAACCGCCCGGATCAATCCATGATCGGCCGTCAGCATTACGACTATCCGATCAGCGTCAGACAGATCATATGAACGAAGTATTATTGCGTCTGACTCAAACAGCGCCACTGTGGTTTACCAAGGAATAAAATAAAAGACCCATGCCAATAGCAGGCTGATGCCAAGGAACTGTCCAAAAACTTTCAGTCCGTGGAGGATACGGCCTTTCAGGTCACCACTAAAAAAAACAGCGAAAGCGATCGAGACGAACAAAGCAAAACCGACGAGATAAAGAAAGTGGATCATTTTTTCCTCCCGGCGGCAATATCAGCTACATCAATAGCGGCAAGGTAGTTTAGCAGTCCCGCGACCTCCAGGAAGCGGCCGCCATACTCGAAGGTAGCCAACGCGGCAACCTGAGGGGACGGTGTCGACGACATCAGAAAACTCACGATCCCGCCTAAGCCATTTCCAATGCGGGCAAATACATTCAATAGGTACAACAGCTGCCCGTCCTGAAACGAAAATCCAGGGTAATGGGATCCACCGCTGATCAATGCGATCACGAACATGAGCCAAACTGTACCGGCAATAATCGCACCGCGAACAAACCTTCCCTGCACGATGTAGCCGCTTCCCGGTAAGAGCCAAGTCATTATCCCGAGTAAATAGGGGTTTCCCATATATTTAATCCTTCACCTCACATATCATACGCAACCTATTCAATCTGTGACACTTATGCTGTTCTATTTCGCGATATCTCAACAAACACTTTAAATATTTCCTTTGAGACCGGGTCATGGTCAAACGTCATTTCCGGATGCCATTGCACGCCCAAAGCCCATCTGCCGTTGCGTGTGTCTTCGATGGCCTCTATCACCCCATCGGATGCCCAAGCAACTGCCGCAAGATCGCGTCCAACGCTCTTTATCGCCTGGTGATGCGAAGAGTTCACCCTAATTTCCCCGTCAGCAGAGCGCACGGGATCTAATCTTGAAAGCATGGAGTCCGCCTCGATCGAAACTGAGTGTGAATTCCGCTCATATGGCATACCTTGATCGTGCTTTAGCGTGGTTAATCCGCCGGACGCCATGTCCTGAATTAGCGATCCACCGCGGAAAACATTTAGCACCTGCATTCCAAAGCAAATAGCGAGGATCGGAAGGGCATTCTCTTCCGCAAACCGCAAAGCTAGAAGGTCAGTTTCGTCCTTCTCGGGAATCACCGTTCCTAATAGAGGCTCAGGTTCCTCACCGTAATACGACGGATCAACATCCGTGTTGCTGCCGGGCAGCAAAAGCCCGTCAACGCAATCAATCATCTGCCGAACAAACTCGGTTGTCGGTATCAGCGGGATCAAGATCGGAATACCGCCAGATGCCTCAACCGCTGTGCAATAACGCCTGTCGAGGTAGTACCTTCCGGTACTAAGTTCAAGGCGAGTTGTTATTCCGATCCTAGGGCGGCGCACCATTGACCATTCAATGTTCGGACAAATGCCCGAGCGATGTCAATTTGAGCATTTGTTTCCAAAGACTTATCATACTTTTTTATGTCTGCTAATGTCATCGACGGCAAGTTCCGCTCGACAACCGTTATACTGGTAAAACGGGGAAACAGTACCGCAATTGCGGCTGACGGCCAGGTCACGCTCGGCGACACAGTTATAAAAGCCACTGCAAGAAAGATCAGAAAGTTGGCCGGGGGCAGCATTGTGGCGGGATTTGCGGGCTCGACGGCCGATGCGTTTGCCCTTCTGACGAGGTTCGAGTCGAAACTTGAACAATTCCAGCGCCAATTGGAGCGGGCGGCGATCGAACTGAGTAAGGATTGGCGCACTGACAAATACCTTCGGAATCTAGAGGCCCTCTTGATCGTGGCCGACAAAGACGATGCTTTTTTGGTATCGGGCAAAGGTGACGTGATCGCCGCGGATGACGGGATCCTCGCTATCGGGTCGGGCAGCATGTATGCGCTTTCGGCCGCTCGAGCGTTGGCCAAGCACACACAACTTTCGGCTCGCGAGATCGCTGAGGAGTCGCTCAGGATCGCGTCAGACGTCTGCATTTACACCAATTCGGAACTCACGGTAGAGGAAATTTAGAACTATTCACATGGCGATCTATTTAGGCGGGCAAACAGCGGCGGCAAAAGCAAAACTTGACGAGATGACCCCGCGTCAGATCGTTGAAGAACTGGATCGATATGTTGTCGGACAGAATGCCGCCAAAAAGGCGGTCGCCGTTGCTCTGCGAAACCGTATTCGCCGCCAGAAATTACCGTCGGAGATCGCAGAGGACGTTCTTCCTAAGAATATCTTAATGATCGGATCTACCGGCGTTGGTAAGACCGAGATCGCACGCAGACTGGCAAAACTCGCGGACTCACCGTTCGTAAAGGTCGAAGCTTCAAAGTTTACCGAAGTAGGATATGTCGGCCGGGACGTTGAGAGCATGATCCGTGAATTAGCCGACGTCGCTGTCGACATGGAGCGGCAGTCAGCCTTTGAAGATGTCAGGCTGCGCGCCGAGCAGAATGCCGAAGACCGGATACTGGATATTTTGCTTCCACGTAATGACTACGGCTATTCCATGCCGGACAGCATGGAATCAGAAGCGGACCGCAGGTCAAACGAACGGACCCGGGAAAAGCTCCGTGAACAGCTAAAGGCCGGCCAGTTGGAGGAACGCCTGATCGAGATAAATGTCCAAGAAAGGCCAAATGCATCTATCGACTTTGTCGGTGGTCAGGGCATGGAGGAAATGGGCGTTAACCTCCGTGACATGCTCGGCAACATGTTCCCTTCCAAAACCGTTCACAAGAAAGTCTCGGTAGGCGAAGCAAGGCAATATTTTATCCGTGAGGAGCAAGAGAATTTGGTCGATTCTGAATCGATCACTCAAAAGGCACTGCAAAAGGCCCAAGCTAGCGGGATAGTCTTTCTGGACGAAATAGACAAGGTTGCGGGCCGCCAGAGCGGATCAAGCTCCGGGCCCGATGTTTCACGCGAAGGCGTACAGCGCGACTTGCTGCCGATCGTTGAAGGGACGAATGTCAATACGAAATACGGCATGTTGAGTACTGACCACATCCTTTTCATCGCCGCCGGAGCCTTTCACGTCTCAAAGCCGGCAGATCTGATCCCGGAACTGCAGGGACGATTTCCGATCCGTGTCGAGCTTGAGTCGCTTACGATCTACGACCTTAAGCGGATATTGACGCAGCCGAAAAATTCCCTGATCAAACAGTATCAGGCACTATTGAGAACCGAGGAGGTGGAGCTCGAGTTCACGGACGATGCGATCGACCGCATTGCGGAATTCACGGAGGAGATCAATAAATCGACCGAAAATATAGGTGCTCGAAGGCTGCATACGCTTGTTGAAAAGATCCTGGAAGATATAAGTTTCGCCGGTTCCGAACTTTCCGGCTCACGGCAAATAATTGATGCCGCCTACGTCAATGAAAAGGTCTCCGTATTGGTCGAAGACCGCGATCTCAGGCAGTACATTCTCTGAGCATGCCCCAGTATTACAGCTCCACATTTCGCAATGTAGCTCGTCTGTCCGGCGGAAACGCCGGGATCACAATGCTTTTAGCTGCTTTGGTGCTGGCCGCTGCGTGCGGCAAACGCGGGGCACCGATACCGCCGCGGGAACGGGTTCAGCAGAGAGTAGAACTGAGCGGCTTCCAACGAGGCGACCAAATAGTCTTGTCATGGAAAATGCCGGCACGAAATGCCCCAAAGGGCAGCGTGCTCCATATTCAGCGTGCTGACATCTATCGCCTGGCCGAACCCGTTTCGGCGAAACTAGAACTGTCTGAACAGGATTTCGCCGATAGAGCAACGCTGATCGCCGCGCTCAGGATCGATGACAGTGATTTCGGGCTCAAGGAAATAATCCATCGCGACAACATTCAGTTCACAGGGCAATCGGTCCGTCTTCGTTACGCGGTAAGACTGGCAAACGCCGCGGGGCAAAAAGCCGCATTCTCTAACGCTCTCGTAATAGAGCCGGCTGCAAAGGTCGCGGGACATCCCCTAGAACTGACCGCAGAAGCGAGCCAGGAGGCTGTCCGTTTGCGATGGCAAGCACCCGTCACTAATATCGACGGCAGCCCCGTCAGTATTCTCGGGTACAACGTCTATCGATCTGCATCGATGCAGGAGTCCGCTCGCCTACTGAATTCTACGCCGATTCCGGCGACGAATTACGATGACGAGCTGTTTGAATTTGAAAAGGACTATTTCTACTTTGTTCGTGCGGTTTCGGTCGGTCTTCAGGCAGAACCGGTCGAGAGCCGCGAATCTGCGATCGTTAGGTTCAGAGCTGTCGATACTTTTCCTCCCTCACAGCCTACGGCAATAACGATCGCGGCCGCCCCGGGAACAATGTCGATCTTTTTTGCCGCAAACCCCGAATTGGACGTCATCGGGTACCATATTTACAGATCAACTGATCCACAATTGCCTAAACCCGAATGGCTGCGTCTAACCGACAAGCCTCTGACCGAAAACCTATACCGCGACGAGAAGGTGGAACCGGGAAAGACCTATTTCTACTACATCACCGCCATCGACAAGTTTGGAAATGTCAGCATTCCGTCCGACATCGTCTCGGATGTTGCCCCTTGAGCCAATGAAAATATCCATAGACGCAGATTTTAGGCCTTCAAAGATCGTTTGTGTTGGCAGAAACTACGCCGACCATGCGGCTGAATTGGGAAATGCAGTGCCTTCGGAGCCGCTTCTCTTTTTGAAAGCACCATCTTCGCTTATCTTCGATGGCGAAAGCATCGTGATTCCCGATCAAAGTGCTCAAGTAGAACATGAAGGAGAACTCGCGGTCATTATATCCAGTATTTGCAGAATGTTACAGCCATCAGCTGATGTAACACCTTATATTCGTGGATACACTTGTCTCAATGATGTCACGGCAAGAGACCTGCAGAAAAAGGACGTTCAATTCGCCAGAGCAAAGTCTTTTGATACTTTTTGCCCGATAGGCCCGCACATCGCGGCCGAAATCGACGTCAGCGACCTTAACGTAACAGTTAGGGTGAACGGTGAATTGAAGCAAAGCGGAAGAACTTCGCAAATGGTATTTCCGGTTGACGAGCTAATACGATATATTTCAAATCAAATGACCCTCTACCCGGGCGACATTATTGCAACAGGTACTCCCGCCGGCGTCTCAACCTTATCGCAGGGCGACGTGTGTACCGTTGAGATCGAAGGGATCGGGATACTCAGTAATCCTGTTGTACAAAGAACCACGTCTTAACCTGGAACTATGAAATTCTTTATTGATACCGCGAACCTTAATGAGATCAAAGAAGCGAGCGAACTCGGCCTTATCGACGGCGTAACCACGAATCCGTCTCTGGTCGCCAAAGAAGGTGATGTAGATTTCGCAGAACATATCCGTAAGATATGTGAGCTCGTGGATGGCGACGTTTCAGCCGAGGTTACCGCTCTGGATGCAGATGGGATGTTGGCAGAAGGGCGTGAGTTGGCAAAGATCGCTCATAACGTGGTCATTAAGTGCCCGCTGACGCTCGAAGGCCTCAAAGCAACCCGGATCTTCAGGGCCGAAGGTACAAAAGTAAACGTCACACTTTGTTTTTCGGCTGCTCAAGCCCTTCTTGCGGCCAAAGCGGGTGCTACCTACATCTCACCTTTCATCGGAAGACTCGACGACATCTCGCAAGATGGTATGCAGCTCATCCGCGACATTGTTCAGATCTATGACAATTACGGCTTCGCAACAGAGGTTTTGGCGGCGTCAATACGGCATCCGATGCACATTGTGGACTGTGCCTTGGCCGGAGCTGACGTTGCAACAATTCCCTTCAAGGTGATCAAACAGCTTGTATCGCACCCGCTTACGGACAAAGGACTTGAGGCATTTCTTGCAGACTGGCATAAAAGCGGAAGATCGTAGGCCTTCCGCTTCTACTTGAACAACATTCTAAGCTGGCCGTGCAAAATGGCGGAATTGGGATCCCTTTGAAGCGCGTACTGGTATTTTGCCAAAAAATACTCGTCCGTCTCGGCCATTTCGGCTATTCCCCTAACCCGACCCAGAATAATCTCGGCCGTTTCTTCAGAGTATCCCTCTTTCCCAAGCAGCAACTCATCTATCTCGGCAACCAGCCCCGAAAACCTTCGCAGCCAGGCGAGATCTTCATCCTGGAGCAGTAATGACAAGAACTGCGATGGGTTGACCGGACCGTGAATTCCTTCGTGCAGTTCACGTTCCATGTCCATCAGTATCTTGTGTGTTTGCAGCAGTATATCCCGTGCGGTCTTAAGCGTTTTGGCGTTGTCCATATAAGAATATTAGCCCACTTCCTATTTTTGCACTATCATGCTAACTTTATTTCGTTAGCCTGCTAATAAATAATACATAGCACCCTAACGATATTTTCCAAGCGTGCTAACATATGTTCATTAGCATCCTTATTCCCTTTGGATCGAACATTTATGGAGCCGACAATAGTCTTTGAAGAAACGGTAAGTTACCGGCTGTCGCGTGTTTCCACATACTTCCGCAACGCATTAGAGCGGCAGATCGCCGGCATCGGGCTCCATGCGGGACAGGTGTTCATTCTCTTCGAGCTTTGGCGCGAGGATGGCCTTCGCCAGATCGATCTCGCAAATCGGCTTGGCCTTGCTGCTCCCACTGTAAGCAAAATGTTAAAAGGCTTGGAAGAGATAAACCTCATCACTCGTTCCCGCTTTGGCGACGATGCCAGATCGGTTGGTGTTTTTTTGACCGATCAAGGTATGAGGATCCGGCCCGCGGTTGAGGAACAGTGGCAGGAAGTTGAATCCGCCTGCTTAGCCAGCTTGAAAGAGTCGGAACGCCTCGTGCTTACTGACATTCTCGGTCAATTGCACAGGTCATATTCCGGCCGGAACCTGGACGAAGATATTTAGGAGTGGCAGTATGAGGATCATTATAGCGATCGATGGAACAGATTACGGCAAAGCAGCCCTTGAGAGGTTGTGCCAGCTTGGCCTTGGGAATACAGATGAGATACGCGTCGTCAGCGTTATTGACATGGCGATGCCTATGGCCATAGATATCTATGGAGGGTACCTGCCCGACACTTCTGACCTTGAGAAAACGGCGAAGGACAATGCCGATAAGTATGTAAATGAAGCGGTCGCAAAACTCGGATCCGTATTTTCGGGTGATGGCGTGAGAGTTTCCAGCGACGTGCTTTTTGGGACCCCCGAAAGCAGGATCGTGGAATTGGCAGAAGAATGGAAAGCGGATCTCATTGTAGTTGGCTCACATGGTTACAGGCGGTGGGAGCGCATTCTTTTGGGATCCGTTTCTAATTCTATAGTCCACCACGCTCCATGCTCTGTGATGGTCGTCCGGCGCTCAGATTCTGATTAGGCATTTGTCTCGAAAGTTCACAGTCGAGTCGGTCCGTTTTAACGGAGAAAAGAAACGCTCTTGGTCGTGCGGACTTTTGCACGAGGATCACGATTCATTGATCCTTGAAGGCACTTTCGCATCCGACGTCGAACATCGCGATCTTGGCACTATATTAAAGGGAACGCGTTCGGTCGAGTATTTCCCTGCCGGCAAGTGGTACAGCGTTTTTGTTTTCTATCTTCCTGATGGGCAGCTGCGAAATTTCTACTGCAATATCAGCTTACCAATTAAGATACTTGGAAACCGGATCGAGATGGTCGATCTGGACATAGACATCGCCGTTTGGCCTGACGGCCGTGTCCAAATGCTGGACGAGGATGAGTACGCAGAAAATATTGAAAGGCTTTTGTATCCGGAGTACGTGATACTGGGCGTTGATAGCGCGGTCCGCGAACTACTCGAACTGATCTCTGCTCGAGCTTGGATATTTTCTGTCCTGCCTGCTGAGGATTGACCCCTTTTGCCGCATCAAACCACGACCCGCAATGAATAGCTGCAAACCTGGATCGGGATGCCCGGCTTGACGGCGGTCCTCAGACCATTCGGAACTTCACGGCCGCCCAACACCACAGGATTTTTTCCTTCTGATATCATCCAAAAGCTGCCGTTTCCATCCGCTGACACGGTTAAATGCCGCCGGCTTACCTCCACATCGCCTGCTAAAGGAATGTCGACCGGCTTTGACCTCGACCCTCGTCCGATGACGATCTCATTCTTATAAACAGGGATCGAACTTTGCTTTGCATTTCCGCGCCACACCTCTAAAACAAAAAGAGGGGCCTGACGCGGACGCACCCTCGTGAATTCGTCGTCCTCTTCGCTGACGAGTGCGGAAGAAATTCCCGAGGACGCAGTCGAATCAGTTGGAGATGTCATCTTCAATGGAATATTTGGTGACGTCGCTGCCGCCGGAGGGACCGCAGATCGAGCAGGCATCGGCACACTTGCCCGCGGAAGAACTCCGGTCTTGCTGCCGTCCGTATCTTCCCAAGTGTGTTCGACCCTGACCTCACCTTTACCCAATGTCGCATCAATGCGAAGTTCAATGATGAACGTCCTTGTTTCCAGTTTTCGCTTCCCCGCTATCTCGCGGGCACGTTCGGCCAAGATATGATAGAGGCCCTGTTCCAGCCCCTTACGCTTTACACCTTTCCATTCACTGTCATCATCAGTGCTTAGGAATACGATATATTCGCTCGGTATAATGACAGTCCCTTGAGGCAGAGGAAGGAGTTCGGCCTGCATCACAGATTCGACCGCTCGGGCGATCTTGACTATGAACTCTTCTGCCTGGCTTCGCGGTTTCACCTGAGCGTCCCGTGCCGCCTTCTCTAAAACGAGTTCCGACGATTCACCGTCTATCCATTGTCTGACCTTATCTAATATTGCCAAAACGGATCTCCCTTCCTGCGTTTCTATAGTTCTAAATACTTGCCGTTGACCCAGCCTCTGCCCTGATCAGGGGCTCCTGTACTCTTCCGCCCTTGTTCCAGTATATCGACGTGATACCAATTGTCCTGAACCTTGATGACTCGAAGTTTCGATTTCTTTGTCACGATCCCTAACGGCTGATTGTCGGTACCGGGCGTGCTTCGCAAATAAACGTCAGACGATGCTACGGCCGTGCTCGATATATACGGTCTGACAACATCGGGGATAAAATTCAGGCTACCGAGCCAACTTGCAGTGCCATAAATGCCGCCTGCTATCGTAGCCAATATGATGGTTGCCGCGAGAAAACGAACAGCAGATACGAAGCCGCGTTTTCTTTTCCGAACGGGGTCGTTTGCAATTACTTGGCCCGCCGGTTGTCCGGCATTACGGAGCAGGTCGTTAATTTGCTCTTTCTTAGAAGGCACCCCGCCATGTTTGAATGTCAGATCGTCAGTAAACGTCGGCACGTGCGGCGGAATTGGGCTGTATCCCCTTGCTACATGGGGCTGGGGAGCGGCATACCTACGGGAAACGACCGTCTCCGTCTCGTCGTCTTCGATGTTTCTCACGACCGAGGAAAAATTGGTCCAAAATTCGGCGACTGACGAATATCTGCTCCGGGGGTCGTCCTGGGTTGCCTTTTCGATCACCGCCAGTAATCCCGGCGAGATACTTTGAACACCCGTTTCCTGCATCGCCACAATGGGACTGCCGGTAAATCTTCGAGGTATCTCGCCCGTCAGCATTGCATAGGCGGTCTTTGCCAGCGAGTAAATATCCGACGACGGGCCGATCTTAACCTCCTTTCCGACGGAGGCGGAGACGAACGGGCTATGCTCGGGCGGGGCATACACATTCGAACCGACGCGGGTTATTGGGCCATCCGAGAGAATTCCGCGAGCAACGCCAAAGTCAGTGATCTTTACGGTATGTCTATCACCCGAGAGAAGCAGATTGTGAGGCTTAATGTCACGATGGATCACTCCTCGGTCATGGGCGTGTCCGAGCCCGGAGCAGATCTGTTCGATATAAGAGACGGCTTTTTGAAAATCGATGGGACCATTGCGCAAGACCGACTGCAGATCGCCGCCCGGCATATATTCGAGAATGATATAGTGAAAAACCCGGCCGCTCAGATCACGCGCTGTGCCGTGGCCAAGTCGGTTTACAATATTTGGATGTCGGACCTTGTCAAGTGAAAGGGCCTCGTATTGAAAGTTTTCGACCAAAGTTCGTTCGAGGTCGGCGTCCGCATCATCACGGAGCGCAGTATTCAGTGCTTTTATCACTACATTTCGCCGCGGCGAGCCCTCCGCAGCAAAATTATCCGTCGCCAGAAACACCTCCGAATAGCTGCCCGTACCCAAACGGCGCACGATGTCATACCGCTTGTCTATTCTGCAATTGTCCAACGAAAGCTCACGCATATCCTCAGGGCGAACCAAATTGTCCCCGAACACTCATACGATAGCACACCTCAGAGGTTCATCGAATGACAAAAATGTGGCCCCCGAAAATGCTTCGAGGGCCACATATTCTAATGGTCGAAACCTTTCCGATCAGCTATTCGTCCGCTGAAAACCGGTCGTTTGCACATACTGGAAGAACGGGGTTCCCGGCGGCAATCTGGCAGGATCTAGAAACGTGCTGTCAAACACCCAGTTTCGTATCGGAGGATTGTAGACGGTATTGCAGCACTTAAAGGCGCCGTTGTTATTGCGAGAATTGTACAGGTTGATCAATGAGCCTGCATAATCCAGCCTTTGTCCGTTCCATCGCTCCAAGAACCGTTTGAAGTTGTGAACGCCGCCATTAAGGTTAGGCGAGATGCCTCCCTGATTAGGTGATGTTTCCCGGTTTGTTAGGGTGTCGCCCGAGATCAAAGCAAATCGCATCTGCGTCGTGGTTGCCAGCCGGTTCGCCCGGTCATATGGCGAGGAGAAACTCGCACCGTCAACCCAGGCATTGGAGAGTATAGTGACCGCGTCTGCAACCACTGATGCTGGGATATGCGTCGCTGTGTTGAATGGCAGATACTGATCGAATGACGTGTTGCCGGTCGAAGGTACTGAGGAAACTCCCGTAGCGTTGAAGTTTCCCTTAATGTAGAGGCCATTTTCACTCGCGAAAGATACTCCGCGTGTGTTCGAAGGTGTCGCCGAATCGTAGAGCCCCGGCAGCACCGTTGCATTGATGAGCCTGACACCGCGCCGATAATATCGATGATCAACAACCGCGGCAAGATCGGGCGAGATCGCATTTGTGTTGTAGCGTTCAGTTTCAGCAAGCAAATTGGTTGCCGAGGTCACCGGCGAAACGAAATATCTTGCTTGGAGGTTGCCATCGTTATTGATGTCCTCACCCAGCTGCAGAGTTCCGCCGTTTCCGGGAGCCACGCTGTAAATGTCTTCCATATCCAGCTCACCGTCAAAGTCGGCATCGCCGCGGCGGTCAGAAACATAGAAAACCCAGCCCTCGCGTTGAGGAACGTCAACATTCCGCAAGCCCACGCCGCTGTTTGAAACGGCGAAAGGCGTTGTGGTCGGAAACAGGCCATTGAAGTCGCCGCGAAGAAAGCGTCTCAAGTTTGCTACGTCGATCTCGATCAGGCTCATTACGCCATTCCGTGTGACGTTACTAAGATTCGAGTAATATGTCGTACTTCTCTCATCAAAGTAGGTACCCTCGCGGGTATCAAACATCTTGATCGGAAAAGGCACAATAGCGACATTCGCCGTGCCGTTCACAGTTGCCCGCTTCAGATGGGCGAACCTCTCCATATCCGCCGGCGGACTTGGGCTGGGCGAAACAACCGAGTCACCGACCATTGCCCTGTTTGCTGCGGTACAACCTGTGGTGCAGCCGTTGTTCACATTGGCGTCCGTCGTACCTACGGCAGTATATCTACGCACGACCGTTTCCGCAGAACTGCCGGAACCATAAGAGAAGAGGACGTTGCTGGAACCGGGAACGGCAGGTCCCGGTATAGCGAATCGCTGTATTTTGATTATGGATCTGCTATCCGGATATGTGGACGGCGTCTGTGCCGTTGTTGCCGTCAGATTTGAGCTCGGAGACGTCGCAGTCCCATTTGCGGCCCTCGTTCCGGAATAGGCGTTAAGGGTAATCGAGGCCGGAGCCTCCTCGGTCAGGCCAAGACTGAGAAAATCCTGAGTGATCTCCCGTGTGATGACCTCCTGTGTGGCGTCATTTATCGAAACAAGTTCTATTTTGATCCAAACTTCTTGGGTCCGTGTGCTTGGCACCATACCCTGCATATATAGACGCTCTCCGTTGACCCGGGTAGGAACATAACCCCACCCTGTATCCGTCGTCGACGCCTTCATGGGCAGCGGCTGATATCCCCGCACTCTCTGAGGTGTTGGAAGAGCAGTCGGCACCGGATCGGCCCCCTGACCTACAGAATCACCGTCCAATCGAACTCCGCAAGGACCCGAGACAGCACTAACACCTATGCCTGAAGCACAACCCGGAAGTTTGGCCTTGCTGTCTGCCAGCGTGATCCTTATCCCGTGCTTGTTCGTGTATCGTTCAGACCTGAGAATATCGTCGTCCTGATTTCCGTTGGTAACGGGACCGACAACACCCGTACTGGTTTGATAGAGGTCACCACCCGATGAACTGGCGATGTTTTTCCCTCTTTTGACGATCTCGACCAGATCGGTCGGATAACCGACTTTCAGCGGCAAACGCAGGACCTTTGTCTGATTCTCAAGGTTACCGTCGAAGATCGCCGCTTGGGTAGCAAATGTCGTGTTTATGCGGCTGGGAGGCAGATCGGGATTCGAAGCAAAAATATTGTTGGCTGCTCCGACCGTTGTGTTCAGAACGCTGCCCATCGTCGGGAGCAGCTGCCTAAATGTTCCGGACGCATTTCGAATGAACGTCTGGTTATTTGCTGAGTCACCGGTAAACCAGTTTCGCCAACTCTGCGTAATGACATGGCCGGAAACGGTGACCTTCGAGTCAAAATAGACACCTTCGGCTCCCGGAGAAATATAGAAATTCTGGTTCGTATGGACGCGGCCGCCGAAGCTGAATCGCGGCGGACGATAAAGCTCCAGGTCGTCGTCATTAAAAATGCCGAACTGGAAGATCGGGATGCGGCTGTTTAGCAGATTGCGCGTGAGTTGGACCTGAACGCCGTTACTGTCAGTCGCGGTCGTCCTGAGACGCCAATTGTCTCGAATTGCGTGCAGTCCGCTGTACGGCCCGCCCGTCAGAACGACATTCTGCCTGGTCGAGGTCTGATCCAGTTCCTGGACAAATGTATAACCGGTAAGTCCCGGCACTACACCGGTACGAATATTGTTCAGGTCGGTTGTATTCGGGTTCAGCTTTGTCTCAAAGACCTTATTGAAGTTACGCGTCATCATTTCAAGGCTGCCCTGAGCTGCATAAAAAGTGCGTCCCTCCGCGGTCTCGTTGCCGACCCCGGACGCCTCTGCTGCCGAACGAGACATCGCCAATGCGACAAATACTGATATCAGCGCAAGAACAAACAGGGCAAGCACGATCGCCGACCCTTTCTCGTTACTATCTACCGAAGAACCTTTCAGATTCATAGCCAAACTCCCTTAACCATTTACTACTTCTGTCCGAATTTCAATTTGCGTCATACCCGAGATTTCGGGTGCTGAATGTCGACGTCATCGACAGCTTGAACGGCTCGCCGGCGGCATTCCTTTCAATCGATCGCACCGAAATCGTTACCCGGATCTGTCTGACCGCAGCAAGATTTGTCGGCGTATCGTCTTCGTCACCCGGAATTCCGTTCGGGCCGGCACTCGGATTATCCGTCAGGCTGCCGTCGTCGAGAATATATTGCACTTGAAAATTTTCTACGCCATAGACCAAAGGTTGGTCAACGAAAGCTACGGCGGGCACTACCGGCGGCCGGTTCGCGTATTCCCGGCGTGTCAAGGTTCCGTCAGCAGTGACGAAATAGCTGATCAAAATAACCCGCTGGATTGATGCGGGAACGGTTATTTGACGCAGTGGGCCCGACGTTCCCGTTTGGTTGAATCCTAATACGTCACCATTTGCGAACTGTACTCTATTCGTGCCGGCAAGTGCCGTCGCCACGCCAAGCGTCGAGCCAGTATTTCCGGTGATAAGGTAAATATCGTTGATACGGCATGCGGCATTACTACCGGATATTGGAACGATCTCATCAATACCGGTCGAAGTGGTTGTCGCCGCGTTGATATTCAGAGGCTGCGAAACTGCCGCATCGCCGGTGCCCACCAAATTGAACGTCGTATCTTTGAACAGAAAGGTGATCTGATCTGTACGAGTATTTGCGACGGTGGAATGAGTATTAGCGTGGATCTCATTTCCTGCAACGATCGGTGCTACCGTGTCCCGTGTCGTATCAAAATCGTTCGGTATGCCCAACAAGGTTGAGATCCGGTTGTCCGGCAGCACAACCGTGTTCCTCAGCGGATAACCATAACCGGCGTTATACGTATCGCGTCCGATCAAGTTCAGCGCAACGCGCACATTTCGATTCAATCCGGAGTTTTCGCTTATAACGGAACGGCTTTGCCTCGCTACCTGCAAAAGACCGAAAACAGTCCCAGAGACGACCGCGAAAAGAACGAGCGAGATCATCAACTCCAGTAAGGAGAAACCGGCATCCTTTCGAATACGACTCGCTTTGAAATTTACAGTGGCGTTAGTCAATGTCTTACTCCTCCACAACTGCATAGTCGGTCATTACGGTACGAACCGTTTCCTGGCGTTCGAGGCTTCCTACAAAATACGAAACCGTTACCAGAACGGACCTGATACGAACTTTTGATAATCCCGGCGTTGGGCAATTGTATGAGGGCCGTTCCGGATCACATTCGTCGATGATCGTTATTCTGCGTGTCATCGATTGCATTGGGGTCCCTGTGTCATCAGCAGTCCCGATGATCAGATCAGGTCCGGGATTAGAAAAAACAGGCTGAAAACCGACAACGAAAATTCCCCTCGGCACGCCGTTGACCACATTAGAACCAACGTTTCCGACCGCATCCCAACCGAGACGGGCGGGGTCGGTCTCTTTGACGGACATTATCGATTCGACCGTCGACGTAGCGACCTGCCTCGCGATCATTTGCTGCTCCTGTCCCTTGGATTGGATCACTGCCGCCGACACGCCTGCCATCAACGCAAGTATCCCGACCATAAGGATGACGATCGCGATCATAACGTCGATATATGAAAACCCTTTCTGTTCGCTAAGTGCCATCTCGAGATCTCCGATACTAACCACCGACAAAAGTTGTGCCGTTAAATTTCCAATATTTGATCGCTCCGCTGCCGCCAAAGACCGTGATCGCTCTAACTTCCCCACGGTTTCTTGCGGTCGAACTGCCCGGAGCTGCCGGCGGCCAAATGAAAATGGTCGCGCTCAGAGGATTGTTGGCTGCGTTGACGACGGAGCCATCGCTTCTGAATCTCGCCGCCCAAACCGTGTGCCCGACCACGGTAGTAGTTCCGCGCAAATGTCCTGTACTGTCGGTCGTGAAGACCGCATTAGCGTAATTCGGAGGATTCGGCCTCGAAATGCCTGAAGGATTCGTATCAGTACGGACCTCAGAAACCTGGTCAAGCGGTACCCACTTCAGCAGAACGTCAGGGGCGGTGCCGTTCTCATCAATGATCAAGGCCGCGTTGTCCGTTTGGCTGATCTCGAAACGAAACGTGCGGCGGCGGGTCATTGCCAGCTGTGAGGTCTCCTGCATCAGGTCGATGATCTTTAAAGCTTGATCTTCTGACCTGTATAGCTTTCGATAATTGACGATGTAAGGGAGTGAAATGACCGCCATAAGGGCCATAATGCCCATCACCACCAGCAGTTCCGTCATGGAGAACCCGTCGCTACGGTAAAATCGATGGAGTTGTTTCTTTAACATTGGACGATCTGAACCAGATGGGAAATTGCGACACTACGTCCGCACAAAGAAGAAAGTAGTAATGTACAACTACTTTCCACATAATTTTACATAGTTAAACACACAATTGCAATAGAAATTTACGCTTCAGATTTCAGAATCCCTTCGGCTAAGATAAGAACCGTGTCGGAAACTCTCGAAAACCGTGACGGCAAGGCTGATCTCCCAAAAAAAGCGAAGCCTGAGCCGATCAAATGGGATCGGCTATTTCGGGGCGTGCTTACACGGTTGGGCGACACGCTCGACCGCATCACCGGCCGAAATCGGGATGCAAGCAGTATTGCGACGAGCCAGCTTATTAAACGTCTTCTTGCTGTGATCGAGAGCGAAAAACGAACCGTTGAGGGCAAATGTGTGTTTGTTCCTCATAACATCCGCCTGAAACTCCAATGGGATAAGTTCTCGGACGAGGACGAAGAGAGTATTAACAAATTGCGTGACGAACTCTCTATCGCGGCGATGGACCACATCAATGACCACCAATATTTCACCGAGGCCCCGCTAAACCTTGAGGTAAAGAAGGACTACTTTGTAGATGGGGTCAAGATATTGGTCAGTTTCGAAGATCTGTCGGCCGTCGACCTTTCTGCCGCGGAAGCAAATGTGACCATGGCCGGAAGCATACCCTCCGATCTGTCGGAGCCGGGAATGGTAGAGGACGAAAAACCGCTTAAAATGACATTTCACTTCAAAACCGGGAAAGGCGACGTAACAGAAACCGTCGCCGTCGCAACAGGCGACCGGATCAAGATCGGCCGCCATATTTCAAATGATATCGTCATCGACGACCCGAGTGTGTCTAAATTTCACTGCTCGCTTGTCATGGGTACTGACGGTTCAGCGATGATCGCCGACACAGGTTCGACCAACGGAACAACCATTAACGGCGAGCGTATTGATTACGGGAAGACGGTTTCAATGGAGCGGGGCGGAATAGTATGTGTGGGCGATATTACCGTTGAGGTCACCTTCGAGGCAGTTACTGCTCCTGATGTTGAGATCGATGCATCGGAAACTCCCGACGAAGTTGGTATGAGAGAAACCGGCGCTTGACTACGTGAACTTACTCATATTCACAATATTTCATGTCCTCGGCGCCGGAATATTCGGGTGGACGCTCGAGGACATTTTCGGAAAGCAGGTCCTGGAACGCACGCCGGCGGGACTGTCGATCTTTTATTTGGTCGCGATGGGTGTCCTTGTAATTACGCTCTCGCTCACCCTTTTAGAATCCCGCTCTACGGCAAATGCCAAACCTGAGGCCAACCTTTTGCCATCGGTCGTTCGCGGCCTATCTCGCTCCATAGCGAACCGCAGCCTTTGGTCCTGGGCAGCGGTATTTGTTTTGCTTTCTTTATCAGTTTTCCTTTCACAACTTTATTGGGTCTATTTCGCCGAGTCCTATAATGAAAGGTTTCAATCACTTTCTTATAAGGATCTGAGAAACCGCAGAACTTCCGCTGCAACGTTGCGAGGTTGGACGTTGGATAGATCCGGCAAGCTTGATAATGCGCTTGCGTATTTCAAGCTGGACAGGGACGGAAATATAGTAAGGACATTTTCCCTCGATCAAGAACTGTCGCATCTCTTCGGGACAGAGCGCGGTACTCCGGGGCTTGAACGTGCCCTTTATTCAGGGAGAACAGAGAAGTTTCCCGAGTCACTGGACGTCCTGACAATGATCAAACGCACGGCCGATGAGGAACGTGATGTGCGGACCACCATTGATAAGAACCTCCAAGCATACATTGCGTCACAGCTTGAGGGCAGGAAAGGTTCTATAGTCGTCTTAGACCCTCAGAATGGCGACCTGATAGCAATGTACTCGAGCCCGTCATACAAACTCTCTGAGGCTCAGTCATTGGACGATTTTCTGCGCCTTGAGGCAGACAAACGGGACAAACCGCTTCTCGACCGTTCGACAAGAGAGTTCTATGTTCCGGGCTCTACCTTCAAGGCCTTTACGATGATCTCGGCATTTCGGGCCGGACGTGAAAACGCGGTCTTTTCGAGCTTTGCTGATGGGTTTCGACCCTCTCGAGGCTCTCGCCCGATCGTTGATGCCTCACAAAAATTGGCCGCGGATGGCTCTGTTGGAGGAGCCTGTGCCGGCGGCTGTGCTGAAAAGGACATCACGCTGGCCTTCAAGGTCTCAAGCAACCAGTATTTTGCGCAGCTCGCCATCTCTCTCGGACGCGAAAGGCTAAGAGAGACCGCTGAGGTTTTAGGTATGAACCCCGTGGATCAACCTGAGCAGGCGCTGATCCCAAGCTTTTTTCCGGAGATCTGGAACGTCAGCAAGCCGGCGATCGCCAACTCCATATCACCGCGAAGATCAACGATCGTCGTGGGAAAGGACCTTAGCCTTTACGACATTGGGCTCGAAGGGATCGGACAAGGTTATGCAGGGCAGATGACACCGTTCCAGATGGCGATGATAGCGGCAGTTACCGGCAACGTCGAAGGTAAACTGATGAAGACCAGGATAGAAGCCGACCGTCCGCCAGAAATGTTCAGTCAGCCGCTTAATCCGCAGCAGGCAGCCAGAGTGCGGGCAATAATGTCCACCGTTACAGAAGAGCCCGGCGGAACCGGCGCCGTGATCGCCGCAAAGCTGGCCGGAACAGGTATAAGGACGGGCGGCAAGACCGGAACCGCTGAGAAGCTCGCTCCGCAATACGATCAAAAGGGCCAGCCCGTCATTGAAACGAGGCGCCGTCGCAGTGGATCGGGCGAATGGGAAGAGTATAAAGTTCAGGCGACATATGAAAGAAAGGACAGTTGGTTCATTTCAATTGCCCCTATCGAGCGGCCGCGTTTGGCTATCGCCGTAGTTGTGGAAGATGGCGGCTACGGTTCTCGCACCGCAGCACCGATAGCTGCGAACATAATTCTAAAAGCCCGGGAATTGGGACTATTGGGCGAAAATTATATGCCACGCAGGCCGTCACCGGCTCAGCCGCCAAATAGACGCAGAAGTTGATGAAAGACCGTTATTTTCCACATTTTCTGATCATCATATTGGCGGCCGCCGTTGCGGGGCTTGCTCACTACTCCATTTTCTACGGAGCACTTTTGCGCGGCTATGAAACATCACGATCAGCGGCCGTTAGAAACGTATTACTTATCCTATTTCTTGCATTCTTGCCGATACTCCTGAAACGGTTGTTCAAATTGAAGTGTTCGTGGACCGCTTATACCGCGGTCGCCCTTCTCTTTTCTGTTGGGCTCACGATTCAATATCGGCTGTTCAGCGATCCTGAATATACATCGCGCCGTGACAAGGCTGAAGCCAGGCAGATGAAGCTTAAGGCTCTGCAGCTTCGATATATAAAAGAAAACTATTCGGCGGAAAAAAAGCTGTTCATCGGCCTGCCGCCGACGCCTCCTGAACCCGCGGATCTGTCCGAAGAAACTCCGAAACCGACAAACGAGACCTTCACTGAAACTCTTGTATCCGGACGCACCATAAATCCGCTGCTCGCGATATTGGCTCTTATTGCCGCACTTTTGCTGTTGATGCGGGACAATGTGGTTGAACGGCTTAAACAGAATGGCTTCCTGATCGTTTTGATCACGCTTTTGCCTCTCTTCGGAGCGGCTCTGTATTCGAGTGCCGGCAAGTTTGCGGGCAATTTGACGCCTTGGGAATTGGCCAAAGTACCGTTTTTGTTGGGATTCGCAGCGATACTGGCGGTGCTGTACAAGGACCTGTCCCGCACTTATTGGGGTTTGCCCCGGGCACGCGATGCAATGCCTTTGATATTCATGGGGATGCTTCCGTTTTTCCCGTTCTTCATTCTGAAGGACTTCGGGCAAATGATGGTGTTCTCGTCGGTTTACGTGACGCTGTATATGATCTCTGTTCGCGGGCTGCCCCAGCGAACGGTGTTGGTCGGCACCCTTTTGCTCGTCATTTCGATTTTGGTCGTTGGGGCACTGCCCAAAAACACTCAGGCAAATATTCCCCTTCTTCCAACTTTGGCGTCCCCTATCAAGACCATTTTGCCCGACCGTATACAGCAGAGATTCCATCTTTGGCTTGATGGATTCAATCCTCCGGATCCGGAAACCGCTTGGTGGAAGGCGGATCATGACAGTTATGTCAAACGGTTGGTCGAAAAGGACGCGAACATCGCAGCATTGCTCGAATCCGATCCGTCTTTGCGGGAAAGCATAAATGTAGATGCATGGTTTGATATGCTTGCTTTTCAGCCCGCTCAAGCGACATTCGGGATATCGTCCGGAGGAATGACGGGACGCGGATTAGGATTAGGCTATCCGGAATTGATACCTGTTGCAGACTCTGATTATATTTTTGCTGCAGTCGCCGAGGAGCTTGGAATTTTTGGCGGAGCGATCGTGATACTAATACTGGTCGTTTTTGTTATTTCGGGTCTCAGGATCGCATTGGCCTCCAGAGATATGTTCAGCAAGCTCTGCACTATCGGGCTAACTGCCTTTATTGGGTTCCAGGCATTGGTGAACGTCGGCGGCATCACACGAGCGTTGCCGATGACCGGCATTACGCTGCCGTTCGTCAGCCATGGCGGCTTTTCATTGATCACGAGTTTTGCCATGCTGGGCATGTTGCTCGCGTTCTCGCATCGAAATGCAATCGACCAGGAAAGAAACGCACTTGAGGTATTCTCTTAGGTTATAGCTCGTAAAAGGCTGCGTCTATTACTTTTACTGCGATTCACATTCTACGCATTCTAACTGTATGCATCATTTTATTTCAGCATCCGTTTCCGACCGAGGACTAAATGAGGCCCGTCCTATAAACGAGGATTCACTGCTTGAGATCCAAGAGCTTGGCATTTTTGCAGTTGCCGACGGGGTCGGCGGAGCCGAAGCGGGCGAGGTCGCGTCACAGATGGCTGTCGAGATACTTGCGGAGGCATTCTCGAACGCCAAGACAGATGTCGATCCGCTTTCCACAATGTCGGCGGCGATAGAGCGGGCGAATTCGGCGATATATCAGCTATCGTCGGATATTCCTCAACTCGAGCGAATGGCAACCACGATCGCTGTCGCTTACATCGGCCAAGATGAGATCACGATAGCCCACGTTGGCGACTCCCGCGTTTACAGAATAGATCACGACAATGTCCTCCACCGGGAAACCGAAGACCATTCTTTTGTCAACGATGAGGTTCGAGCGGGCAGGATGACCACTTTCGAAGCGGGATCGCACCCCGGCAAGAATATTATCAACCGCGCCCTTGGAGCCGACGGCGAAGTAGAAATTGAACTGAAGAATATCCCTGTATCGCACTGCAGGGCTCTGCTGCTTTGCACCGATGGAATTACCGCTCATGTTGACGAAGCTGAGATACGAGAAGCCCTGACATTTAACTCATCGCCTGATGACATTTGCAGCTATCTGAGATCGTTATGTTATGAGCGCGGAGCACGAGACAATCTGACGGCTGTAGTTGTGACGTTAGCTGCTGTAAATGACACTTCGGCCGCTGATACTGGGAATGCAAGGGCTTTAGATGATGACCTTCTGGAGATTCACGCCCTTGAAAACTCGGTGAACTCTTCTATCGAGATAAGCTTTGAGGACGGTGTCGAAAAACAGCCTATCGCCGATGCCGCGGCAACAAACGGGGCAACAAACGGCGAGAGCATTTTCAGTTCATTCGAACAGCCAAGTGAGGTGGGCGGCTCGTCAATATTTCTACCGCTTATAAAGACCATCGGATTATTGGTTTTGGGGGCTGCTGTCGGAGTTGGGGCGTTTGTGCTGGGGACACGCGAAGAACACCAAACTCCACCGGTCTTGGATCTTCCGCAGATGACGAGCGACAACATCCCTCTCACGTCCTTCGAAAAGAATCGCCGCAACGTCGATGCTGATCCAGCCGCTTTTTTGCGCGAACTGCCGCCGCCGGGTGATGCTGAGGATCATTATCTTATCGGCCGTGCCCGTTTGCTTACGGGCGATTTCCTCGGAGCACGTTCCGCGTTTCAAGAGGCAAAGAAAGCCGTCTCGGAGGTCGGCCCCGCAAATCGGACAACTCTGGAAAAAGAGATATCGCTTGGCATCGCAATAACTGATTCCCCCAGCGCTAATGAAATACTCCGGCGTGAATTGTCTCTGCCTAAGCCTTAGCAGCGTGTTTTTGTCGAAAGGCCTCAAACACTATCACGCCGCACGATACTGCGAGATTCAGGCTTTCGACATCGTTTTGCATCGGTATTGTGACAGTAATGTCAGCATCGTCGAGTGCCGCCCTGGAAAGGCCGTCACCTTCCGACCCCAACATCAAGAGTGTCGGGACAGACCAATCAACATCCCAGTGGTAGGTGTTTCCTTTGCCGGCGGCAGCAGCAGCCCTGTAGCCTTTTACTTTGGCGGCCTTCATCACATCGCCGATCGCAAGGTTTGGGTAGATCGGTATTCCAAAAGCCGCCCCCATTGACGCTCGCAAAGCCTTCGGCGAAAAGGGATCGGCTGAGGTCTCGGTCAGCAGAACCGCCGAGACCCCTGCGGCCTTGGCAGCACGCAAAACTGATCCCACATTTGCGGGGTCTCTGACGTTCTCCAACATCAAAACAAGCTCAGTGCCGCCGATCGAGTCAAATAGATGCTCCAGCCTGACCATCGACGCCGGCCGTTTTGAGATCGCAATGATGCCCTGGGGCTTCTTAGTATCAGAAATGGACGCAAAAAGCTTTTCAGACAACAGATAAGCGGGCGAATCTATAGTATCCAAGATCTCGGGCCTGCCCGCCGCGAATGCATCAGAAACATAGACCTCTTCAATTTCTAATCGATTCTTTATCGCCTCCTCGACCAAGCGCCTGCCCTCAATGAGGATCGAGTCGGGCAGTTTCGCCGCTAGGATCTTCCTGATCCTGACGAGCCTTTGATTGTCGCGGCTGGCTATTCTGATCGGTTCCCTTATGCCCATGCCGAACTACATTCCCTTGTAATTCGGCCCGCCGCCGCCTTCCGGCGTCACCCAATTGATTATCTGATATGGGTCGGCGATGTCGCATGTTTTGCAATGAACGCAGTTTGAAAAGTTGATCTTCAGTTCCTTGCGGCCGGTCGCTGCGTTGTCTTCCATCTCATAAACGGCGGCAGGGCAGAAACGTTGACAAGGATTACCAAATTCTTCTGCACACTTTGTTGCACAAATTTCAGGATCCAATACGTGGAGGTGAGCGGGTTGGTCCTCGTCATGGGCAACCGCTCCGTAAAAGACATTGGTCACCTTGTCAAAGGTCAATTCCTTGTCAAAGGGTATGTTTGAGTACCTTTCGTCAGTATGGTGATCGTTGGGACCGTAGCCCGCCGGACGTGCATTCCCATTTAGCTTTTCCATTCGTTCGTGACCGGCAACGTGGTGTTCGTGAGGCATAAAGCCCCATGCCAATCCTCTCGTGGCATATTGAAGGCCGGTGTTTATCAGAGCCGACCAACGCCCCTTTTGGAATGCTCCATGGAAATTGCGAACCGGATGAAGCTCATCGTAGATCCACGAAAGGTTCACTTTTTCGTCGTAATGCTTAAGCGTTTTCTCGCTAAAATCCTCATGCTCGAAAGCACCGACAATTGTCTCAGCAGCCAGCATGCCGGACTTCATTGCGGTATGGATGCCCTTGATGCGTTGACCGTTGAGCATCGATGCGGAATCACCCACGATCAAAACACCGTCTGCGTAGAGTTTCGGCATCGTCCAATAGCCGCCGGCGTTTATGGTTTTGGCCCCGTATTTGATCATCTTGCCGCCTTTGAGCACCTCGACGACCTTCGGATTGGTCTTGAATTTTTGGAACTCGGCGTGCGGATCGATCATCGGGTCCTCGTAATCAAGGCCGGTCACGTAGCCGATCGACACAACGTTATTCTTCATGCCGTAGATCCAACCGCCGCCGTATGTCCTCGTATCAGAGGGAAATCCGAGCGTATGCACGACCTTGCCTTCGGGAAAATTGCCCTCCGGCACTTCCCAAAGCTCTTTCACGCCGAGCGAAAAGACCTGTGGCTCTTTGCCTTCCATCAGACCGAGCCGTGCCATCAATTGCTTCGCCAGGCTTCCGCGTGAGCCTTCGCCGAGAACGGTGACTTTTGCCAGCAGATCGACGCCGGGCTCGTAATTCGGCTTCTTGTGGCCTTCTTTGTCGATACCCTTATCTCCCGTGCGAACGCCGATGACCGCGTCATTCTCGGCATAAAGAAGTTCGGCCGCGGGAAATTCGGGAAAGATGTTAATTCCCTGCTCTTCGCATTTTTCGCCGAGCCACTCGCATATCTTTGAAAGCGAAACAATGTATTTTCCTTTGTTCTTGAGCGGCGGCGGGATTATCGGGGCGTTTATACCGCCTTTTTCGGTCAGATACCAAAATGCATCTTCGGTGACGACGCTGTCCACAGGACAGCCTTCGTTTATGAAATCCGGCATCAGTTCACGGATCGCCTTTGGATCCATAACTGCCCCCGACAAAATGTGTGCTCCGACGAACGAGCCTTTTTCGACGATCGCGATCTCGAGGTCGCCGATCTTGCGGCCGTGCTTGAAGCCGCTCTCGACCATCTTGTCGTGGCGTTTGATCTCGGCCTTCAGATGCAAAGCCGCCGCCAGATTTGCCGGCCCGGCGCCGACAAACACAACATCCATTGGTACTTGTTCGCGTTCGCTCATAACTTTTCTTTCAGAACCGCCTGCGTGAGCTGGCGGGATTGTCTTGTCTAAACCGCCTGCATCGGCGGGCGGCCAGGAAGGTCAAAATGAATGACCATTCATTTTATTCGAAGTATATCAGACATATGTAGGAAAGACGACCTAGCGACCTTCCGCAAGGACTCCTTTGCTATACTCTCAATGAAAATGAGGCAAAGTTCGGGCATCGCTGTCATAGGCATTCTTGTTGCGTTCATTTTGGCCAACTGCAGCCGGCCGGCCAACGTGGTAAACCCCGCGCTCGATGCGGAGATGCCGCGAAAGATATTGTGGGCGTGGGAACGAGCCGAAGATCTGAACTTTATCGATCCCAAGGAATTCGGCGTCGCCTTCCTCGCTCAGACAATATTCCTCGAGAACGACCGCGTCATTCAAAAGCCTCGCCGACAGCCGTTTTCGGTGCCCGACGGCACATACCTGATCGCTGTTACCCGCGTCGAAACTAACAAGGAGCAGCCAAAACGCCCGACATTCGATGACGAGATGCTCAGCCGCTTCACGGGACTGATCGCAAAGACCGCCGAAATGCCGAACATCCGCGGCGTTCAGATCGATTTCGACGCGGCGGTGAGCGAGCGTGAGTTCTATCGGAAGCTGATAAATGCTGTAAGAGATCGAACCCCTAAAGGCGTCACTCTGAGCATTACGGCACTGGCGTCGTGGTGTGCGGGCGATACGTGGTTCAACGACTTCCCCATCGACGAGGCCGTGCCGATGGTTTTCGTAATGGGCCGCGATCAGGAAAGCATATTGTCATTCCTACGCCGCGGCCGCGACTGGCGCGAACCCCTCTGCCGCGGCAGCTACGGAATCTCCATCGACGAACCCGCCGTCGAAGGCCTCCAACCCGACCGGCGCGTTTACTATTTCAAGAACTCGGCGTGGAAAATCGAAGACCTGTCAGGCCGCTGATCAACTCTCAAATTGCTTCTTCAAACTCTCCGTATAAGGAGCTCGGGCGACGCCTTTTTCGGTGATGATGGCGGTGACGAGGTCGTTTGGGGTGACGTCGAATGCGTAGTTCGTGATGCCGACGCCTTCGGGGGCGAGTTGGATGTCTTTGACGTGTGTGACCTCGGTGCGGTCGCGTTCTTCGATAGGGATGTCGTCGCCGGTCGGGCAGTTCATATCGACGGTCGAGAGCGGCGCCGCGACGTAAAACGGAATACCGTGGCGTTTTGCGAGCACCGCGACCATATACGTACCGATCTTGTTAGCGACATCTCCATTCGCCGCGATGCGATCGGAGCCGACCACGACGGCGTGAATGTCGCCGCGTTTCATCACATGGCCCGACATGTTGTCGGTGATGAGCGTAACGGGAATGTCGTCCTGCATAAGTTCCCACGCGGTCAGGCGTGCCCCCTGCAGATAAGGCCGCGTCTCGTCGGCATAGACCGACACATTTTTCCCCTGATCGACAGCTCCGCGGATCACTCCCAAAGCCGTACCCCAAACGCCGCCTGTCGCCAGTGCTCCCGCATTGCAATGCGTGAGGATCGTGTCGTTATCATTCAGCAGCTCGCCGCCGAATTGCGCGATAAGGCGTTGGGCCTCGATGTCTTCATCGTGGATGGCCTTTGATTCGTTGATGAGGATCTGCTTGATCTCGATGACCGACTTCCCTGCGTCCTTCGCAGCGAGGAACATGCGTTTCATCCGGTCGATCGCCCAGAATAAATTCACTGCGGTCGGCCGCGTTTTGCCTATAACGTCACTTGCGAATTCGATCTCGTCTTCAAGGTCGGCAATGTCAGTACCGACGAATGTCTTTGCCGCAAGTGCCACGCCATACGCCGCGGAAACGCCGATAGCGGGCGCACCGCGGACGACCATGTCTTTGATGCCTGCCGCAACTTCGTTATAAGTGCGCAAGGTGAGCCAAACCTCTTCTGTTGGCAGCAGCCGCTGATCAAGCATCAAAACGCCTTCGTCGGACCATTTAACTGGGATGATATCGAGTTTCATAAAAGTCCAAATTATAGCGGACACGAAACCTATTTGCGACTCGTCGCCCGTTCGTTTATATTCGCTTAGTAACCACTCGAAATAATGACGGAGGCCTCGACAGACATCTCAACACAAGCCCAACCCTCGCCGGTATTTAGAAAGGATTTTGAATTGAACCGAACTTTGCCGCCGGAGCTCGCCGATCTCGAAGCTCTATCGCGGAATTTTTGGTGGTCTTGGCAACCCGACGCGACGTCGCTTTTTCGTGATCTCGACACGGTTATGTGGGACGAATGCGAACAGAATCCGCGTGCTCTGCTGCGGCGGATCGGTGAATTTGAACTACAGCGGCGTGCCGCAGATCCCGTTTATTTGCTACGTCTCTCGGACGCAAGCCGTACATTCAACGAATACCTGACCTGCGCGCATGATCACCGAATTGCATATTTTTGTGCGGAATACGGCGTGCATCATTCGCTGCCGAATTATTCAGGCGGGCTCGGCATTTTGGCCGGCGATCATTTAAAGTCTGCGAGTGACCTGAAGACGCCGCTGGTAGCTATCGGTTTGTTCTATCGTTACGGCTATTTTCGGCAACGCATCGGCCACGACGGCTGGCAGAACGAAACTTACAACGATCTTTTTGAAAGCGATCTTGCCTTAACGCCGGTCGTTGACGGCGAAGGCTCGCCGATAACTGTTTGTGTGCATATTCGCGGACGCGAAGTCACAGCGAGAGCGTGGCTAGCAAATGTCGGACGTATACAGCTTTATCTGCTGGATTCGAATATGCCGCAGAACAGCGAAGATGATCGCCTGATCACCGGACACCTTTATGGCGGCGATACCGAGACGCGTATCGTTCAGGAAAAGCTGCTCGGTATCGGCGGCGTAAGGCTGCTGAGAAAACTCGGGATCTCGCCGGAGGTTTATCATCTCAACGAAGGCCACGCAGCCTTCTCGACGCTCGAATTGGCACGCGAATACCTTGAAAGGAAGCCCGACGCAGGCTTTGCCGACGCGGTGGAAAACGTACGCGAAATGTGCGTATTTACCACACACACGCCGGTCGCCGCGGGCAACGATATGTTCGATCCCAAGCTGCTTCGAGAGTGTTTCAGCGATGAGTTCATAGCGGCACTGAAGCTAAGCGACAGCGAGTTTCTTGCTCTCGGACGCTCGGACCTGACCGACGACACGGAGTTTTTTGGCATGACGCCGCTTGCGATCCGTATGTGCCGGTCGTCGAACGGTGTAAGCGAAAAACACGGCGAGGTCTCACGCGGGCTATGGAAGAGGATGTTCCCGAATCTCGACTCTGAGAACGACGTCCCGATCACTCATGTTACGAACGGCGTTCATCCGCCGACGTGGATCGCACCGCTAATACAGGACGTATTGCGAGTTTGCGGTAATGATGCCGCACTATGGGACGCTCATTGCCGTCTAAAGCATCTGTTAGTGACATTTCTGCGCGAGCGGACACGTTCGTCGGCGACCGGCTCGACCCACACCATCAACGAACATCGCGATACATCGAGCTTGCTTGATCCCAACGCATTGACCATCGGTTTTGCACGCCGCGTTGCCGCGTACAAACGATGGAGCCTGATATTCTCGGATATCGACCGCCTGCTGCGGCTTGTTGATAATGAGCAGCGTCCGGTGCAATTCGTTTTTGCCGGCAAGGCTCATCCGCAGGACAACACAGCGAAGACGATCCTGCAGGAGCTGATGAGCATAAATCATGATTCCGGCTGGCAGCGGCGAGCGGTGTTTGTCGAGGATTACGATCAGGAAGTAGCACGGTATTTGGTTCATGGTGTCGATGTATGGCTCAATCTTCCGCGTCGTCCTATGGAGGCCAGCGGCACCAGCGGAATGAAGGCTGCGATGAACGGCGTGCTGAATATGTCGATACTCGACGGCTGGTGGGTCGAAGGCTACAACGGCCAGAACGGCTTTGCGGTCGGCGATCTGGAAAAAGACCTCACAGATGATGAGATGGACCGTCTCGATGCCGAATCGTTCTATAATGTGCTCGAAAACAAGGTGATCCCGGCGTTTTATGATAGAAACGAACAGGGTCTGCCCACCGAATGGATCCAAATGATGCGTAATTCCATCGACACGCTGACGCCGCAGTTCTCAAGCGACAGAATGGTTTTCGACTATCTGCGCAATATCTACAAGATATGAATTTCGAACAGGAGCAATTTCGGGTAGGGGTCATTCGGCCGATCGAGCTGTTCAAGGAAACCTGGCAGTTGATCAAAGATGAATACTGGCTGATCTTCGCGATAACGCTGCTGGGCATGGTCGTAGCTAGCCTTATTCCCATAGTACTTATCGGGCCGATGATGTGCGGCATTTATATGGCTCTGCTTGCTAAGATCGACGGCGGCAAAGCCGACCTGCAACTGCTCTTTAGGGGCTTTGACCGGTTTCTGCCGAGCCTATTACTGACGATAATTATTGTTGGCCCCTTTTTCGTGATGCTGTTGGGGATCTACATTCCAATGGTAGTAATGGCACTTGCCGGCGAGCGAATGAGCCAGGAAGAACTTTTGGTTTTCCTTGGTATCTTGATCGCGGTGGAACTCGTGCTTGGCATCATCATGGTCGGACTTCACTCGCTGCTGATCTTTGCGTATCCGCTGATCGCAGAACGCAAAATGTCTGCAATGCAGGCTATGCGGCTTAGCTCGCGTGCTAGCTGGCAAAATTTAGGCGGCATCACGGGATTGATAGCGGTGGCATTCGGCTTATCGATACTCGGCTATTTGATGCTGTGTGTCGGCATTTATCTCGTTTTGCCGCTGATAATGGCAGCGACGGCCGTCGCTTACAGAAAAGTATTTCCGCTTGAAACTCAGCAACTCGCCGAAAGCGCCGCGTCATTTGGAAGATGATCGAACCCGTTAAAATAATCGAAGAAAACGAATCCGAGATATCGATTGAATGGTCGGACGGGCGTGAGACGCGTTATGCGGCGCCGCGGCTTCGGCGGTCTTGCCCGTGCGCGGGATGTGTCAATGAATGGACGGGCGAGAAGATGCTTGACGAAAGTTCGATACCGGACGATATCAATTTCAACTCGATCTCTATGGTCGGCCGATACGCACTGAATTTTCATTTTTCCGACGGCCACGATACAGGCATCTTTTCATTCAACTACCTTTGGGAGCTAATATAATGCTGCAAGAACGCGACATATTCGACGAGAAACAGGAGAACAAGCGAGCGGCATTCTCTTGTCCGCATTGCCGCGAGTCGAATGAATACGACGTCAGATGGCTGCGGCGAACAAAAAAGAGAAACCTGCCCAGGAATATGAACCGCGAGGACCGCAGCCGCATTGAAAAATCGCGTGATTACATGGTTAGGATCGACGATGTATTAGCCTGTAAGAATATGCGTTGCAGAAAGCGATTTGACATACCCTCGTCACAAACCGTAGTTTTCATATGAAAAAAGGCTACCTTATCGGGCAGCCTTTTCAAATTTCGAAATTTCAGGAGATCAATAGATCGAGAAAGTGTACTCGACCTGTCGAGTTACGGATTGGCCAATGCCATCCCGTTTTGCCGGTTCAAAGGTCATACGTCTTGCGGCGGCGATAGCTTGTTCGGTAAGGCCATACGGCAAACCTTTGACCGCGCTGATACTGCCTACCTGTCCCGACCCCAAGAACGTAACACGAAGGATCACGGTGCCCTGAACGTTGTTCTGGCGAGCAGCGTCAGTGTATCCGGGACGCGGCTTCGACAATATCTTCAATGGCTGAGTAACGCCTACGGGACGCGGCGGTGGACCATCGTCATCGCCTTGGTTACCTCGGCCGGTTCCGCTGCCGTTTCCTGAACCGAGCCCGCTGCCGCTGCCGGAACCGTCCCCCGAACCCGTTCCAGTTCCGCGGCCGCTTCCCTGTCCTGTTCCGGTGCCCGAGCCTTGTCCGCCGCCTGTGCCTGTTCCGTTGGAGAAACTCTCAAACCGGCCGTTCGGGTCACCCCAGCGGTCATATTTCTTTTCGAATGTTCTGTTGCCTTCCGTCTGCGGAGGAGGCATTTTGAGCTCAAAGTTATCACTGCGGAAAACCTTTGCGTCCGGAGGCCTTGTCGGATTGGGCGACTGGTCAGCGAGGTCACCTCGGGTCGTTTCTTCCTTTTCGTCGCGTCCGCCGCCGCCGCCGCCGCCGGCATCCTTCTTATCTCTAAGCTTCTGCTGCTCTTCCTCAACGGTCATGGGCACATCTTCTACCAAAACCGCGTTAAAGATATCGTCATTGATCGAGCCAACCTCGAGATCCTTGCTAAAAATGTTATAGACGAGGCCGGAGATCACGGTGAACGTAACCAGCATGAACGCACCCATCATCAGCGAGTTGCGTTGGCCTGTGTTCTTGTCCTCGATCACCGTTACATGAAAAACGTCATTTGAGGCAAGTACCGTACTATTGTCTGAATGCCTTTCATCCTCGAATGTCGGATAGTCGATCGGACTGTCAACAAATTCGGGGATCGGTGATTCTGCAACGTTTTCGACGTCGGATGGCCCTTCAACTTCTATCTCTTGAATTTCGTCATTGGCCGCAAAGACGTCCTCGGAGTCGAAAGTTACCGGGGATTCATGAACATTATCAAGATCTTCGAGAACCGCTTCATCTTCTTCCGAAGCGAATGCGGCCGCCATCAATTCTTCTTCTTTTGCTGCCGATTCATCATCAAAGGTCTCGGCGGCAACAGAGATCTCCTCGGCTGCCGAGCCTGCCGGGACCGTTTCCGGAACCTCCGGCGTGGCGGGTGGGGCAGGCGTTTCCGCCTCTTGTGCGGCCACCGGGTTCATCTCAAAGGCCTGCAAACCTGCACCGCAGTTCGGACAAAACGCGAACTTTTCGGCGAAACTTTCCTCACAGGGGTTACAAAACTTTACAATCTTTCCCATTTTCAGCCACTCCACAGACGCAAGAGTTACCTTTGCGACCATTGATTAAACAATTATACCGCTTTTGCTTCAGAAGTTTAAGCGTTTTTCAATTTCCCAACAGCCCGACCGCAGTACTCTTGCCTGCACTAACCTCTCAGATGCGGGTATAGTTTGACGCGATGCCCACATCGATCTAATATTTTTGTTTGGCTCTGCGCCCGCACGGCAACGACATTTGGCCCTGAGGCAACTAATTGAACGATACGTATTTACGGAGTAAATCCAACGAATGAAAAAAAAGGACCTCATGGTAAAAGTCGTGCTGATCGCTATCGTTCTGCTGCTGCTCATCTCACTGGCCGCACCCGCGATATTCTCTCAGCCGGCTATGTTGACACCGCGGCGGGAAACCCTGCTTAACGGAACCAGGCTCATAACGCACCCTGACGCTAAAGCCGACAAAGTATGGGTACGCATACGCGTCCATTCCGGTTCCGCTTTCGATCCACAGGGGAAAGAAGGTGTAATGAGGCTGCTTTCTCAGAATCTTTTCCCCAATCCTGCTGCTGGCGAGTTCTTTGAGGAGGATCTGGAAGGAAGCCTCAATGTCCTATGCGGCTACGATTTCATTCAGATAACCGCTTCCTCAAAGCCTGAAGAGTTCTTGACGATGCTTGAAACGCTTGCCACCGCAGTTTCGTCGCCGACCATCGACAAAGAAACGACAGACCGTTTAAAGGCAGACCTCAACCTCTTCCACGAACGGAACAAACTTGATAACGCATCGATGGCGGATGAGGCAGCAAAGGAAAGGCTTTTTGGAACTTTTCCCTATGGCCGGCCGACGGCAGGCACAAAGGAGTCGCTAAGCAGGATCACTTTTGCGGATATCATCGAAGCCCGAAAGAGGTTTTTGACCGCGGACAATACGTCCGTCGTTATTTCCGGCAGATTTGACCGGGCACTTGCGACGCGTGCTGCTAAGCGTTATTTCGGCGGCTGGCTGAAATCGGACAGAAAGGTTCCCTCAACATTTAAGAGGCCCGAAGATCCTCCGGCGGAAATGGCCGCTTTGTCCTCTCCTGCGGTCGGCGAACCGGAAGTTCGTTTCGCCATGCGCGGTGTAGCTCGATCGGACAAAGAATTTCCCTCCGCAGAGGTATTCGCTCAGATCATGCAGGAACGCCTAGTTCGAAAGGCCGCGTCAAATAGTGCCGACGTTAGGGTATCGAACGTTTCGCTTACGCTTCCCGGATATTTAATGATCCGCTTTTCGGCCGCCGCGTTCGGTGGGCCCGAAAACACGTCAATGTTCAAGGAGGCAGTAAATTCCGCGATCTCTGAACCTATCGATGCCGCAGAATTCACAGCCGCACGACGAAAGGCCGCGGACGTATGGAGAGTCCGTCCTTCTGAAGAGTTTTGGCTCGATGCAGACACCTACAAACTGACCTCAGCTGAAAACGATGCACGAT
Source organism: Acidobacteriota bacterium (assembly GCA_016700075.1). NCBI lineage: Bacteria > Pseudomonadati > Acidobacteriota > Acidobacteriota bacterium. The sequence goes on along the minus strand of CP065000.1, from coordinate 60,121 downwards.
CTTTCGATTCGATAAACCTGGCCGACGTTAAGGCGTTTGCGGAAAAGATCAGCAGATCGCCCATGGTCTCGCTCGTAATGCTGCCCGCCGAGACGCCAAAATAAATGGCTAAAACCACCGACGATCCCCGCGAGCAGGAATTTGCATCCGCTGTCCGGAATATGTTTTCGGGCATCGCAGACAGATATGATCTTCTTAATCATGTCTTGTCTCTCAATATCGATAAGCGTTGGCGACGCAAGCTGAAAAAGCGGATCGAAGGAATTTTGGCTTTACCCGAAGCAAGAGTGCTGGATGTCGCCTGCGGGACGGGTGACGTCGCAATAGAACTCGACCGCGGATCGCAAGCAACAATAATCGGCACGGATTTTTGCCGCCCTATGCTTGAGATCGCCAAAAGGAAAAGCGGCGACGATATAGATTATATTGAAGCCGATGCAATGGCGTTGGGCTTCGCTGACGCACATTTTGACGGGGTCACCATTGCATTCGGGCTTCGAAATGTCGCAAACAAGACTACGGCACTGCAAGAATTTTTCCGTATTCTGCGGCCCGGCGGTACGCTTGCAATTCTGGAGTTTTCCAAGCCGCGGGTGCCCGGGCTTGCGGCACTATTTGACCTGTATTTCACGAAAGTTCTGCCTCGGATCGGCGGTACGGTCAGCGGCTCACGCTCAGCCTACGAGTATTTGCCTGATTCGGTCGGTAAATTCCCGGATCAGGCGGGGCTGGCCGAAATGATCCGCAGCGTTGGATTTGAGCAAGTTTCCTACACCGATCTGTCGGGCGGCATCGCCGCTATCCACATCGGCATCAAGCCGTCAGCTTTGTGATCACGCATCGTAGGCTATAATAGCGTTTTGCCGATCTTCTGCCCTTGATGAGACACCGCATCCTGAATATTGTCGGCCGATTGGGCCTGATGCTTCTGGTCATATGGACCGTGGTGTCGCTGGTTACCCTGCTCATCGAGTTCGTTCCCGGCGATCCCGCGAACGTAATTCTCGGCGAGACCGCAACTGTCGAACAATTGAACAACTTCCGGCAGAAGCACGGGCTCGACAAGCCGGCGTTCTTTTTCAGTTTTGACGGCGAAACCGGCTTCGAATGGCACGGCACGGAGAACCGTTATTACGACTATTTTTCAGGCTTGCTTCGCGGTGACCTTGGGCGGTCATTCAGAACGGATCGGCCCGTTCTGGACATGATACTTGAAAGATATCCGGCGACCATAAAGCTGGCTGTCGCGGCGCTTCTTGTCGCCATCGGGATCGCTTTGCCGCTGGGGGTGCTCGCCGGTGCGAATAAGAATTCCCTGATCGACAACGCCGCCTCCGTAATTGCTCTGTTAGGCATATCCGTTCCCACCTTTGTTGTCGGGCCGTTTCTGGTCTACATCTTTGCGGTTAAACTTGGCTGGTTTTCGCCGACCGGCAGCCTTTATCCGGAGGACATAATACTGCCCGCGGTAACACTCGGCGCTGCTTTGTCCGCCATATTGACGCGAATGATCCGCTCAAGCGTGATCGAAGAACTTGGCGAGGATTATGTCAGGACCGCTCGTGCTAAAGGCGTCAGCGAAAGGGTCGTCCTGTTAAAACACGTGCTGAAGAACGGATTGATACCGGTTGTCACTATTCTCGGCCTGCAGCTTGGCGTATTGCTTGCGGGAGCTATCGTTACGGAAAAGATATTCAGCTGGCAGGGCCTCGGGTTATTGCTCTTGGATGAGGGCATCAGCAAGCGAGACTACCGCCTTGTGCAGGGATGCGTTCTGGTCATAAGCGTTACTTACATTTTTGCCAACACGCTGACCGATCTCGTTTATCGAAAACTCGATCCTCGAATTCGTCTATCGTAAATGACAAGACTTGGGTACATAGGCTTTGCCATCGCCGCGCTGTTCATCTTGGCGGCGATTTTCGCCCCGTATATAGCGACGCATGACCCTCTCGTTCAGAATTTGGATCTTCGCCTGCTTTCTCCTTCTGCCGAGAACTGGTTCGGGACGGACGCACTCGGCCGTGATATTTTCTCGCGTGTTATCTACGGTGCACGCATTTCGCTTGAGGTCGGCATCTCGGTTGTGGTCGTCTCGGCGATCGTCGGAATTCTGATCGGATCGATCGCAGGCTTCTTCGGCGGGTGGGTGGATAAATTCCTTTCAGGATATCTTTTCAATGTTTTCCTCGCATTTCCCGGTCTGCTTCTCGCGATCGCGATCGTAGCTTTCCTCGGTCCCGGACAGGGAAAACTGATCGCCGCACTTTGCATCATCGGCTGGGTCGGCTATGCCCGCGTAATGAGAGGACAGGTGCTAAAGGTACGCGAATACGATTATGTTACAGCCGCCCGAGCGCTCGGTGCCGGAAATCTTCGTATACTTTTTTTCCATATTTTACCGAACGCCATCCAGCCGCTGATAGTTCAGTCGTCTCTCGGCCTGGCGGGAGCGGTTTTGTCAGAGGCAACGCTGTCGTTCCTGGGACTCGGGATCCCGCCGCCTGCGCCGAGTTGGGGAACGATGATCGACGAGGCCCGTCAAATATTCACTATCGCACCTCACGTTCTGTTCTTTCCGGGGGTCGCGATAGCCCTTACCGTGCTTGCGTTCAATTTCATCGGCGACGGGCTGCGCGAATACCTTGATCCTAAACAACGATCGCGATGAATATGCTCGATCCTGTTCCGAAGATATACGACCTTGGCGATTCCGCCATGACGATTGAATTTGGCGACAGTATCGATAGCGACGTGAATAAGACCGCAGTTGCTGTATCTCGCTATCTGGCGGATAACCCTTTTCCCGGTTTTATCGAATCATCGCCTGCCTATGCCTCCGCAACCGTATTTTACGATCCATGTGCGGTCCACGCGGCGGTCGGGAAAGATGCAGACATTCGTGAATTTGTTCAGGAAAGGCTTCTTTCCGCGTCGTCTCAGGCATTCGGCAGTCTTTCAGATCGCAATGCCCTGATCGAAGTTCCGGCGCTATTTGGCGGCGAATCAGGTCCTGATCTGCAAACATTGTCTGCCCGATTCGGAGTAAGCGAGGAGGAATTCATAGGCATCTTCACCGGGCGTGAATATCGTGTTTTCATGCTTGGGTTTCTTCCCGGATTCGCTTACATGGGAAAGGTCGATGAACGAATTGCGGTACCGCGACGCGACACTCCGCGAAAGCGTGTGCCTGCCGGAAGCATCGGGATCGCCGACGAACAGACTGGGATCTATCCGTTGGATTCTCCAGGCGGATGGCAGATAATCGGGCGTACGAAACTTCAGCTTTTCGATCCTCAGGCGGCCGCTCCATTCCTTTTCTCGCCGGGCGACCGCGTAAAGTTTGTGCCGGTCTTATGAACTTCAAATGGCGATAGAGATCGTAAAGCCCGGAATATTGACGATGGTTCGCGACCTGGGCCGCTTCAGGTTCCGCCGATTCGGCGTCAATCCAACGGGGGCTATGGACCCGCTTGCTGCAAGGATCGGCAACATCCTTGTCGGCAATTACGAAGATTCGGCGGTCATTGAGGCTCACTTCCCTACTCCAGAGATACGCTTCACAACTGACACTGTCTTCGCCGTAACTGGAGCCGATTTCAGTGCCGACCTCGACGGCGTTGGATTACAGAACTGGCGAACATATCGTGCAGATGAAGGCAGCACACTGTCTTTCAGATCACGTATCAAAGGAAACCGCTGCTATTTGGCGGTTGCTGGCGGTCTTAACGTTCCGAGATGGCTTGGGAGTTCGACGACGAACATTGCCGCCGCTGTCGGCGGATTCAAAGGACGAAAACTGTCGGCGGGCGACAGGCTGGATGTGAGTGACGGTCTGCACGCTCCTCCACTTGTAGGCACTGCGGCCGGTCCGTCCATCATTCCCCAATACCACCACTTCCCTACCGTGAGGATCGTTGCGGGTGCTGAATTTGACGGTCTGATAAACGAAAGCCGCCGGGCGTTTCTCAGTGGAACATATGAGATCGGGGAAAGGTCGGACCTAATGGGATTCAGCCTGATAGGACCCAAACTCGAAACTGTGGGAAACGCAGCATTCCTGTCCTCCGCGGTCAGCTTCGGTACCATTCAGTTGCCTCCTCTGGGTGATCCGATCTTGTTGATGGCGGATCATCAGACCTCCGGCGGATATCCGCGTATTGGACACATCATCTCGTGTGATCTGCCGCTTGCGGCACAACTCGGATGCCGTGACCGTATTGCCTTTCACTTGGTCGATATTGCCGAAGCCCATTCTACTTTGCTTCAAACTGAGAACGACCTTAAGATACTGCGTGCTGCTTGTAGAATACGTTCAGTGTGAAAGCCATGTGTGCTATCGACCTAAATTGCGACCTCGGCGAAGGCTATCCGGACGACGCCGAGTTAATGAGCATAGTTACGTCGGCCAATATTGCCTGCGGAGGCCACGCAGGTGACGAATCAACAATGGCAGCCACCGTTCGGCTAGCTATTGAAAATAGGGTCGCGATCGGAGCTCATCCCGGTTTTCGCGATAAGGCGAACTTCGGACGCACCTATCAGACACTCTCACAATATGAGATAACGGACCTGGTCGCAGAGCAATTAACGCTGCTAAGAGATATTGCCGAGAAACAAGAAGGGTGTGTTAGCCATGTGAAACCGCACGGAGCACTCTACAATCGGGCCGCGGACGACGCGGGGGCCGCGGCCGCGATCGTAAAGGCGGTAAATGCGGTCGACCCTTCTTTGATCCTGTTCGGGCTCGCGGGAAGCATGCTGGTGACAGAAGGAAAAAACGCAGGCCTCCGTATCGTCAGCGAAGCATTTGCCGACCGCCGCTACAGCGCGGCGGGCAGGCTCGCTTCACGTTCAATTGAAGGTGCTGTAATAGACGACGCTGCTGTCGCCGCTGAGCAAGCTCTAAAGATCGCAAAGCGTGAACCTATCAAGACAATTGATGGCGAAGAGATAGTCATCGACGCTGAGACTATTTGTCTGCACGGCGACGGCATTACTGCGGTTTCAACTGCTCGGCTCATTCGCACATTTCTTGAAGACAATGGCATCGAGGTCAGATCATATATCCTCTGAAAAGCCGCCACAAAAGGGCCTGATCTCGGCACTTGCCGGCGCAGCGTTCCTGATGGCGACATCTGCCGTCGGCCCCGGATTTCTCACACAAACTACCGTTTTCACCGGCCGGCTTCTCGCAAGTTTCGGCTTTGCGATCCTGGTCTCGATCATCATTGACATCTTTGCACAGCTCAATATCTGGCGGATCATCACCATCGCAGGAAAGCCGGGACAGGACGTCGCGAATGACACAATTCCCGGCAGCGGTTACCTGCTCGCAGTGCTGGTCGCTTTCGGCGGCCTTGTTTTCAATATCGGCAACATAGCCGGCACGGGACTTGGCTTTAACGCAGCGACCGGCCTGCCGGTCGAACTCGGTGCGGTGATAAGCGTCGCGATAGCCGCTTTTTTGTTTCTTGTTAAGGACGCCGGCCGTGCGATGGATCTCTTTGTAAAAGCCCTCGGCCTGCTGTTGATCGCGATGGTAACGTATGTCGTTTTCGTCTCGAGGCCACCGATCGGTGAGGCGATACGAGGCACATTTTGGCCTGATGTCGTAGACGCGAAGGCGATCGTAACTCTGGTCGGCGGAACAGTCGGCGGCTATATCACCTTCGCGGGTGCTCATCGCCTCATCGACGCGGGCATCACAGGTCCAGAAAATCTCCGGACCGTGAATCGCGGCGCTGTCAGCGGTATTTTGCTGGCAGGCGTCATACGAATCATGTTATTCCTTGCCGCTTTTGGAGCGGTTTCAATGGGGTTGCAGATCGGCGGTACAAATCCCGCGGCTTCCGTTTTTGAGTTCTCTGCAGGCGAGTTTGGACTGCGTATTTTTGGCGTAGTAATGTGGGCCGCCGCTATCACTTCGGTCGTCGGTGCAGCTTTCACATCCGTGTCTTTTCTGAAAACTCTCTACGCCAAGGGTATAGACCATCAGAAATTTCTCGTTCTCGGTTTTCTCGCCGTTTCAGCCACCGTGTTTTTTACTGTTGGTCAACCGGTCAAGCTGTTGATCTGGGCCGGCACGATCAATGGCTTCATTCTCCCGATCGGGCTCACACTGATGCTGCTTGCATCGCGCAAAATGGCGACAGGTGGCGAGCTCCATCCACTTTGGCTGACCGTTTCCGGTTGGTTCACCGTGTTGGTTATGCTCGGATTTAGCGTCACTGCGATAGTGAACTCGTTGTGGGCAAATTAGGGGCAGCATATATTTCAAACCTTTTCAAAGGTTATCCGCATCAAATACAATCGTAGTTAAATGCAGAAACTCTTCTTAAGCGTGTTTGCGATCTTGGTGTTGTCCACGGCCCTGTTTGCTCAATCCGGCAGACGCTCCGACCCCAGACAATCGCCCTCGCCTGTTGCCTCGCCGACACCGGATTCGGCTCGCTATTCCGAATCGGTGCAGCTGCCCCGCCGAGTTCGCAGAACTCCAGCTGCCCCCGCGAATGTCCCGGAAAAGCGATCGCAGACGGTCGGAGACGATGAAGTAGTACGCGTCGAAACCAATCTCGTCACCATCCCGGTTTCCGTTTACGACCGAAACGGCCTTTATATTCCCGGCCTTGGCAAAGAAAATTTTGCGATATTTGAGGACGGGGTCGAGCAGGAGATCGCGTATTTCGGTGTTTCCGACAAACCGATCACGGTCGTTCTCGTCATTGATGTCAGCCCGTCAACCGAATACCGGATCGAAGATATCATTCGAGCGGCAAAGTCGTTCGTTTCGCTTCTGGAACTACACGACAGCGTAGCAGTGGTCGAATTTGATCAAAACATCCGCGTGCGTACAAAGGCGACGACGGACCGAGCAAAGATCTTCGACGCGATTGACAAGGCGCGTTTCGGCAACGGCACGTCACTTTATAACGCCGTCGATGAGGCTCTGCGGAAACAACTCGGAAAGGTCGAAGGCAGAAAAGCCGTGATCCTTTTTACGGACGGTGTCGACACGACGTCCCGCAAGAACAGCTACGACAGTACCCTCGATTATGCCGAAGAGAGCGATTCCCTCGTATTTCCGATCTACTACAACACCTACATGGATAATCGTCGGCGGATCGGATCACCGTTTCCGGGGGTCCTGGGCGACATCATGACACCCCGCGGGACGACCGCACAGGAGTATGCACTCGGGCGGCGATACCTGGATGAGATAGCTGCGGCGACCGGAGGACGCGTTTTTCGGCCCGAGTCTACGCCGGGCGGCCTGATGCGGGCATTTGAAGGTATAGCGGAAGAACTCCGGCGGCAATATAATATTGGCTACATTCCTAAAACCGAAGGCTCGCCCGGCCAACGCAAACAGATCAAAGTAAGGGTCAACCGGCCCAACTTGGTAATTCGTGCCAGGGACAGTTATATTGTCGGATCACAGATCGGAAATTAGAAAAGGCGGCACGCGGCCCGCCTTTTCTCTTAAAGAATGGTGATCCGACCAGGACTCGAACCTGGGACCCAATGGTTAAAAGCCACTTATTGACCAAAACTGTTTCGGGCTAGAATCACCATCTAAGTCTATAATTCCTTTGTTTTCAAGCTATTCTCGGTTTATACTATCTTTCTAAACTAACTCGAAATAGTTAGAAAATAGTTAGAAATAGTTAGAAAATAGTTAGATGGGACGGAGAAAAGCTGGATACGTTTGGACTGACAAGAAGACCGGGCATCTTTATGCCCGAGTACAACTTCGCGACTCAAACGGAAAAGTAAAACAGATCTATAAAAGAGCTCTCAATCCGACCCATGCCGAACAACTGGCAAGTGAAATCTTAGAAGAAAGCGATGCTCGCGGTCAAGGTTACATCGAAGGCCGTAGTATGACTTTCCGTAAACTCGCTGACTGGTATAAGAAAGAATACGTTATCCCTCCTGTTTACTCTGACGGTAAGAAAGTCGAAGGCATGAGGACATGGGAATCTGAACGCCTAAAGATCGATCGTATCGCTGCAGAACTTGGCCGAGAATTGATCAACGAAATGGATGAGACCATCTTCAGGAAATACAAACTGAAGCGGCTCAAGTCTGTCTCGATCACAACAGTCAATCGGGATTTCGAGTCGGTTCGCGCGATGTTCCGAAAGGCCAAGAAAAAGAGGTGGATCAAAGAAGTGCCTGACTTCGACGGGTTTATCGACAAATCCTTAGAGAATCGTCGGACAGTCACAGTCACTAATATTGAAGAAAAGAAAATCCTCAAGGAGGCTAGAAAGCTGATCACCACCTCTGCTCCTCGTCTTTACGCTCTTATTATTGCACTACGAGACTCCGGAGCCAGACCTAACGAGCTTTATCCGGTGAATGATTACAGCGAAGACAAGTCTAAGTACGAACCAATTCGATGGCGTGACTTGTTTGACGAGAGAGGACAATTTCGCAATATCACAAGGTTGGTTTCTTACAAGGGCAAACTACGCGAAGAGCGTTTGGCTGTAATTACCGAGCGTATGAAGAAGGCTTTTCTCGAACTTTGGCGATTCCTAGAGCATTCAAAGAATGTAACGCCGGCGAATGCCGCACGTCTCGACAATATGGTGTTCCCCCACACAACTTATAAGAAATCATGGGATATTGTGCGAACGGCCGCTGGCTACCCCGATCTTCGTCTACGCGACCTCCGCCGTGATTGGGTAACTCGCCTTGGACGCTTGGGCTACTCTGATAAGTTAGCTCAACGCGGTGCCGGCCACAAGAAAATGCAGACCAGTTTCGAATACACCGAATTTGACGAGGCCGCTGCCATGCAAGCCAAACTCCTCCTCGATAAGGACAACCGGTAAGATAACGGGCGCATTAAAGGTTGTGCGTGAATTCCTACATATAATATTTGTACTTAGGTTCGGCATCGTTTCCATCTTTCACCTCTCTCAAGATGTCTCCGACTAAACGCGAGAAGCGAAGTGTAATAGGCATGAGTCCATTAAAATCTGCTGAGTTCCAATTCATTTTGGTGAGAACCATGCTTTCATGAAGAAGTTGCTTCAATGAAGAATCTCCTATATGGTCCGTAATTTGTAAGGGCGACGGAACATGTCCATGCGGATAAGAAGCTAACTCAGAAATGTAACCGTTTGTATAAAGGTAGGAGTCTTTACCGATGGTAATAGCGGTTCCTCGCAGGGGCGGGTATTTCCCGACCCTTAATAATCGAACGTCACTTGCCGGTGAAAGTGCAAGCAGATCATATTGATCTACCTTTGTTAGTGCAGATTCGAACCCTGTTCGCTCCGCCTCTTCAAAACGTGAACTCTTGTGAAGTACAACCCTTCTGGGAGCCGAACCTCGTTCTTGCTGGTAACGACCCAGCACCATTTCAATGAGCCTGATGGCAAGTTCCTCGGACAGATGAGGCGATCGACCTTCCTCTTCGTTCCAGTGAAAATCGTGTCCACGAAGTATTAGCCCTTCCCCATTTTCATCAAATGCTTGAACTACACTTGTCCGCAAGGTTGATTTCTTACCGAGAGGTCTAAAAAAGCTGACACCGATAAAACAACTATCTGGTGCGAGTCCAGTCGGCCCCCAAGGGAGCCCGTCAACCTTGAAATAGAGGCCAGTTAGGAGATTCCAAGCGATCTTGGCCTTGTGGTCTAATTGTTTATCTCGATTAGATATACCAAGTATGGTGCTCTCCTGAAGGATCTGTGTCGGTTTAAGAAACCCCATCGCAATGGCTTTGAAAGCCCGGCGAAAATCCCGATGCACTTCGCCAACACCTTTCTCGAAATAATCTGCAACTCTACACGCTTTATAGAGTTCCTTGGTGAGCACAATAAAAATAAAGTCTAGCGGGTGATCTTTCTGGGTCAATATCGTCAATTTAGATTCCACTAGCTCGAGAAAGTTTTCAAATCGAGCTTTCTCGTCCTTTATAGCCAGTATTTCGCGACTTTCGTTTCTTGTGATCGGTTCACAGATCTTGTCGTCAAAAAGCAGTTCCGAATAAAATCCACGATCAGCCATAAAGCCCGGGAATGGGGCAACCGATTCGTCTCCGTCGATGCCTTCAGAGCATTCAAACAGGAATTCTTTCGCTTTCTCAATTAATTCGCCAGTTCCGATAAATCCGACATGAATTTCACGTTTATGCCTAGTCGTTCGCAAAGAGCGAGGGCCATAAAGAGGTATGCCAACTTTTGGATCAGTGTTTGTCAGGCCGTCAGCAAAAAGTAATTCTGGTTCCTCCAGCCATACAACTGAGGTTTTCGGGGATTGCAATTGAATAGGAGCTATTTTTGATGGTGAATTATGAGTCTTGTATCGCTTCATCTTCCCATTCCTCCCATTCAAGTTCTTCACCACTTATGGAGTCGTTCCATTCTCCCAAAGTGAACAAATCCTCCTCGTATAGCTCATTTTTGAACGGTTTATCATCACCAGCAAGACCGATCCATTCAACATCAAAAGGAATTAGTTCCACTCCAATTACGGCCTGCTGGCTGCCGAAATTCAATACAAATCTAGGTTCTCCCTGCGAGAGAAAATCTCTCCAAAAGACAATTTCGCCCATGTATTTATCGTTATACATTTTGGCTTTGAGTTTCGTCACTTTTCGTCCTATTTTGTCAGGCGCCAGGAGTAGGCTTCCATCTTTTGTTAAGTGACGCTCAGGTCTGATTGATAAACACCATTGACGATCATCGGTATGATGAAAGCGTAGGCCGGCAGCCAAATGGTACCAAAACCCCTTACCGGTTCCGTCGTGTCGAAACTTCGGCTCCCAGGCAACTTTTCGCGGCTGTTCTTTCTTATTTAACGGACGGTATGTAACACTCCGTTCCTTACCTTCTTCAAGAACTGGAAAGTAAAATCGCTTGTGCTCAGGGTCATACCTTATCTTAAGGGTGCCGGCGTACTTATACAGGGATCGATTCAAAAGGCTTACATAAACCCGCTTCCAATCAGGGTCATCCCACATTTCCCACGATTTATGCGAAGTGACCTTAGTGGAATCGATAACATCAGAAAAGGGATTTGATTTTGATAATGCTTGAAACGCATAGAGCCTTCCATCTCGGAGGGCAAAGGGCGCGAGAACATAAGGGTCGGTTTCCTTCTCCCGCGCCGGAACATGTACTCTGCGTTTCACTTCGTCGTATTCGTTTTGCCCAAAACTACACGGTGCCGAAAACACTGCTTGGGGTAGAGCCAGAACCGGCAGGATAGTGCTTTGAATTCGCTCTGAAACCAAAGGGCGGTTCCTAACTGTAGGTGCACTCGTCAGAGACTTCGCTACCCATAGCTCGTGATCCTTCTTCATTTGTCGGAGTACGGCAACACTATATGTGCGTATCTGAGAGTCAATGATCTTATGGTGATCCCGACATAGTAAAATAAGATTTGGAGATTTCGCCCTGTCTATTTCACTCAGATCTTCAGCGCCTCTAGGTCCTTGGCGACTATCGGCAACGATGTGCGCAATTTCGCCAACAACAGTCGGATCATCTTCGGCTGTTGCCTCTTCGACAAGCTTCTTTCGACAATCTCTGAACGCACAGCAACCGCCAGACTTCAGAAAGACTATGTGCTTATCCTTGTCCGAGACGTCCTTTCGTTTCATGGTTAGCCTACGACTCGTATTAGGCCCTCCCATGACATATTTGAATTAAGTAAAGTATGCGGAATCACATGGTAGGACCATTTTTTCCCGCCGACGGCGGCCTCATGAAGTGAAGCGTGTTCACACCATTGGCGAGCAGCTTTGGCTTTGTCCTGGACGGATGAATCCTCGATATCATCTTCTCGCTTCACTTCGCAGACAAACTTGCCATTGGTGGTTTCGACAATAAAGTCAGGCTCGTATTGGTGATCTTGATGGTAGAAGATCTGCAAGGTGTTTCTTGACGGCTTGAACCATTTGATTACTTCGGGATCGTCTTCGAGAATCACCGCTAGACGACGTTCCGAATCCGAATCGAATTTCTGCATTGGATAAAGACATTTCTGGAAGCCGCCGAAATGCATCGACCGAATCTGCTGCGGATTATCGACCGGAGCTCGGAAATTGCGTGCTAACTCCGACGCATCTATCGAATATGCAGCAGTCCGCAGAGTAACGAACCCTTTTGTCGTCCTTACCTCGTATTCTGTCTTATTCTGCTTTTGATGTGCGGCCATTTGAGCATGTATCAGCTCGGCGATCCGCTTCGAATGATATTGCAACACATTCGACACATCTCTTTCGTCAGTAAGATAAGATCGAAGATGTTTGATAACATTACCGCTTAGTTCGTAAAGCAATTCCGAGTGGTCATCGTACGAGATATCGTCGTAATCGATCAGCGATCTAACGATGTAGTTCTCCAAAACTATCTCGGTCTGCATTCCGTCCAGATCCGATAATCTTTCACGGCGATAATTCTGAAGACTTTGGAGCAGAATATCCTGCGAGACGGGCTGTAGATTTAGATTTGCCGTATCAAGTTCAAAATCCTCGTAGGACCATTCAGCATTACCCTTTGGAAGAACAATGATTCGGGGAATGTCGATCGTCATCTCGACAAATTTCTCAGTTACCTTCTCGACAATCCGTTCAAAATCAGGTTCCTGATTCATTTCAGCAAAGGACGCCTGGGCCGGAAGCGGAAGGGCCTCTTTTACTTCACGAATTATCTCCGCTTGTATTTCGGGTGCTTTTAGCTCAGCCGAACTTCCTAATCGCTCGAACTTCTTGATCACCTCGTATGTCGTTCGTGCAACTTCACGATCCAATGGGTTTTCAAAAACAAATGTGGGCTGCTGAACCGCTGGCGTCATCGCAGCCGGTTCAACCATAGAAGTCGTATCCGATCCAAACAGAGCAGATTCAATCGCAGGGGCGACAGTAACCGACTTTCTTTCTTCTGTGGCAATATCTTTGCCGATATAAACCGGCACGATCTTCAAAGCCGAATCTGGGCGATTTGCCTCGTCAACGATCTCTTGGAATTTGTCATGAGCAACTATCGTCAGCCTATCGACCGCGTTAACTCCAACGCGCTTGCCGTACGGAAGCCGCAAGCCACGACCGATGGACTGCTCGACCAGAGTTTTCGAATTGGCCGCACGCAAAGGCACGATCGTATAGAGGTTGGTCACATCCCAACCTTCTTTGAGCATATTGACGTGAATTACGATCTCGGTGGGCTCAGCGGGATCTTCTACCGCAAGTAAACTCCTAACCGTTTCCTCAGCCTCTTCGCCACGTTGATTGGAATGAACCGTGATAACCTTGTCACGATATCTGCCCTCGAAGAAATCATCTGATTTTATTTTTGTGATCAATTCGCCGGCGTGGTCTGTATCACGAGCAACGACCAGCATAAAAGGTTTTACTACTTTCTGATCATTCTGCTTGGCAAAGGTTTCCAGATCAACCTTCGTGCTCTCATGGATGCGAACCCCATCTTCCAGCTTGATGGTTTCGAGTTGCTCGGCGGTGTAATTTGCCGGAGTGAAATTCTCGCGGGTCGCAACGGTTGGTTCCTTAACAAAGCCGTCATCGAGAGCCTTCGACAGCGGGTAGCTGAATATGACGTTCTTGAACGGAACCGATCGCGTTCCAGACTCCACCTGCGGGGTCGCGGTCAATTCAAGCCCGAGGATCGGTTTCAGTTCGTTAATGGCATTGATACCTGCTGAGCCGCGATAGCGGTGCGATTCGTCCATCAACAGAACAAGGTCGTTGAGTCCCGCCAGGTAGTTGAAGTAACTTTCGCCAATATATTCGGAGAGTCTTTTGATACGCGGTGCTTTTCCACCGCGAACTTCCGAATTGATCTTCGAAATATTGAAGATGTTAATATGAACGGCAGTTTCGCCAAAGAGGTCAGCGGCCCTTACGCCGCGGCCCGATTCGTAGTTGTCGCCGGTGATTATTTCGGGGGGCTCTATCGCGAAGGCTTCGAGTCCAGTGAAGACATATTTCGGAGTGTTCGGGGTAAAGTCAGCTATGAGCTTGTTATAGATCGTCAGGTTCGGGGCCAACACGAAAAAATGTCTTATCGACTTCGCTTGATTAAGATAAGCGATGAACGCCCCCATCAGCCTTGTTTTACCGACACCGGTTGCAAGAGCAAAACATAGTGACGGAAAATCGCGCTCAAAATCATCTACGTTCGGATATTCCGACTTAATAACTTCCAATGCTGCTGCCGCATCAGTCTCTTTTGAAAACTCGACGATCTCATTTAGACGCGAAAGTATTTGCAGCGATTCGCGCTGAGGAGGGCGTAACGAAAGCCGGGCAGAAATTGTATTGACTATACGATCTGTCATTCAAAGTTTCTCGCCGCTCGGGCCGTGGCAAATTCTATTACTCCTCATCAAAAACCAAGCCTTGTTGCGTTCCCGGTTCTGGTTCTTTGACGGTCAGGCTTTCGACTTGCAATGAATAATCACCCTTATCCCATTCGCAGCGTTTCAGTATTGCGTTCGGTATCTTTTCAAGCGTCAGGTTCGCGAACTCGTTCTTTCCGGCGCGGAAAGCCTTGCAGCAGATCAGCAGTGTGCGTTCGTCGCCGACCTCGTCGGATATTGCTTGCAGCATTTCACGAGTCAGATTCTGTGTGGTCACATAGATAAAATCCGCTTCGGTCGAATATCCGTGCACCCAATAGATCGAATCCGAAGGCTCGTACTTAAAGCCAAGATGTTTGCACATCGCCTCGGCCAGCATTTCGGCGTTGTATTCGGGATTGATAATGTAATTGTCCCACTTGTCCTTTTTCAAAAGGCTCGGGGCAAGCTCGTAAAAGCGAAAACCGCCGCCGCCTTTCCAATTGACCGCTTTTGTAATACCGCCCTGATCTTCTCCGTCGATTACCTTTTTCAAACGCGGAATGATATGCGTATAGCAATGATCGCCCAACTCGACCATTATCCAACGCCGCTTCATTTTATGAGCAACCGCCGCAGTTGTTCCGGATCCGCCGAAAGAGTCCAACACAACGTCGCCTTCATTAGTTCCTAAGTGAAGGATGCGTTGCATCAGGCGTTCCGGCTTTGGCGTAGCAAAAATATCAGTCGGATTGAATTGTTGAACCTCCCGTTTCGATTCTTGGTTATCGCCAACTTCCGTTCTCGGCCAAATTGTCATGGCGACCATGCCTTCTTGGACCTCAGCTAAAAAACGTTTGAGTCTTGGAACGTTATTTCCATCCTGCCCGAACCAGACCCGATTATCCTCGGCCAGTTCCAAATACTTATCTTTCGAATAAGTCCAACAACGCCCTGATGGAGGAGTCACAATCCTGCCGGAAGGTGTGACGATTTCGTAAATATTTGCGCTGATTCCTGTTCGCGCAAACTGCGCTCCCCTTTGACCACCGGTCAAACTTAGCGTGAAGTCGCCTGAACTCCAAGGACCTCTCCGATCATTATCGGGATTGCTATAACGAGAATCAGCTGATTCGCTTCTTTCAAGGAGATTAGGGCGCCAAATCTCCTTATTCTTGGCATAAACCAATATATGATCGTGAGAATCGGAGAGCCAAACGGCGTTCGCTTGTGGAGATGCTTTCTTCTGCCAAATCACATTCGAGACAAAGTTCGACCTTCCAAAAACCTCATCAATTGCAACTTTTAAATAATGTGATTCGTCGTCGTCAATGGAAATCCACAGGCTTCCATCTTCGCAAAGAAGTTTTCTCAGGATTTCGATCCGATCCCTCATCAAAGAAAGCCAAAGTGAATGCTCAATTCCATCTTCATAGTGAGAAAATGCAGAGCCCGTGTTATACGGTGGATCGATATAGATGCATTTAACTTTGCCGGTAAACTCCTGTTCGAGGGCTTTGAGGGCGAGCAGATTGTCGCCCTTGATCAGAATATTGTCGAAAATATCATCATCTGAAACACGATGCTCCGCATGATAAGACCTTTCCTTATCCTCCAAAAGAATGCGCGGCTCCAACCTCGGCCGCTCATCCTTCCCGATCCAGGTCAACTCCAATTTTGTCTTTTTAGAAGCCATCCGTTAAATTTCGTAGGGCAACATTTTCGTTGTTCCGCAATCGCATTGCCATACACCGTCATTTTTGTTCTTCCTATTAGCAAACCCTTTGCATGACGGGCATAACAATTTCTCGACAAAGCCGATCGCAAGCTCCGCAAAATCCTTTATGTCGGGGTCAGTAAATTCTTCTGCGGTCGGATTAAAATGCGCACCGACCTGATTACGCGTTCCGATAAAGGGCTGAAGTTTCTGATGAATTTCTTCAAACAGTATTTCTTCCTGTTTTCCGTCGCTATCAGGTCTTGATACTTTTAGTTTCTTTGAAAGTTTGGTGGTCCCGTCCCAGTAGTTTGCCAGCGTATATTCACTGCGATGCACACGAGGCATCTTGGATCTGTACTGCTTGGTCAGTTCGTCAAACGCCTGTTCCAGCAGGACTCCCGCTTTTGAACTGATCGCTTGCCGATCAAACGGCCCAATAGTTATCAACGACTTGAGCTTGTCGATTTCCATCTGGCTTGGATAAACAACAATTCCCTTGGAATGGTCCCATGTGTCGAGTTCGAGAACCGTTGCCTTTTGTTGCGATTTCACGCCAAACCTAAACAGGTCGTGCCACCGCCGCTGATGGGTTGCGACTATGATCTGGTTGAAACTATCGGCCTCTTTTAGGAGCAAATCGACGATTCTGGAAGCGTGCTGATTATCTACCGAGGTAAAGACGTCATCTAAAACCAAGGTCATATCTCCACCGGATGAATATTTAGCGATCGCCATCCAGTAACAAAATCCCAATGTATCAAGGTGAGATTCGCTGAAGTAAGCTTGGGGAGTTATGTCCTCATGGTCACCAAATGAACCAAATTGATTTAGAGATCCCTTGGTCGTCTCGCTTAAGGCAAGCTTTGTGAGTTTGGCTGTTTCATCAGGATGGATAGCATCCCAATAACACTTAAGTTGATCAGAAACTGAATCGAGTATCGCACCGGTGAACTCAAGACGCGCTCTGAGGACAATGTCCAGGGCAGCATCCAGTCCCTTGCACATTAGGTCTTCGGATTCTAGATCATCCTTAGTTCGTTCGATTTGTTCGACGGCCGGCTTTAAGGAATCGAAAAGAGTCAACTCGCGATTTAGCTCATTTAATTTCTCTTGAAGCGGTGCTTTTAGCGTTGCTAGACCTTCCGAGAGCGAATGCACTTGTTGCTCCGTGATCACTTCAACCGATTCGAAGGCAAGGGCAATTTCCTCCGAAAGTTCTCCATGGTCGATTGACTCTTTGACTGGAATTGTAAGAGCAGCTTCAACAGATCGAATTGCCTGTTGCATTTGCCGCTTCGACTCATCAAACAATGCCTGTTTGTTTCGTAGGACTTCCTGTGCGGTCGTCAGAGACCTATTGAGCTCGTCCGCAGTCTTTAGATTTTGAATGCGCTCATTGACTTCACCTCGGAGAGAAACTAGATCGTATGGTGACTTACACGCCGGACACTCATTATCGTTGTAAGGTTCGGCGATCACAGCTTTGACACGATTAAGCATTTCAACCAAAGCAAGCCCTGAGGCTCCGCCGACTTCAAACGCTGTAATCTGGTTGGTGACCTCATCTAAACTCGACTGTGCTGTTTTGACGTTCTCCTTGGCGGTTACGGCCGTGTTTCTACAGGACTCGAACGCGTCGATTGATTTGATTGCCCCGCTCAATAAAGAAACTAACGTTCGGACATTAGCTAAATCTTTAGAAAGGATGTCTGCGGCCCATGAACTAGCGGTTTCGCCAGGACCTTCATGCTCTCGCCATATTGCACCCAAAAGATTAACTGCCTGTGTGTGGAGTTCGGCGTTCCGTTCGACCGACTGTCTTGATGTCTTTAATGCTTTTCTGAGGTTTTGCTCGCTAACCTCGTACTTTTGAAAATCGATAAAAGATCGGATTGATTCGAACCGCTCTGATGGAGCTGCTTCAACTAGTTTGAGTAATTCGGATCTTCTAAGAACTTTAACTGAAGGATAACCTTCAATCGGATTGACATTAACCCGCCTTCCCTTTTGACTTGCCTCCCAACTCGTTTCATCTCGAAAGAGCCGAACCTTGAGATCCGAAGGATCAGAACCTATAGACACAACGTGAGTGTGGTCGGTTGAACTGATCGACTCAAGCGATCCAAGTGATTGATTACAAACAAAATCCAGGGCATTGCAAATAGTTGATTTACCACATCCATTTTCACCAAACATCAGGACGAGCGGCTTTGACACGTCAAAGTCAATCGACGTTGTCGTTGTTGCCCCTCGAAACTTTTCGAGTTCAATTCGCCTGACCCTTTTTTGGTACATTCAGTCTTCGTTTTGGTCTTCGGTTTCCGCTCGGGAGCCAAGGATCCAAATCCGCCAATCTTGTTCTCTCGCATCCCCAGAAAGCAGCTTGGACTTGATGGAGTCCAAACGACGATCAGCAACCAGACCAGCTTCAACTAATCGTTTAAGCGTGATGCCTGCCAGTTGCTCTGCAGGCGATTTGGCTTCTTCGCACATCTGAAATCTCCTTAGCCTCTATACGACGCTCCATCGGATACAAAAGAGTTGCTCGTGCGTTATCTTCTGCTCAAGTCTCGCCTCGACAGTAGAGATCAAGGCATCTTTTTGTTCGTCAATGTCATCCTGTGCCTCGTAAAGCTCACGACGTTTTTTTGACCGTTCAGATTCCGCTTCCTTTAACTGTTTGTGAAGCTCAAGTTTGCTCTGTAAATCAGGTTCGACTTTTGCATCTCGTTTCAATTGTTTGATCCGGGCATCAAGATCTTTAAGCTCCATTTCAAGTGCGTATTTCCTGTCATCGGCCCAACGGTCGATCTTCTCCATCTCGTCGTCAAAGTATTTTGCGTTTCTCTGCGCAATTTCTTGTGCGGAAACGTTCTTGGCACGTTCCATCACGTTCGACAGTCTTTTTGAAATTTCTTCGTCGACGGCCCTCTCAGATCTAACTTCACCTGCAACCAGAAATAGCTTCGAGGCAAAATCTGGAAGGAGTTCGTTCCCCGAGTCATCAAGGATTGCAAATAGTATATGGTCTTCTTCTTCGAGAGCTTCTACCTTAAGACGTTCGGCGCAAAGCCACCCCGAATTTCCAACCTGTTCGTCCACGAGGCCAAGTTTTTCACCCAACCCGGAGTAATCAAAAACGATCTCGGCGGGTTTCAATTCACGGTTCTTTGCAAGCTGTACTAACTTTTCAGCTAGTTTATTATTGAGACTATATCCATGAACATGCTCGGCCCCTTCGAGATATTTCAGAAACCGATATTTGCCGCCGGGAATGTGCTCGTCATCGATTTGACAGTCCGGAATCGTGAATTCGTAGTTGTGGTCATCAAAATGGGTTCCGTTATTGAGCAAATTATTTAGCTCAATACGGGTCAGGTTCCAGAACATTTTTTCAAGCCGGTTTAGAACTTTCTCTCCCTCTTCGCGGCTCATCCGTAACCTTTCGTGCACCTCGGGATCAAAATTCTCAAGGAGATCGCGCCGCGTGTCCGACATTCTTGAAACGATCTGCTCTTCCAGCTCGGTCTGAAGACGATTGAATCCTTCCTCGATCTCTTCAGTCGTCCGACAATTCTGATATATCTCGGCTATGCGCTTTTCAAAATCAACGCCGGATTCCAATGCTCCAAGAATCTCGTCTGACGATCCAAAAACGCCGTCAAACAACTGGAACTTCTCAGACAACAGGTCGAATACTCGTTCATCCGCCGCATTACCACGATTGAGGAAGTTGATAACAACGACATCGTGTTTTTGTCCGTATCGATGACAGCGGCCTATTCGCTGTTCAATTCGCTGTGGGTTCCACGGTAAATCGTAATTCACGACCAGCGAGCAAAACTGTAGGTTTACGCCTTCGGCCGCAGCTTCAGTAGCGACAAGTATTTCCGCTTCTTCCCGAAAGTTTTCGACAATGGCCGCTCGGATGTCGATTGGCTTGCTTCCGGATACGATAGGTTCGCCCTTGTGCAGTTCAACCCACGCTTTATAAATTTCCGCAGATCCTTTATCAGCGTTGCTCCCGTTCATCAAAGCGACTTTTCCGGCATAACCGCTTTCATTAAGTAATCGGACGAGGTACTCCTGAGTTCGTCGAGATTCGGTGAAGATCACTGCTTTTCGGTTTGCACCGAGTTCATCAAGTTTTTCAAACCCCTTGTGAAGCGCCATCAAAAGGGCAGTGCCTTTAGCGTTTTGCTGGATCGATGAAGCGAGTTTTCCGTATTCAGAAATTTCGGAAAGTTCAACCAGAATATCTTGCTTCTCGGCTTCTTTTTCGTCACTGATCGTCTCTTCCTCAGACTCCTTCCATTCATCCGCAATCTCGTCGTAGTACTCAAAATCATCCTCAATTGCTTGTTCTACTTGTTCTGGCTTACTACCCGCTTGCCGTAATCGCTGGGCTAAAGCATCAAGAGTTCCCGCAATGGCGAAGGTTGAAGAAGCAAGCAGCTTTCTAAGGATCAGCGTCATTAGTTGCCGCTGGCTTGCCGGCAAGGCGTGTAGTTTTTCCCTTTGTAAATAGGCAGAAACCTGGTCGTATAACTTTTGCTCTTCAACTGAAGGGGTGAAATCCTGGGTGATGGGAATGCGATTTGTGAACCTTACGTATTCAACGACCTGGCGCCGCAATGTGCGCTGACAAATGGGTCTTAATCGTTGTCGAAGCTCGCCCAACTCGCGCTGCTGAAGCATCCCGCGCATATATCGTTCGCGAAACACCTGAACATCACCGAACATGTGTTCATCGAGAAAGCTGACTAATCCATAAAGTTCAAGAAGGCTGTTCTGTAGGGGCGTGGCCGTTAGTAATACCTTTGGTCGGTCATCGAAGGCTCGTTTGATCGCCGATGCAATCTTGTTTCCTTTCTTGTAAACATTACGAAGTCGGTGCGCCTCATCGACTACAACAAGATCCCACCGTGTTTTTAAGAACTCCTGTTCTTTGCCCTGCACAAAATTGTAAGAACAAATTGCTATTTCATTTTGCGGCTCCAATGGGTTAGCGACTCCCATCTTGATGCGTGCGTTGAACTCCCGAGTATCAAAGACGACAGACGATATATAAAATTTTTCCGATAGCTCTTGCGCCCATTGTTTACGCAAGGTTGATGGGCAAATAACCAGAATTCGCCGCTTCCGCTCAGCCCAAAGCTGGCTGATGAT
Source organism: Acidobacteriota bacterium (assembly GCA_016700075.1). Classification (NCBI taxonomy): domain Bacteria; kingdom Pseudomonadati; phylum Acidobacteriota; species Acidobacteriota bacterium. Next base: position 38,913 of record CP065000.1, on the reverse strand, counting down.
AATACCGGCCTCGATTGTTTTTCCAAGCCCTACTTCGTCAGCTAGTATTGCACCTCTTGACAAAGGGGAACGAAATGCGAAAAGTGCGGCATCCAATTGATGGGGATTCAGGTCCACCGAGGCATTGAAAAGCGAATTGCCGAGTTTTTCAATGCTATCCGACGACACGTGTTTCGTAATGTCGTAGGCATAATATTTCGAGTGGAAGGAAGTCATAAATACTTAATCGGGTGACTTAGGTCTTGCTCATGCTCTATTTTAGTCAGTTTTGTTGAAGTTGCAATTTTCAAGTAGTGCTTCTCGATTAAAATGGTTTAGTGTCATCCGCAAAATGGTACTTATAGTGCCATTATTTTGATAAATCTACACTATTCGTTGCAGTAGGTTTAGATTATTTGTCATAATGGAACTGTGAGTATCAAACGCACGTCAAAACTAAACCGACTATTGACCTCACAGCCCAGTGGAGTTGTGTTCCAGTCAAAGTGGCTTTCGGACCAAGGCTACAGTGGTCATCTTCAAAAAAAATACCGACAAAGCAATTGGCTCGTTTCAATAGGCAGCGGGGCGATGATACGCGCCGGTGATCAGGTCGGGTATGAAGGGGCAATCTATTCCTTGCAGGAACAGACCGGCTCAACTGTTCACCCAGGAGGCCGAACAGCCTTAGCACTACTTGGAAAAGCTCATTACCTGGAAATGGCCTCCCAGAGGGTAACTCTGTTCGCGGACAAAACAGAGAAACTGCCTGCCTGGTTCAGGGAGCATGAATGGGGTGTTTCGGTTGAGTTTTATCCGACCTCATTCCTTCCTCCGGATCTCGGACTAACGGAACTCGAACGAAGAACATATTCGATAAAGGTCTCGGGAGCAGCTCGGGCTCTTTTGGAATGTTTGTATCTTGCGCCTGAAAAGCAGGATCTAATGGAATGCTACGAACTGATCGAAGGAATGAACAATCTACGCCCCGATCAGGTACAGCGGTTGCTGGAAGAATGTCGATCGATAAAGGTCAAACGTCTTTTCCTGTATTTGGCGGAGAAAGCGGGGCACGACTGGTTTCAGTACGTTGATCTGGAGAAGGTCGATTTAGGAAAGGGCAAGCGGAGTGTAATCAAAGGCGGCGTTTTTGTTAAGAAGTACCAAATAACGGTTCCGAAAGAATTGGAAACAAGTGGAAAAAGTGAATTATAGAAAACAGGTTTCCCTTTTGCTGAGCGTCCTGCCTGAAGTAGCAAAAGAAAAATCCTTTGCCCTTCACGGTGGAACCGCGATCAACTTGTTCGTCAGAAACATGCCAAGACTTTCGGTTGATGTTGATCTGACCTATATCCCGGTCGAAGATCGAGCAACTTCCCTTGAGAATATTCAAGCGGCTTTGCGTCGAATAAAGGAAAGAATCGAACTTGCAATCAAGGATGTGCGGATAACCGACCGCAGCGCCGACGGAAAATTACTGGTCTCCTTTCACGAAATTGTCGTGAAGATCGAAGTGAATTTGGTCGCTAGGGGAACTGTCGACGAACCGAAAGGGATAGCTCTCTGTTCATTAGCACAAGGCGAATTTGACGCATTTTGTGTAATGCCCGTTGTGCCTATTGGTCAGTTGTTTGGAGGCAAGATTTGTGCGGCCCTTGACAGGCAACATCCACGAGATCTGTTTGACGTAAAGCATCTCCTGGAAAATGAGGGCTTCTCAGACGAAATCAAATCCGGTTTTCTTCTCGCCTTGATATCGAGCGAACGCCCAATTCATGAAGTAATAGATCCGCATCTGTTAGATCAGCAATCGGTGCTTGAAAATCATTTTACCGGAATGAGCAATGAGGTCTTCCCCTATCAGGATTTTGAGGAAACAAGAACGAAATTATTATCAACAATCGACGAGCGCCTCACGGATGAAGATCGGAGTTTTCTTCTAAGTATCAAGGGGCTGGAGCCAGACTGGAATCGCTACGATTTTGAGAAATTTCCAGCGGTGCAGTGGAAACTTCTCAATTTGCGACGCCTGAAAGATAGCAATCCAAACAAATACTTGGAACAGTACGAGGCACTCAAGAGTAAATTGGAAAAATAAAGACCGTCCAGATCGTATCTTCTCTAATCTGTGCGGTGAGTGGTTGGCTAGGATCGTTTCAGCTTTCAATGTGTGATCTAAGATCAGTCAGCTTTCCAAGTCGCCGAACGACCGTGCCCGGACTCGGACATTCACCCCGGATGCTGGCGCGTCGAATCTCATGAAACGTAGGCATCCGGCCGACCTTTTTCGATAATCTCTTGAGAGCCAATTCTATCTCCTTGTTCGTATACGAACGCGGCTTCACTAGAGCGAATCCAGCCGCTCGGTATGCGTCCGGCAAACTTCCAAACATCCTGGCAAATGTAGTGGATGAGGAGCACTCTCCGGTCTTGCTTGCGGCATTGATGTCCCGATCGGTCGGTTTCCTTCCTAGTTTTTTTCCGAGCGCTTCGAGCTGTTCGATCAATTCTTCCTTGGTATATTTTTGCCAGTATTTAGTCCGCGTCTTCGCTTTGCGGTAGGTCGCCTTTGTGCGAGCGGCTCGTCGGGCTCTGGAAAGCGTTCCGAACTCTTTTAGAAAGGTTTTCACCGACGGGCCTTTCCTTTCGTCGTACAACCGCTGAATATCCGCGGACTGTATCGGACGATCGAGCGCAGCGTCCAACGTTTTTAGGATCGCGATCAATTCCTCGCGGCTGTAGTTCTTTTTGGCGGCACCGGCCGCTTCGATCGCGGCAGGAACCGATCCGAATGCGCGTACAAAGTGGTAAGGGGGTGAAACCTCTCTCCTGCGTCGGGCAGCATCAACATCTTCATCAAAGAGCGGCCGACCCAACTTCCGCCGAAGTTCGCGAAGTTCTCGGAGAAGTCTTTCGCGATCGGACGAGTCGAATTCCTGTTTATACTTCGGCTTCAGCTTCGCGCGCTTCACGGCTGTAAGGAAACTACCGAACACCGCGTAGTACACATACAAGGGGTAAACCCGTTCCTTTTCCCTTAGCACGGGCCAGTCGTAAGTTGTGGGTGCCCTGCCTAACTCTTCAGCAACTTCTTTCAGTTCGGCGATCAGATACTGCCTTGAAGGCAGGTCCCCTGTCTTGCGGCTCTTCTTGTTACCCGTTTTGATCTCGGGATTCTCAAGAAACCAACGCCGGCAGGCTCGGCAATAAAATCTTTGCTTACGGTGTTTGCCAAACCCGGCCTTGCTGGTTTCACGGCTGCCGCAGTGGTAGCAATCGAAGCCTGATTGTGTGGCGGGGCGTCCCATTAACCAATCGTAACATTACCGATAATTTTCTGATTTCGCGACCCGCGATACTCGCCTGCCCCTCCCCGTAGGCCGACCATATACGGACCATCGATAAGCAAATCGATGTGGGTAAGGATGTAGTCGATGCTCGGTAGCCGCCTTTCACTTAGCTGCTCGATCGTGAATCCAGAATAGACCGTGACGTGAAGACCGTGGTTCTTCAGTCTCGATACAAGCTCGGCAACAGACTCCGGCTGGTCGAATGGCTCGCCCCCCAGGATCGTTACCCCATCGTGCCATTCACGTTCCATAACGATTTCATCAACGATTGATGAGATCGACACAAACTTTCCGTTTTCTCGCTCATGTGTTTCAGGTATGAAACAGTGCTTACATTGTATTGAACATCCGCTGACTTGGATGACACTCCGTCTGCCCGGGCCATCCACAACTGAGTTGTGATAAAGCCTGTAAAGCCAAATCGACAAAGGATTAGAATGGAGCTGATCAACTTTTGACTCAGGTTTCAAAACAGGTAGGTACGTTTCTTGTTCGGCCGGCTTCGCGCAATTGAGGTTCACCCGTTTTCCAAGATCGCGTGAAAGATCATCTACAGTCTGTTTCGACGCTTGCGATATCTCAATCGTAACGGTACCCGCATCCGGTTCGAGTACGAAAACGACTTCTTTATTCATTGAGCCCCACCTTCCTCTTCGGTGTCGGCTTTATATGATACTCGACCGTCTTTCGATCAGTAGTCGGTGTCCCGAACACCTGTTTTAATTGCCTAGCGGTTCGCTCACACGCTGGTCCTTGAACTCCGTTTATCTTCGTGTCGCAGTTTCCGGTTTCAGTGTCGATCGTAAATTCAATTTCAGCCATAATCGCTCCTTCAGAATTTGACCCGGATCTTGATCGTCTTGCCGATCCGCTCCTTCATGAGCGTTCCACCAAGTTTCTTCGCCATTTTTCGGGCAGCAGCTTCGTGATACTGATTTTGAAGCCGAACTACAAAGTCTTTGCCGAGTCGATAATCCAGATCCATGTCGTCGATTACGGCGACATACCCAGCCGTGGTTTTTTGAAAGCCTATATCAGCGAGAAGGTGATGGCTTTTAACATCTTTTCGCCGGATAATGATGTCGGCAGTTCGAGCGGCTCGTTTGTCCCAACCATCGAGCGGAAGTTCCTTCCCTTGAGTTACGGTCGTGAAACCTAATTCGGTCAAGGCCTCCAACAGTAACTCGCCATTCGCGAACGATTGCGATTCGAATGTCATGTATTTGGACATAACCCAGTTCGCCCCCTTAAGTCTAGAATTCATAAATCCGGTCGCTGCGATTGCCGGCGATCCCTGAGTTGTCAGTCGTGCCGGCCGCGCCTCTTATATTGTTGCGGGCCCATTTCCGGATCTCTTCGATCTTCTCGCTCATCATGTGGGCTGTCGGGGTGATACTTTCGACAGCTTTGAGGATGTCTCGCGTTTCAGCAGGGCGATCCTCATCGATAAATGCTTCAAGAACCCCATCCTTCACGGCGCCCTCGATCTCGGCACCCGAGAAGTCCTTGCTTTTGTCAACGAGCTTTTCGAGGTCGAATTGTTTCGGATCGAGTTCGCGTTTCTTCAAATGAACCTTAAAGATCTCCGTCCGGTCCTCGGCACCGGGCAGATCGACAAAATGAATGTAAGAGAAACGGCCGATGCGGAACTGCTCGGACTCAAGCTCGCGGACATCGTTTGCGGTGGCGAAAACGAGAACATCCTTGTTGTCCTGCATCCAGTTAAGGAGGTAGGAAATAGTTCGGGCCGTCTCACCTCCATCCGTCTTGTTTGAAGACTTCATTCCCGAAACAGCCTTCTCGAATTCACTGATTCCCAGAATTCCTTTAATGGTTCCCGCGATCGACAGTGCCCTTTTAATCGACATCGCGGAGGAGCCGATAACACCGCCGCCCTCGCCCATGATCGAGCCGAAGTCGAGATCCAAAAGGGCTCGGTTTGTAATGCTCGAAGCAACCCGCTTGCAGAGGTCTTTGCCGCATCCGGGCAGGCCGACAAGCAGAATTCCTTTACACGGCTCGACGTGCCGGGCTTTAGCTCGCGGACTGAAGGTGTAGGCTGCACGTTCGAGGATCGCTCTCAGCGATTTGTACCCGCCGAGATTACTGGCAGCCTCCGGATGGACGTAGGTCAGTGAGCCACTTCCGCGGATCACATTCTTCTTTTCTTCGAGAATTACGTTGATCGATTCCCGGTTCAGACCATTGCAGCTTATGACAGCCTTTGCGATCACATTGCTGATCTCGCCGGCCGTTAGGCCTAGTAATGATTGCAGCAACGCTGTCTGCGTTTCTTTCTCGAGATCGATAGCAAGCCCGCTCGATCGCAAGTTTTCAAGCTGCAGTTCGATCGACTCTTCGATTTCATTCTCCTTTGGAAGTTGAAGGTCGATCTGGGTGATTTCTTTCTCCAAGGTTTTTAGATCGGGAAAGTTAGGTCCGACGAAAAGAACCGTCGCCTTTGTGGACTTCAGCTTCCAGGCGATCTCACGCAGCCGTCTGACGAGGAGCGGATCCTCCTGACCGTATGGAGAGATGTAGGGAGCGTAGTCGCACAACAAAAAGATTCCCGCCTTCTGTTCCGAGATGAAGCCGAGAACGCCCTCCGGGTCTTCCGTATCGCCGACAGACGCCGGATTCTGAAGGATGCCTTCTTTCGGATCGAAGATCTTCTGCAGTCCCGATGGCCGGCTCCAGAAATACAGAGGTTTTTCCTTGTGCCTCTCCTGGAAAACAAGATCGATCAGAGCTTCACGAACACGGTCTTCCTCATAAGTGTTGATCGCGATCAGCGGATAGCGGGCTCGTATGCGAACGTCGAGTTCGCGGAGGAATCTCTCGATGCTTTTCGCATCGGATGCTTGGTCTGTCATAAAAACTATTGAGTAAAGCTCAGAATTCCAAAGAGTCGATCTGTCCCTGATTGAGAATCCCACTCGCTCTCATTGTTCTATCCACCGCTTGTTTTTGCGTTTGGGCGGGATCGGCGATTGCAGGAGTGGAAATGGTGCTCGGGGGAACAGACCTAGCGGAGAGTTCCTGTGCATACGGACTTTGGCCGGAACCATCAGGAGAATCCCAGTATGGTGTTGCGCGATGGTTCCTCTTCGCTTCGAGCTTTTTCCGAAAGGCTATTTCTGCAACCGGTCGTAATTTATTCGAGCAAATTACGACACGAACCAGAGAAGATCCTCGCCGGCCATATTCCGAAATGCAGCTGTAGCTTCCGCCATCCTCTTCGACCAGAAAGATATTGAATACTTTGTCGCTGTTTCTGGTTGGGTTTGAGTAGTGGAGAAATTCGGCTTCGACTATTCGGGATGACATCGGATTAAAGCTCTAAGGCAGACAGGCGGTCTTCATCCAGAAGTTTCCTCGATTGAACGGTGGTGGCACGGAGGATATCGCCAAGCGCGTTTCGCATCTCCTCCGGCGATCTCTGCTTTGTCTCGCGTCCGGCCGCGTCTCCGAGCCTTGTCAAGACTTCTTCCAGCGAGGTGTCGCCGGTGAAGTTCATGAGTTGGTACCACTCGCACATCTGTCTCGCACGCTTTGCCAGGGAGCCGGGCACGAACTTAGCATCCTTCATTCTTTCGGCCATTTCCGTAGCCGCTTCGAATAACTTTGCAGTGATCTGAGCAAAACCTTCCTTAACCGGAGATACCGCTTCTTCGGCCTCGCGGCGGGCGGCCTCGATCTTCATATTGCGAATGCGTTCCTTCACTTCACGCTCGCGTCTCCTCTCTTCGGCTGCATTTTCAACCTTTATTTGCTCGACACGACGTTTCGAATCAAGCTCAAGTTCAAGCGTCGTTCTCTCTGCATCCACTTTCGCGGTTTGGAGGGCGAGCGAACGGGTCAGGTTCCGCTCGGCGATCATCTCCGAGCCGAGAACGAGAACTTTCGGCTTCATCGTTATCACAAGCCCGTCGCGAATCATCTCGCGAGTAGGAACCATACCGAGCGCCTGGGCGACCACCGCTTCAACAAACTGATCTCGATTAAAAGGTTCGGTGGTCGTCGCCTGAAGCCTGTCCGCCGAGTCTGCAGCGAGATCACGAAAACTGTCGGTCAAAAGTTCAACGATCTCGTCGTATTTTTCGAGGGCCTCGGCTTTTGCCTTTGAAAGGGTTTCGCACGCCCGAAAGTATGCCTGCTCGAATTGCTCGAATGCGGTCCAGGGGATCCACTTATATTCGCTCGTTCCCCAGACCGTTTCGCAGAGAGTGAAGCGAAAGCCGAACCTATTTAGAGCGTTGTGAGCTTGTGCGGCCCCGCGCATCAGCTTGTTCCGATAAAGGTCGGGAAGCAATCCGGCTCTTGGCGGACTCACCCGAACTGCCGTATCTTCGGGAAGTTTTACGCCGAGCGTCTTCCATTCAAGCTGGCGAACAAGAGTACCGAACCCACGGCAATCGATATTCATGAAGATGCCTTCGCTTTCAAGAGTCGAGAGGTCGAAAGGCAGCGATTCGACTTCGCTCGACTCGATCCCAAGCTCTACAGCAGCTCTCTCCTTCCTTTGGTCGAGGCGGCTTAGAACATTGCGAACGAGATCCGTCTGCGAAGGAATGACAGTGAATTGCAAGCTATCAGGTTTTTCCAGGATCTCGGGAACCTCAAGAATCTTAGACGGCTCAGGGTGCTGATTCGGCCCACTGTATTCGTTCCGACCAAAGATGTTCTGTAAAACCGAAGAAGCGAGAGAATCTCGATTGGGAATCGCACTCGGAATGCTGAGACTTGAGTTGTGCTGCAGAGTTTCCATATTCACACCTTCCGCCAGCCGCCTGTTTTCTCCGGTTACCAAACAGGCAGGGCTTCGAATTCAAAGCCGGCATTTGCTGAACGGCATCGGCTCGAAGGAGAAATCCCGTTCGATTCGAAGGCCATTCACGTCTACTTCTTCCAGTTCGCGCAGGCCGAAATAACCCCACTCACTTTCAAAACCGATCACGTAGCCGAAGAACAGAAAATCGCCTTCGACCTCCTCGCCTTCGGTCACGAACCAGATCCATCCGGAAGCCGCGAAGAAGAACGCGACATGGACAGTCGGATCTCTTGCTCGGTGTTGAGTGCGCAGTTTTGGAAGGACTTGTTTAAGCTCTTCGGTAAGAAGCCTGGACATGATCTATTTTCTCTTTTGGATTGCGGAAGCGACCTGATCCGGCGTGCAGTAGAGCGATCGGCTTGTGCCGGTCTCAAGATCAAAGTAGCTTGCGAAGCGACGTAGCGACCTGGTGAGGAACATCTCTGTTAGCATCTCGGCCATTTCAACCGCGACTCGTTGATTGATATTCAGGCTTTGCTCACCAAGACGAATGCGATCGGGACATGAGAGCCTTTCCCGGTCTGCGGATTCTACCTTCTTCTCCGCGTCAAGAAGGTCGGGATGCACAAGTGACGGGGCCGGAAGCGACCTGCAAATGCTTGTCCCCGTAAAATGCAGAGCGGGCTTTATCTTCTTCGTATTCGAACCGACAAGAACCTGTCCCGACGATCGGCCGTTGCCGCCGTCTATCCACCATAGGTCGGGAGCATCATCCGATGATCTGTATCCCCTGTGTTTTCCGATCGCGAGTTGGATATCCCGACGTGCAAGGTGATTATCGACACAGCCGACGATCACCTTCAGTGAACGATGGTCACTCGACGGAGCCTTCAAATGCTTCTCGCCGTCGAACAACTCATTTGCGTAGTGGGATTCTAATCCCCACGCAAGGGTGATCCGCTTTGCAAGCGACTGAGCCTTGAAACTGCCGATCTCTGCCGAGCAGAAGTTGCTTCTCGGAATGTTCCCGCTCTCGATCACATCGGGATCCACTATCAGCATCTCTACCGGCGTGTGCTGCGACTGCTTCAGCTCGAACATCAATCGCGCGATAGCCGGGATAACGTAAGAGCCTGTTCCTCCTGCTCCGACGACTATGAAACGAAGGCTGCTGTAGTCCCTAGGCATCACCACGGCGGCTTGAGAGAAGCTAAGATCGATATTTGTCACGGCAAGCCCTCCACGAGAGCATCTATCTCATTCAGGTCGATGATCCCTTCGGGAATCTCTCCAACCCAGGACGCTGGGATCGGAACAAGGTGATCGTAAACACCGCAACGGAACCGTATCTTCGGCTTGTCGTGAACGTCGATCAAGATCGCGAAGATCCTGAACTTGCCGAGTTCATCACGGTCATCCGCACTGCTGAAGTTGAGCGCTCCCGGCGGGTGCGTATGCAATTCGATACAACAGTCGGCATATTCCGGCAAAGTATCGTCGGCAATAGTCGATGCCCAGTTGTTCTCCCGGCCCGAAGCCCTCCACTGCCATGCGGAAACGACCTTATTCCAGTAGATGAGATATACGTCTTCCTTAAAGCTGGAAGACGGATGTTTCTGTTGGGCGTGGCGAAGAATATCCGCCCACAACGATGCAGGGATCCCTTGCTTTGTCCACGAGACCCCAGGCAAAGCATTCGGAAGACCGGATATCCTTTGCACGCTCAGCGGAAGGCATATGCTGAATTCCTGCCGCATTGCACCGACGAACAAGCCGTTGCCGGCAAGGAGATATTCGAAAAGAGCGGCCTTGATCGGCTCATTTTCGCTCGCGGCGATGCGATACCCGACCAATTTTGGCGGTACGACAAGATTCGGTGACATAGAGACTTAAAGTTTGAAACTAGAAGCGGCTGTCGTATCGAGTCCGCTCGACGATAGACACCCAAGCGTCTTCGACGGTGTTTGACGACATGATCAATTGGGGCGACGGAAACTTCTTAACATCGTCCGCCGCCAGTTTTTCGAGCAGATCGCGAACGTCGTTTTCCGTCTGGCATCTCCCGGTTGAATGATCCCCGTTGAATGGCGCGTCGAAGATAAGTTTCCAGACAGTCGAAATGGTTGAAGGATGGGTATCGGGGACCTCGTTCTTTCCGAAACAGATCTTTCCCCCGCCGATATTCGGCAATGGAGCAAAAGCAAGGCGAGTATTGCGAGAGACCTTTGACCTCGATGAAGCCCAGAGGTAATAATCCCTCCCCTTTCCGAGAAGGATCAATGTCGGCAGAGGCAGGGTTAGGGTCTCAATGCGATCGCCCGGAAACGCGACTGTGATAGTCCGAACCCCGGCAGGCAGATACGAAAGGATTGCGTTCCCGTCCGCAGCCTCACGATAGCGAAGGACCCTGCGATCTAGCCAACCGGTATCTGTTTGAAGATCGCGAAACGCTCGCGTCACTTGTACGCTCGACAATGCCTTGAGGGTTTGCCGGTTCTCTCCGAAGGTCTCAAACAGATATTGACCAGGAAGAAAATAAAGCGCTGCCGAAGCGTCCGGAGGAATAACGCTGTGTTCCATATCAATCGTTCTATCGTTCGGGAAAAAATCTTCAGCGAATATTCACTGAATTGCGGATGGGTTGAGTCGTTGAGGCGGGCCGACCGTTCTGCACCATCGGTCTGACATTTCCGTTACCGTTCTTCGCAGACGCGGCGTTACCGTCGTCATCTGCGTCGGCCACGATACCGATAATAGCAGCGAGGCCGTATCTTCTTCCGTAGGTCATCGCGGAGCCTACGCCCTGGGGATCGTTCTTCGAGAGCGGGAGACACAGTTCGCTTTGGACCCATTGGCCGGACTCGTGAATAAGAAAGGTCTCGACAATGAGCGTGCTCTCGGCCCCAACACGGTTACCCTGGATTACACACAAGCCGTTCTTGGAAAGGAGCACCCGGCAGCTTTCCCAAACGGAACTGAGATCGGCATACGTCGAGTTGTAATACGGGTTTGTCGAATCCCGCTTTGCGGGAGCGAGGCTCGCCTGTACGACCATGAGGGCCTTCGCGAGATCGCTGATGTTTTCGCTTTTGTTCATTGATTTTCGCTTCCTTCTGTCCTCATAAGAGCAGTGTCATCGGGCAAATTCCCGGTATTCCAAAAGTCGATAAGTGCCGACAGCATCTTTTTCGGATTGGCCTCGATCAGTGCGTCGAGGGGAGTCAGATTATCGTAAGCCTCCCGCGCGTCGTGACAATCGCGGCTAAGGCCCTCTATCGTTTCGCGATTGAACTCGAACCAATCCGCCATCTGGCAGTAATCGCTGTCTAGCCAGGGATTCCCGGTCGAATGATCGACGAGTCTTAACAGGTCCTCGAAAACGCATCCATTCTTGTCCCAGACTCCCTGATCGGGATGAGAGTTGATCTCGGGAAATTCGCTTCTGGATAGCTTGAACCGTTGATTCAGAAAGTCCCAAGCATCATCCGGGCAATAGAAGATCAAGGCTGCCGCATAGCTGACATTTAAATTCTCGAAGTATATTTCCTCGCAGCAAAGATCCACATTGAGAGGCGGGATCGCGAAGTGTTCGAGGTCGCCTTCAGGATCGTCATGCCAGTAATCGAGCAGAGGAAAGCAGTTATCGTTCACAAGGTGAAAAAGTTCGTTTGCTCGTTCGCTGTATTTGTGAAAGTATCCACGCCGATAGAAACTTGCTTGCGAAGCCGCCCACTCATCGGGAAAGAGGTCCCGGTAGATGGAGTATTTCTCCTGCTCGGAGATAACGGCGGCAACATAGTTTCGGGCCGCAACTGCATTATGGCTACGTACCTTGAATCGCAGATACTCAATTGACTTCGACAGCCGTTCGCTGAATTGCCCAAATAAAAAAGGAGCCGGGCCGGCACATACAGACATACTCAAGGGCTCATTATTAGAATCCGGTTGGAATAGACGCAGACGGACTCGCCGGCAGCCGAACAAATGCTGCGAGCTGTTCTTGCAGCACTTCTATCTCCGTCCCACCGATTTGAAGGATCTCTTCCGCTTTCGTTACATCCTCTGCACTGAGAAGATCCGCCGCGTTCCTTCGCATAAATTCCTCGGCCAGAAGGATCGCGGGATTTACCTGCTCGTTTTCCCGAACAAGTATCTCCAGCGGTGATAAGGCGTTCATCGGATTCCCTTGTGCTGGGCACGCTTGACGATCGTAACCGTGAGTTTCCCGTCCTTTACTTCGCGGGTTATATTCGCATTCTCGATTGAAGCGAAATGAGGCTGAAGGACGGTCTTCAAGGTCTTGTCCTCCTGGGCCAGCGCAGCATCAAGCTCGAATTCCTGCCCCTCGATCTTGATCGTCGCTTTAGGATCGGTAACCGGCGTCGAATTCGCCGGGGTCGTCTGTTCATTTGCCATAGCTATATACCTCGATCGGGTTAGGCCGTGAAAAGGCCGCCCTGTAGATTCTGATCCGTTACCGTTGTATTCGTTGAAGACGTCGTTTGTGCATCAGGCTTTAACGGGGCGGTCGAAGCAGCCTTGCCCGCCTTCGCCGGAGATTTCGACTGTTTTTTTGCTGGCTTTTCTTTCTTCACTTTTTCAGCAGCTCTTGCCGGCAGTTCGTTCCTATACTGCTCGAACGCCAGACCGAGCGTCGCCGAGATCTGCGAGAGAGCGTCGGCAATCTCAACATCGACGATCGTGACTCGAGGCGTAAAGTCGTGAGTCCGTACACTTACGACACATTTCCGTACACCGTCGGACTCGGGAAGTAGCTGCACAACACTCGTCACAGTGCAGCCGTCAAAGTTATAAGGCTCCTTTTCGGGGATTACGATCGAATCGATCGACTCTACAACCGTGGTCTCGTTTTGGTTCGGCGCTACCTCGGTTTCGCGAGTCTCAGTGGATGCACTCTGCACGACAACGTCAGGACTACCCGATTCGGATTCGGATTCCGATATCACTTCCGTTTCAACAAGATCTGTCGAAACGCTTTGCTCGATCGCATCCGCAGCGTCGGATACGGGTTCGTTGGATATATCGGCGTCGGGTTCTGAAGACTCGTTGTCGAACTTTTCCACTAACGCCTCGATCTCCGGATCGTATCCCGGTGCGCACTCGTCGGCGTAGGAAGGTTTATTGCTCTCACCTTGCTCGTCGGGGCTAACGATCCCAAGATATTCGTCCCGGGCCGGGTCTTGCGGCTGGTACACCGGCGCGGGTTGGGGTTGGACTGGCTGTACCGGAACCGGCACAGGATCGGTACGGACTGCGTGTGAAGGATCAGGAATCGGCTGAACCGGATCCGACGGTCGGGGAGTAGCGGGATTGACGACCTCTGCCTGAAGCGGTCGCGGCTGACCGCCATTTTGCTTCTCGATCTCACGAAGTGACTGGAGAAACTTGCTCAGGAAAAGGTTCTTGATAGTCGCTTCCTCGTGGGCTCGGCATACGTATTCCGCGCCGCTCCAAAGCTCCAGGCCAAGCTGATGATTCGCTTGGCCGCCGCTTTGAAACCCGTCAGATCGGCTCACTTCGGTCGCGAGAGTTGTGGCCGTGAAAGCCAGTTGCTCCATTTTTTCCTTGTTGTCGAGTGGTATAAAGGAACCGCTGTTCAGAATTTCCATTTTTTGTTCTCACTCCGCCTCACTGCCTTCCGCTTCTTTTTTCTTCAGTACAATCGACATAGGTAGGCTGTCGCCAGCTTTCCCTGTCACACCACCGTGCGTACGGGTCCGTACACGGCGGTTCCGTGACTTAAGCCGCACGGGCCGGCCGGAGTCTCGCACCACGTTTCGCCAATGGAGGTTTCGCCGCTCCCAGGTTCCTTTCGGGCTTCACCCTATCCGCCCCCGGTAAGCTCAGCCGAAGCTGATTGGCTGGCGCATAGCCATCCATTGAGATTCGTTAGCCACTGCTCACGATCACGGTTCGGGCCTTCATCCGGATTGACCGGAGTTACTATGCCCTCTGCTGACTTCTGCTGCCGTATTCAGATAGCATTACTGCTATCCCAGTCGTGTATTCGCGACCGGCAACAGATCTCCCGAGGTAAGTTCGACCGCCTTCAGTGCATGCACAACCGCCGGATTTACAACCAGCGTCCTTGATGGATATGGGCTTCGCTGTCATTGGCCAGCTCGCCCGACGCCGTATGCCTCCTATCCGGTTTTTGTTCATCGGCTCACACCTTTGCTCCCGCGCTTTCTTCAGACCCCGCCTCACAACGACGCCCTTGCGCTTCGCTAACCCTTCACCTCCATCAGGTTGGGTAAAGGACTTTCACCTCCAAGCTGTCGAACATGCTCGGCACACCAAAAAAGGTTCGTGACGGATCACGAACCATATACGAAAACGGTATTGATAGATAAATACTATGCTGCTGCCGAATAGGCCATTGCCTGATTTTCCGAAGTCTGAGGAGAAGCATTCCGAGAATTTTGAGAACGCTCCCGATGTTTCGTGAGGATGCGCGAAAGTGTCGAATGGGTCGTTTTCAGTGATCTCGCTGCAAGACGCAGGCTTCCGTTGCTCTCGTTGAGCTTGTGTTCTATAAGAGTTGCTGCGGCTTTCAGATAAACACTATTAAGATCGTCCGATGCCATATCAAGGATGACCGTGACCAGATCGGGGTTGAGATCATCCATACCTGCGTCATTAGTGGAATCTGTCCCCGACAAACACAACGCTGCGCCGTTGGGACCCGGCAGCGAATCCGGAGGCAGAATCATTCTGATCATTTCAACGGTGATCGTTGGAGCATTCATCGACTCTACCGCGAGCCGAGCCGCAAAGTTTCGAAGCTCTCGGTAGTTGCCTTTCCACTGGAATCGTTCCAACTCGGACAATGCAGCCTCGTCGATCAAGAAGGCCGAGTCTCTGCCTACCGCAAATCGCTCCTCTTCCATCCGGCTCAAGAACAGATGTCGGATCTTTTCCCGCTGCGATCGAAGCGGGATAGTTTCAAGGGAGAGAACATTGAGGCGGTCGAAAAGGTCGGGACGGAACAAGGAATCTCTTACCATTGCCGTCAGGTCCCGCGAGGTGGCTGCGATTATTCGAACGTCTATCTCGCGCTCGTAAGTGCCGCCGACCCTTCGTATTCGTCTTTCTTCTACCGCTTTGAGAAGCTTCGCCTGAAGGCCAGGCGTCAGTTCACCGATCTCGTCGAGGAAGAGCGTCCCGCCTCCCGAAGTCTCAAAGAGGCCGGCCTTTGCTGACACGGCGCCCGTAAACGCACCTTTTTCGTATCCGAATAGTTCCGATTCGAGTAGGTCCGATGTCAGACTCGCGCAATTGACACTTACGAAGGAGCGCTTCGATCTCGGACTTAGCTCGTGGAGCCTTCGGGCGATCGTCGTCTTGCCGGTTCCTCTTTCTCCCGTAATAAGCACGTAATGCGGGACCAGGGCATAGCGAGCTATCTTTTCCTCGAGGATCGATGATCCCGTGTCAATGCGGCGGGCGGCAGATCTATTGGTCATAAAGGCGGATTCTCCTTGTAAAAAAACTTCCGTAGGCCCTTTAATTGCGGATCTGAATAAGATGCTCTACAGATTTCGCGGCCGCAAGCCTGACGCCCAGAAGCTGTGCCCAGTTCCAAAAATTCAACCTACATAAGTAAAAACCCAGATTTGGCAGAGATGTTACTTTTAAAATGAGATTTTTTTTGATTGTTCAACGAACTGCCGTAAGGAGCCGCTCAGAGAATACACTTTTGCAACCGGATGATCTTCTAATCGGAAGTTCGGATAAGACTTGTCGAAAAGCCAATGAGAACAAGCAATAGTCCGAGAATCTTGATCGCCGCTACCAAACTCACTGGGTATCCCGGCCGGAACGGAAGCGCCTGCCCGTACCTGTTGGAGTTCGAAATCCACGCTCGCATAAACCAGACCTAGTGCAAATCCCCATCCCGCGACCAGAAACTCTTGACCGGCAGAGACATCCTTACTGACGCGCCAGGCACCATAGAGCAGCAGCCCGCCAAGAATGTAATCGTCGAAAAGGTCGAGCGGATCGTCTTGCCAAGTGTTCCATCGCCGGTAAGTATCAAGCACGGGAGCAGCTATGCCAAGCAAGATCGCCAGTGCCCTGCTCAATCCTAACCTCCAGCCCATCTTCTGCTTCTTTCTCATTAGGCTTCTTGCTCAATCGGACTTCGGTGATTTGTTTATTGCTACCCTCAACACTACATACCCTCGAATACTCCAGGCAACTCCATAGGTACAGCCAAAGCGTGAATGGAATTAGCATCCGGTTCCAGTAGCCATTCGGGAAGCTCGGCCGGTTGTTCTTTTTCGAGAGTCTGAAACTCGGTACGCAGCTCTGGCAGGAAATCGATGTCGGTGGATTTGGGCGGGTACAATGCAAGGACTGGTTCCAAGTAAGAACTTGGGGACTGCTCGGGCAGGAAGAAGCGCTGCTTCCCGTTCTGTACGATATTAATTAGCCCCATTCCTCGAAGCTCGCGGATCTGTTCGAACGTCGAAGGACATATCTCGGTGAGAACACGTCCCTGAAACCGTGTCGTTCTAATCCGGATATCTCCGGTGAGATGCGCGGTGTTGTTCTCAAAGTCGACTATGCGGAGCACCTCCGGCGCGGTTGCCGGGACCTCGGAGCGCAGGCCGAAGTGGCGGAAAAGGTCGCGAAGCCATTCTTCAGCGATCTTCACACCGACGAGTCTGGTGCCATCATCGGTCGTCGTTCGGACGATATTGAGAGCGTCATGGCTTAGAGTCTTGAGATACTTCCAGATCGGGAGCAACGCTCCGCTCAGAAGATGCACCGTCCTTTGTTCATACGGAGGAATCTTGGCTTCTTCCGAGAGCCACCATGACTCTGCTTTGGTTTTAGGAACGATGCGATATTTCTGGTTTAGTTCGCTCTCGCGGATGTATAAGAGATTCCGGCCTTCGGGTTTCGAGATCGAGAACATCTGATACCTTTCACCCGTTTCGGGATCGGTGTGCGAGAGGGTTCGCCTAACGGCAACGAATGATCCATCGCGTCTGTCTTGAAAGAACTGGTGAACACCGCTCTCCGACAACTCCGAGTATCGTGCAGGTTTAGTGGCTATTTTAAGCTCGAGCTTGTAATAGACCGTTCTCGCTCCAGTCAATGCATCAGCGTGTAAAACCTGCGGCGGTTCGGCGATCTCGACGGAAATGGCTTTCAGGTCCTCCATCCCGTCATCGAGCTTTCCGTTTTGCTTCAGGTACTCGATCGTCTCAAGGAACGTCGAATAGAAATGATCGAATAGAGTATTCTGACGATCCACTTCCAGTGATAGAAGACGATTCAGGAACCTTGGGATGTTCGTCTTCTCACTATCGGGAACTACTTCGCCGTCATCGGTATTTCGGATAAGCCCCATGTCCCGCAGTGCCTGTTTCGGATCTTCAATCCCTTCGATCTCAACACCTCGCATGATCCCGGTTAGAACTACGTTCAAAGCCGAACGGCCCTCCTTCGATTCGAGATTGTATTTATCAAGATTGCCTGCCTTCTCTGCCTTCCTGTCGCCCTTGGTCAGAGCTCCCATGTTTCCGAGCCTGCGGGCGATCGTTGCCGAGAACCTCTTCTCGCCGCCCAACTCAGTGAAGACAAGCAGATAGACCGGCGGAAACATTTGGCCCGTTCGATGGGTTCTCCCGAAGTCCTGGATCTGTTTGTCGGCGGACCATTTCAGTTCGGCGGCGATGTGGAGGCGGCGTTGTTTATTCCCCGCGTGCTCTCCGGCGTGAAGGCTATCGCCGGTCGATGCGACCTCCGACATGATCGCGATCCGCTTGTCTCCGTTCTGGAACGCGTTCTTCTCGTGAAGGTTGATCAGCTTCGACGGAACGCCGGCAAGCTGGCGGGGGCGATACTCGAGCGTGCCCGAAGTTGTTCGGATGAGACGCTTCTTCCGGCCCGTCATCTCCGCGACGTTCTCCACGCCGAAGTAGTTAACAAGCTGATCGAGCGGATGCTCCGGCACTTCAAGGACGGAAAGTTTATCAAGCAGTTCGGCCCTCAGCTGCAATGCCGCACGGCTCTCAATTTGATTGCCGTCAGTATCGAGAACAGGAATATATTCGATGGTTCCACTGTATGGATTTGTTCGTTCCTGAAAGCAGGCCGTTGGAAAGCATTGTGCAACAAGCCGGGTCAGGGTCTCACGTGGGCTAAAGTCAAGACTGTCGAGAGCTTCATCCTGGTCTGCGGCCCGCTCGATCTGCTTCTTGGTCTGGCTCTCGCCAGTGCCGGTTATCGAGACGACTATCGATTCCTTTCGTCCGAGAGCATCTTCGATCTCGCGGATCAGGGTCGGTACTTTGAAAGCTGTGATCAGATTTCTAAAGCACCGCTGATGCTCGGCCCAGAATTGATTGACGGCCTGTGCTCGAGTCGCCTTTCCAGAGTTGGTAATATCCAATGCCCGGTGGATATTTCGAAAGACCTCTTGCCAGCCTTGGGCCATGTTGTCGTACATTTGCCTTTGAGCAGGAGTGAGCCAGTGAGTAACTTCACGGAATTCGACGGCAAGACCTGATTTCGGATCGATCCCCATACTCAGGTTGCCGCAGAGATACCGGCCCATGGCCTTCAGGTCGCGGCAGACCATCTCAAGCGCACCAACACCTCCGGATTCGATCTCCTCGGCGAACTGCTCGAACCCCAGAGGAAAGTTTGTCCCGTTTCCCCAAAGTCCAAGGCGGGACATATATGCCAGATGCCGCACTTCTCCCGCCGAGGTGGCGGATGAATAAACAACGCGATAATCGGGATATTTCTCCGGGTCTTGGATCTCAAGGACGGCCGCCCCGGTTTGGGTGGACTTTCCGCGATCGTCGGCGAATGCGTACTTCGCTCTGTGGCCCTCGTCGAAGATGATAACGCCTTTGTTTCCGAGCCATCGGGTCAGCTGATCGATGCGGCGATTACCGGACTTGGAGCGTGCTATCAGAGAACGATAGGTGCAGAAGACGATGCCGTCGCTGATATCGATGTCGCCATCCGTGGGAAAGTCGTTGATCAGCTTGATCGGCGGAGTGAGTCCCAGCCGTGCAAATTCGTCGGATACAGCTTCGATAAGATCGGCTTTTACCGAGAACCAAACCGCTCGTCGCCTGCATTGGAACCAGTTATCAAGGATTATTCCGGCAAGAGTGGCTGTCTTACCCGTGCCGGTCCCGTCGCCGATGCTGATGCCCGCCCGGGAGCCATCTGCAAGTCTTTGCTCGTGGGCCTGCCCCGCATAGATGATCCTCTCGACCTGCATGGCGGAGAGTCTGCCGCTGTTGCAGAGTTCCGTAGGAAGATAAGGGTGATAAGTGATCGGCGGAGGTTCGACATTCGCTAGACCGGGCGGCTCGACGATGACACCGGGATGTGGTGCTCCGCCAAGAACGAATCGCGGCTTGTAGGCAACTATCGACTGATCGGATTGCGGCTCGTCAGATGAGGCTGAAACTGTGGGAGCAACTGCCGTAGCTGTGGTTGAGACAGGCGCAGCCTCGCCGACCGCATGTTGGTAGCTTGATAACATTTTCTATTTGAATTGAAGATCGAATCGAGGTCTGGCTGTGCTGGTGTCCCCTTCCGCGCGCTGTCAATCGACGTCGTAACCGATAAAGTTTTCGTCGTTGATGAGCAGGTAATAGTAACCGTTGCCGCAGCCTGCGTATTCGAGCGACAGGAAGCCGCGAAAGTCTCCGGTCTCGGTGTTGAGATCGGTTTCGATCGATATGTCATACCCGGCGAATTTCGCCCAGCGGCCGGTGATGAACGCACCGGCTGACCTCATTCGGATAGCTTCGCGAAGGCGTTCGATCTCACGCGGGTACTTTTTAGCGATCCGGTTCAACGAGATCACCTTGCCGTCGATATTGGTCCCCGTCGTGATATGCAGTTCGTAGAGCGTCTTGGGGCGTTGACTCTTACCTGTTTCCCAGGAATTCGGTTCAACCAGGTCTTTTCGCCACGCATCGATATCCGGAAGCGCAAGACAGTCGCGGATGAATGGATTCGAAAAGCTCGCCTCACCCGCCATCCGCTTGTACTTTTCGATGAGTCGGTATTCTTTCCTGATTTTCTCCTCGCCCGTCTGTGGAGGCTTGGAAGATATGAATCGTGAGTAGATCGCAAGATCCGATTCATACACGGTATATCCGCGACGGCTGCTGCGTGGTTTGAAACGGCACAAGCTGCCGCCATCCGAAATAAAGAATCGATGCTTCTTGCCGTCGTTATCGACGGCGCCAACGACCGAGCCGCTCTTAACGGCTTCGTGCAGTTGCTGATAATTCATGGCTATTTGGATCCGATCGTCTTAAAGGCGTCCTCGACGCTGTTGACGTTCTGGTGATGGTTAAAGAGAATCTCGCCTTCGGCCTCGCTAAAGGATAATTTCCGGCCGAGGATCAAAGTTACGCCTACCGTTGTGCCGTTCCTGTAATACTCGCGGCCAGGGAGGCTGATAGATCTGGTAATCCGAATGCCGGGCGACATCGAATCCCAAAACCGCTTTCCCGAAACACTTCCGGGCGATCCCCCTTCGCCGAGCATGACCGCGAACCGGCCTCCGGCTACAAGACGTCGAAGAGCGGATTCGACATGCCGAAATCCAAATTTGTTTTGGTTCCTGTCGACTCGTCCGCCGCTCGATGAGAACGGCGGGTTAGCGAGAATCACGTTCGGCACAATAGTTCCAGGCAGGAGGTCATCGATGAATTCAGCGTCGTGACCGGTCGGGTCGAAACCGATAAGCCCGGCAAGCCGCCGTCTCCTTGGATCTATCTCATTCGTTACGACGGTCGCTCCCGCCGCGCGCGCCCACACGGCAAGACTACCCGTACCACAAGACGGTTCGAGAAGGCTATCTCCGCCGCTTAGATCCAACAGGAATGCAGCGAAGTATGCAATGCATCCCGGCGTAGAAAACTGCTGATAAGCTAACTGAGCCGCGCTACCCCACGATTGGGTCGGGAGACTCTCCTGCAGCGGTCTGAGTATTTCGGTGCACGCTCTGCGGGGATCGTCCGAAGACAACAGTGGTTTCCCGTACTTTGTCGATATGAGGTAGTTAATTGCTGTTTCCGCTATCTCATGACATAGATGCGGATCGGTCGCGAAGTTATCTACTCCGGCATCCCGACAATTCGTCAGCAGCTCACGATTATTTAGCTGTTTCCCCGAATCGATGATCGCGGCGATCTGTTCGATCAGGCCTAAAGGAATGCTAGGGGTTTTGTCCGACTGACACATCATACTTTCTGCCAGCCGCTTGTTTCCGCTCTACGCGAAAGATAGTTGACCACTCGCCTGCTCAAGACATTCCGGGGTTAGATATTTGAGCCATTCGGCTACGGTGAGATATTTCAGGGGAGTGCCGGTGAGTAATGCATCGTCCAAGCCCTTGATGCGTTTATCCCAAGCCACGATCCGGACGTCATCGTTATATGCATAAGAATTCTGATCTGAGCGGCGAAGCCTAACTAACGCCGCTAGCGCTCGTGCTACGTGGGGATTGGTAAGGCTGTCATTGTCGAATGCGATCTCCAATGCTCGTCCCCTTGCAGTCTCGACGATCTCGCGGTGAGCGGTTGCGACGCCGCTGTTGCCAACGACATATCTGTCAGTTAAGAGCGTCTGCGCCGTTGCCGCCTTCAGTGCTCCTTCCGTGACCAGAACAGGTTTGTTTAACCGTGAACCGGGATTGGCGTGATGCAAAGGAGCCCCCGGACCGCAGCCGGTTCGCTCTTTTGACGAGGAAAGCCAGACGTAGCGCCCCGACTTATTCCTCACATATCTCATGAACCGTATCTGGCAAGCGCGAATAAGCCCTTCACTTCCGACGAACGGGATCAGCATTAAGTCATCGAACGAATCCTGCTCGCCCCAGAGGCGCAACGACCCGCTCGAATTTTTCCAGAACCCGGGTATCCCTTGAAAGGAACGAATTCCTCCTTTGGCCAGCGCTTCGACGAGCCGCTCAACTAATACCCGCCGCTCATTTACCAGTCTCGGGAGGCTTCCGTACAGAGAGAGATCGTCTATCCCTCTTTCCAATAGACCGCCTCGCCCGTTCACGATCTCGTAATTGGAGGATGCGGGTGACAATTCGATGAGCTTTCGATAGACCGTATCTAGGATCGGGGGCGGAGCGAGAAGTTTTGAAGCCCGCGTTTTCTTCCGTTTCGAAGTTCCGGAGAAGGTTCGGTTGAAATTGAAATCGAAACCGGAATCCTGATGGTAAAACACTCCCCAGCCGTGTCGGCTGACGCGATCGGCATTCAGAGTAGACCGAGCGCAGAACGATATAGTTTCCGTTGCGGTCGTACTGCACCAATCCGGCTTCCCGCAGATACCGCACGGGCGTTTCTTTGAGACCCTCTTGTATCCGGTAGCTATCATTCCCTTTCCGTATCCCTACGAACTGTCTGCAGCCTGTTTTTATAGGTTCACGGCTGGTTTCCAGCGTGTTCGACGTTGGTGCAAAAATGTTTCACACTTGCAACGCACTCCCGTTTAGCAGTAAAATATCCTTCCGATGAAGATTGGGCCTTATGAACGGGAAGTGGCGTTCCGAGCCGCCTTTGATTCGAAGCATTGTCCGAGCTGTAGAGGTTGGAGACAGCGGAGCATTCAAGTCTTTTGCGACAGGTGTGAGAAGCAATTGCCTATGAATGTTATGAAAGGCCTCCACAACAAAGCGAGCTTTGCGTGGGCGTATTACGAGGCAATGAAGGTCCTTCGACCTGAACTGTATGTAAAAAAATCTTGAGTTTAGAAAAAATGGCAAGGAAGCTATCGAAGAAAATCTGGCGACCGCTTTTTGAGGGAACGTTCATCGGCCCTGTTCAAGTTAAGAGTGCACTCACACCCAGCCAGAACTTCGAAGCGAAGTGCCATAGATGCAGTTGGGCTTCTTATCCCAGAACAAACGAAGAGGCGCGAGACATATTGCTCTGGCATTTAGATCAGGCCCATTTCAATCCGCCGCCGCATCCGGCATATGCCTCGGATGCGGGAGAGTTAAATCCAAGGTAGAATTAGGACTATGTGTGGACGAGCATCGCAGGAAGAAGTTGACAGATATTTCGAGCGGGTTTACGGCTGGCAAATGCCGGAGCAATTCACTCCGCGCCGAAATATCAGGCCTACTGAGGAGACCAATATCGTCACGCATCTATCGAAAGGACAGGTTGCAACCGTAAAAGCAAACTGGTGGTGTCAGTGGGACAACGCAGTGGAATTCGAAGCGAAGTTTCCCGCATTCAATATTCGCGTCGATTCGATGGATCAGAGAAAAATGTGGCCGCCGCTGCTGAAATCAGGCAAGCGATGCATATTTCCGATCGATGCTTTTTACGAATGGCCGACAAAGGGCAGAGGAATCCCGCCGGTCAAAATCATGCTAGCCGACCGCCAGCCGTATGCGATCGCCGGACTATGGAGTAGATGGTTTGAGAACGGATCGCCCAGATTTTCTTTCGCGACCTTTACTGTCGAATCGAACGACTTCATGCTGCCCATACACCCGCAGGCAATGCCTGTCATCCTTGATAGCAAGGACGCTCAGAAAGAATGGCTGTTGAATGGGAACCGTGATTTGCTCGTGCCATACACCGGCGAGATGATCGCAAACGAGATGCCCGATACACTCGAAAAACTCTATCCCGAAGAAAATCCACCGGCGAAACAAAAAGCACAAGAGGAGTCCATAGCCAAAAAGGACGAAGAGATCCTTCAGGGATCTCTGTTCGGATGATGCCGCGTTATGTTGAATTTGGCGCTCTAGGAAAGCGATCTCTTCGATTCTAGGACGTAGAGCGTCTTACGAGCGGATTCTACTACGTAGCTGCAAGTCTGTCGCCAGCCAACCAAAACTATTCATCTGTGTCACCATCTCATTGTAAACCGGTGCGGAGCGTGCCGGGTCTGCCACGGTGATTATAAGTACTGCCCGCTCGGTTTGCGTGGGCACAAACCCACTTCGATGGTGCAATGACAAATCCAGGCGCCATTTCGCGCCGCTCACACCTCTGACCATTTCTCTCCGATACACCTTGACCGGTGACCACTTAAACCCGTGGCGAACCAAGTCGGTCTCATAAGCACTTCCCGTGAGTGCTGGATCTGCGGGGACCTGCTTCACTTGGTGATACTTACCATCCTTGCCGATGAGATACGTGCCCAGGGAGACATCTATGTTGCTGCGACAATACTCGGAACCAAACGATGCATCCAGCACGGACTGATGAACCAATGTCATCAATATGTTTGCCTTCAAAACATCGTTGGCAGCAAAAAGCGACGGTGGCATCGGAAAGATCGCCTTTTCGTAACAGACCTTCGGCGGAACCTCAAAGTCAAAAATCATAGTGCAGGCCCAAGATTCACATGCCAGAATCTCCGACCAGTCCGGCGGAGTCCCAAAGCCCCGATACCGAAGCTCATGCGGATCCAGCTTCCCAGCTTGTAAGGCTGCGGCATGCACTAACAGGGCTCGCGTAATCAATTGTGAATTTCCTCCTACAATTTCGTTATTTACATGAGCGAACAAGCCCGTTACTAAAGGCGCGGCGAAGCTAGTGCCGATATCTTCCGCGACGTTGTTCCGGCCATCCGTCGATAAGACTCCGATCTGGCTGTAAGCTCCTGCACTGCTGCAATTGCCGCCTAGATGACTTATCTCCGGCTTAGGCAAGTACAGCGGCCCGGGACCGCGCCTGGAAAACGGCGAAGGATCACCACTCTTAACACGTGACGTAGCATGCTCACGGTGGGCAATTGAGCCAACGACTACCGAACGGACTGAATCTGCGGGTGCGCAGATGCGATCCGCATCACCAAGATTATCTGGCGGCCAGCCCCTGTACGGATGCTTGAGATAGTTTCCCGCCGCAAGTATGAACGTTACCCCGAACTGATCCTGCAGTCGATCGAGCGCGACCGCGAAGTCGGAGAAGGCCCGATCGTCCACCGTTGCATCCGTACCAAGGGAAAGGTTCCAAACCTTAACATCTTGATGTTTCCCAAGCGCATCCTCAATTCGAGTAAGAAGCTCGTCCTCACGAGTATTACTCCCAAGAGCAACAATATCGACGAATTTTGCCGAGCACGACGGAAACGACGCATCGTCGTGGTTGAGTGATCTGCCGTTGACAACAAGGCCGGCAACGAAGCTGCCGTGACTATTGTCTTGATCCGCCGGCGGGACATACACTTCGCGTGCGACTCGCCAAGGGTCGATAAACGGGTCGGACGGGCTCGTGCCGGAATCGATGATTCCTACCACCGGATACTTAACTTCCGCTCGTGGCAGAGGAAAATCTGCCGCTACGATTGTTCGTACGGGAATGGCGGCCGACCTAACTGGTTGGTAAATCGGAAATGGTCCAACGCTCTGGACTCCTACGAAGCTGCGCAGTACTTCGATCAGATCTGGTCCTGGCCGAGTAACGCTAAAGATTTTAAGACCTTTACCGTATCGCAGCTCGATGGGATTCACGAGACCGAACCGGGCTAGAATCCCCCTGAACGTTCGGTCAACAGCCGCGTCGACGCCTGGATCATGGTGCGAAAATAGCTTAACTTTCGCAATGTCGTCTTCGACGGGCTCGACACTTGGTGGATACGGATTTATCTCGAGGAGGGTGGAAATATTAGCGAGACCGGTTTTCGTCTCGTCACGCTCAATTCGGTTCGCAAGTCTATCCAATCCGGACGGTGTGACACTTACCAATAGTTCGCCCATGCCTTCGACCCCAATCACGGGACACGTGTCGGTGCTAAGCAGACTTGAAGGGCGGTGACTTTTTGCGATTGCTTCTGGACGAACCCTAACCCTGGCGACAGCCGGAATATCCGGATGTACCCTGAAGGCGGCGGTATAATAGCTTTTTATGTCCGACACCTGGGCCGACAATCCCTGTCGCCGTTCTCGCGTGACTTCTCCAAAGACTTTTTTGGGACCTCCGCCGGCATCAGGTTTATAGAAGTCTTGCTCAAGGGTTGGCACGACTTTTATTGGAAGTTTATTTTCTTTCATTGCTACTCTCCTTTGAACCGTGACGCCTCAGTATGTGCGTGATGTTTCCGGGGGTCATCTCAAAGATTTCCCCTAGGATGCGGTGGGAGTAAACGTCGGGAGATAAATCTTTAGCGCGAAGTATTAGGTCACTAGGCGTAGCATCTTCGGTATTACCAACTGCCTGTAAGAGCACACCCCTGAAAGCCTCGATAACTCCGCGCCGTTCGTCCTGCTCTACAAGTGCAATTCGCCGGGCCCGATCGCAGATTCGCTTAATGTCGGATCCAGACAATCCGTTCGCCGCCTCGGCAAGTTTGGCCACCTCGCGACTTGCCGGGTCGAGTTCTAGAAAATGCGAAAACATTTGAACCCTCGCGATAGTATTTGGCAGCGGAATATGAACTCGATAGGCAAACCGGCGCCAGATTGCGGGATCCAACAAGTGCTCGTGGTTCGTCGCGGCGATGAGTACCCTTTCGGGGCTCAGTTTGTCCAAATTTTGGAGCAGACTCACCACAACGCGTTTGAGCTCCCCAAGTTCGAGCCGATCGTCCCGAAGTTTTGCCAGCGCGTCGAATTCATCAAGAAGGAGAACGCAGGGCATTGCGGCGACGTGGTCAAACAACAGGCGAATATTTTTTGACGTACTGCCTAGGAAGGAAGAAATGAGCGTGTCAACCCGGGCGGTCATCAATGGCAGGCCAAGACGACCTGCGATGAACCTCGCTAGTTCTGTCTTTCCACAGCCGGGCGGACCGAACAACAGTAGGGATGAGGACAATTCGAGACCGGCCGCCAAAAACTTATCCGCGGCTCCGGCATGTATGATGAATTCCTCGATCTGTTCCATAACAGAGTCGCTAAAGAAGACATCAACCTGCTCGGGTAAAATAAAACTTTCATCGGCGAGCGAGAGGCGTGATTCCGAATCGACAGGCATGCGTTCGAGATTTACAATTGATCCGCGATTGCTGCCCTGCAGAATTCGGCGTAGCCTCTTTGCGGCCTTGAGTTCTCCAGCTTTTTCTAACTTGTCGGCGAGCAAAGAGGCATATGAAAAAGCCTTTTTTCGATCGCCGGTGGACCCGGCTTCGGCCAAGGCCAGTATTTCCGAAAGATATTCCATTGTGTAAACGATTTGGTCTAAAGATTAAACGAAAGTAGGATAATCTTAAACAGCAAGATGTGTCAAGCGGCTGTTTGTGCAGCGAAAAAACCTCGCCGCTTGTTCGACGAGGCTTTTATTGACAAACTTTCCGCACAGGCTCGATCCGGTCTTATTGACTGCAGGATGGCTTCGGCTCGGGGGTTCCAATCGGACGGGCATTGTCGCCCCCCTTCATTTTGGTCTTTAGTACTTCGGTTTCATTTCTTCCAATCGCCGGTCCATATCTCTAAAGAACCCAGTAACGACGGTCGAGACCATCCGCAGGCGGGCTGCTTCCATTGCCGCAGTCTGGTTTATTGAAGCGGCTTCGCTTCGGCCTTCAAAGTTCAGTTGATTCGCTCCCCTTTCGAGATCTGCAGAGCGCCGAATCCCGGAAAGCTGAATTCCTGCGCCCTGACGGCTGCTTTGTGCGGCGATGCTACTTCCGCGGTTAATCGCGGCGATACTTTCGGATGCCTGACTCTCAAGGGCTTTGTTGATGTCGCCCTGATACGTGTTGGACGCGTCTATCTTTTTGTCGGCGACGATCTGGGTGTTGTTGTTTTGCAGAGCAACGGTATCACGGGTAGTGGAGTCCATCCGCTTGTTCACTTCCTGTATCGGGTGCTTATCACGCGCCCAATCGAAGAGTTCCTGTCCGGTGCGTATCGGAACGGAAGTCCCAGCGATCGACGAACCTCCGGGCGTGAATTCATACGTCTTCATTCCAAACCGCTCAAGGTTGTTCTGGCCACGTAGGGCGGTCTCTTTCCAGCCATCGAACGTCCGCCCCTCACGAGTACCTTCCGCCTCAGCCAACGTGCCGGTGATCTCACGGCGTGTGGCAGCCGAACTGCTCGCGATTCCGAATGTCTTGTTGGCTTCGGCAAGAAGAGTCTGCGTCACCTGATTGGCGCGGATCTGCCCGAGGCTGGTCACGAGACCGCCTTCGACTCCGGCAACGGACGAAACCAGTCTCGCCTCCGTCGATTGGTTTGCAGCTTCGAGAGCTTTCCTCGCGGCGGTTTGTTCCGCGTTGTAGATCCCCTGTATCTGCGTGTTCTCCGCCTGACGGTGCAAAGCGGCCCCCGCCACAAGGCCGTATGTTTCAAGAGCAGTGCCTAACGATGAAAGCATCCATCCCATTGAGACCTGCGATACTCCTTCGTACACCTGTCCTCGAAGCACTCGATAGCTCAGCCACGGAACCAGAATGAAGCACAGACTTGAAACGAAAAATAATGCAGTAACTATGAGAGCACTCGAAGCCGGATCGTAATTGTTGTTCGTAATGATCGTCGCGGTCGTCGGATCAAGCGAAAATACTGCCTCGCCGTTGTAGATCGAGAGAGCCAGCAACCCGATCCCGTAACATACATAAAGCGTTACTTCCTTAACGATTGGAAAAGCGAGCGCAAAAGTGGCGACACCCCAGCAGAACGGGTAGAAGATCTGGTTCGCGAACTTTTCATCAAAGCCGAATGCAGAAAGCACGGGAGCTGCAAGCTTCAGCCCGATGAGGATGAACAATCCCGCAACGGACAAGAAGATCGCACCGAACTTAATGATGTTCTGCCCGATAACCATGAACGTGAACATGCGCGGCATATCCCAACCGAGGACGTTCATCTCGCTTGTGATGTCTTTCACCGAAGACTCCTTATCGGTGATGATGCCGACGAGTCCCGGTTCTCCATTCGGGAGTCGTTCCGCGAGCAAAGCGTCCGGATCCTCGACCGCGAAGTTGTTCTTGACATACTGCTTCATCTTCTCGTCGAACTCGGCAACGAGCGAACGGTTATAGCCGCGTATCGGCCGGGCAAAGAACTTTCCTGTCACAGTGAGGGCGTCGATGATGAACGGGCTTGCCCCGATGACGACCATGAAGATGATCGTACGGATGCCCCAGGCGACAAGCTGCTCAGGTCCCAGACCGCGATTGTCGTGAAAGCGGCGAATGAACGCCACAATAAGAACGAAACTGGCGATTATCCACGCTAAGAACGTCAGGATCGGCATCAGCGGGCGTATGATCGTGTCGAGTACCGACCGGAACAGCCATTCCTGCCCGGTCCGCATAAGATTTGTGAATTGCTCACTAAAGCTCGGTGCGACAGGTTTCGGAGGAAGGACCGGACCTGACGGCGTAGCAGTAGGATTTGCGGGATACTGGTTTTCGAACTGCTGCAGGACCGGTGCCGGGCTTCCGTCGAGCGGGGGCATGAACGGAGAATCGGGATTGATCGTCAAGATCAGATCGTTAGCCGTCACGGGCTGCCCGTTCATCGTTCCTATCGGGGTCTGCCCTTCCACCCGAGGAGGACGCGGGGGACGAGGCGGCCGTTGACCGGCCGCCGTCGTCGTAAAGAGGCAGGCGAAGAGGAAGGACGTTAGCAGGAGCGTGAGTGCGGCAGCCGTGCCGCGCGATATTCTGTTGGTTTTCATGGCTTTTCTTATTCAACCGGGGGGTTAGGACTGTTGCTACGGAAGCGGATTGTCGTAAACTTCGTCGTTCCAGATCTCGTATCTTTCGAGTTCGCGCAGAAAATCATCTGAAGCCCGAGTGATGCCGGTCATCATTTCGGTGGTGCGGCGGATCTCCTTCCCAAACTCGGTCATTTGTTCGATCTTCAGTCCGTAGGCGATGAACTTGGCTTGTATCTTCGCTTCGAGCTCGCGGAGCTGACCTTCGACGGTCGTGATGCGCAGATTCACGGCAAGCATCTGGTCGATCAGTGATTGGACGCCGTCCTGATTAGCGGATGGATTGACCGAGATAGCCCGTGTTTCATCGGCGATCTTTTCCCGTTCCTCGTAGAGTTTGGCGAGATCGAGAAGCATGTTCTCGCGGTCGAAGAGCATTCGCTCAAGTTCGGAGTCGAGCTTTGCGAGGCGTTCGAGGTTGGCCATATGGGCATCCGCACTGCGCCCGATCGAATGGCGCAGAAAATCGTCCAGGTCGCGTTTATTCGCTTCCATATCGAATATGCCGTTCTTGAGTCTCCGGGCGATACTCACGACCGATTGGATCTGGCTCGTTATGGTGGCCTCGATTCGTTTCTTCAACTCGAACGTCCCGCGGATCAGGCGCCCTAGCGTGGCGTAGGTCGTTATCAACTGCTTGTGCCGCATGATCTGCTCGTCGACCTTATCCAGAATGCCTCGAAGGTTCGTGACGCTCTCGACCATCTTTTCGTATTGCTTAACGGCGTTCTCGTACATCTGCACATAGTGGTTGATCGTCTCGACCCAACGAGCCGCTTCCTCGATCTTTTTCGCGACTTGGAGTGCGTATTGCGACGGATCGAACACCGTCCACTGCGCCTGAACAGGGCGCACATCGATGCCGATGAGTATCGATGAAAGAACAACTCCAAGGATCATTTGTCTAACTGTTCCGTTCCTATCCGTCATGCCGTCACCTCCAGTCCGCTAAGTTCATTAAGGTCAATAGGGGAGATTTCCGTGAGGCCGACCGCGGTCAATCCGTTTGGATACTTCGAAGCCAGCCACGAGACGATGATCTCCGGTGGAAGATCCGGACGAATATTCTCGACAAGCCGCCGGGCGTTTGCCTCGTTCGTGTCGTTGGTGTTCGCCCAAAGCATCGCGGGGGACAGACGGATCTCCGCCATCTGGACGATCTTGTCCGCACCGCTCCCGATGACGAAAACCCATTGCGTGTAACGGCCGTATTGGTTCCTGATCCCCCGTATCGCGGCGATGGTCTCCGGTGCCAGTTCGCAGTCGTCGGCGAGCCGGTCGAAGCCGCCGATCTGTTTCCCGATCATTTTCACGCCGGAGTTTTTCACGAGATCGATCCCGGTAACGTTCGGCTGCTCGGGTGTGCCGGTGAAATGCTCATACGCTTGCGAGAAAAGGACCGTAACGAGTCCTTCCTTGCGCCCCGTGACCGTCGCCTCCGCGATGAGTTCTTGTATAGCCGGAAAATGGCGATTGATCTCACGCATCTCGTCGCATAAAAACAAGATCGGCGTCTTCTGATTCTGGGCATTCTCTTCGCCGATCTCCTGCATGATCTGTGCGCTGACGCGGAAACCGATGCTCTCGCGGATCTTCTCGTCAAGACTGCTTATTCCGGATAGCTCAAAAACATCGAACATTGAAGGTTCGTCGTATGCGGGGTGCGTCGGTGCGTTAAGCCACGGGTCCTTACGATGGATGTTGAGCTTAAGGTAGAGTTCATTCGCCTGACGCTCCTCTCCCACGTTCCAGTGATAGCTTTTGAGGATGTCGAGGAAATGCCCGAGAATCGGCTGAAACTTCGGCCGGCCGTGGCCGTTCCGCGCGAGAGCCATCTTGTAGACCTCATCGATGACGGTCGACGCGATCGCGCTCGTGATCGCGTCCGTCTTAGACGTTTTGCTCAGGATCAGAATGTCGGTCAGAACCATCGCAAGCTGGCGTTTGGTGGGCTGGATGCCGTTCTCGATGCCGGGATAGTTCCAGATGTTGATCGGCTTTGGGTCTTTTTCGGTGAATTCGATATGGCGCCCGCCAAATAGCCGGCAAATGGGTTTGAACGAATGGCGATAGTCCATAACGCGCACCTTTACGTTCCCACGATGGGCGCGAATATCGGTGATCAAGACCGAGGCGAGAAAAGATTTGCCCTCGCCCGATGCGGCAGTGACGATGACGGTCGGTGACTTGATCAATGCACGGTCGTAGAGATCGAGGCCGAACATCTGGCCGTTGGGTGTTGTGAAGATACTGTGCGGGCGTTTGCTCCCTCGCCAGCTTGTTTCGGTCGGCACGAAGGCGATAACTGAATCAGCCGTTTCAGTCAACTCCTGGCCGTTCCGCTTCGCTGAAAGCTCACCGGCAAGCATTCGCGGATAAATGGCCCGCTGTCGTACGGCGTCCTCGCGAACCGCATCGGCCCCGATCTTCTTTCTGATAGCCGAGATAACGGCATCACACCGGTCATCGAGGATCTCCAGCTGGCGTCGGGCTTCTTTCGCACCCTTCGACCGATTCGAAAAAACAAGAATGTTCATTCGCACACGGCAGATCTCCTCGTTGTCCGCTTCGACCTGTTCGAGCAGATCTTCGAGATTACTCTTAATGACCACGGCGTCCTTTTTCAGATTCCGAAAACCGAGCCACGTATTGCGGCTGCTTTCGATCCGGTCGATCCGTTTTTGCAGGTCCTTCTTCGCTGCCTGTTTCTCGTTCGTCATCAAATCGACGACGATCTCGTGCGGAAAACACAAGTTCCTTGTGGCGGTGAGATAACGCATCACATCGGCGGTGACGAAACCGTTGGGCAAGCTCTTAAGGCTCACGAGGCTTGCAGGGGTGCCGTTGTGCCGGACCAACAGATCTTGACCGGCTTCGATCCGTGTACTCGCGAGATACCTTCTGATATCTACCCGCCCATTCATGGAAAGGATCGGAACATCAGCGTGATCGCGTCGGTGGCCTGCAAAAAGAGCCGCGAATAGTAAGTCCGCATCCATTTCCTGAAGGGTTAGCGACTTCGGAAAATTCGCCTCGAACGCCTGGAAAACGCGCGATGCTTTTGCCCGGCAGTCCCTTTCGGCTTTGAGTTCGCGTTTCACCACTCCTTCCCCGAGAGAATTTCGGGTCTTCATGACAGGTGCCCGCAGAAACCGAATCAGACCGTTCTCCCGTATAGTTCGGAAAACGGAAGGAAATGCACTTCCGACAAGGCTGCTGTCGGCCTTGTCGCGGACAGGAACGCGTATCCAGACGGAAGCGGTTTGTCGCATGACCTGTCCGGACCTGATAGCTTCCTCGTAGAGAGAAAGATTCGTAGCCTGAAGGACGGAAGCTATCGGATCGGTGCTCTCAATGTTGCGGGATCGAAGATGATCCTTTAGAACGCGGCCGTCATCTACCGCGTTGGCGAACCGGAACTGAATGACAGTGTTCGGCGGTTTATCGAATTTGAGGATCGTCTTTAGATCGTCGATACGCTGTTCGGTGATGCGGCCGTCGTCGTACAACGTGTTGGCCGGTTCGAACGTATATGCCTTTCCAAAGCTCCCGTCACGGTAACGGATGATATTGTCTTCGAGACCGACGATCTCAGTAGGAAAGAGCCGGCCGTTTTCGCCAGGAACAGACCTAGACAATTCATGCTGGATTATCGGAGCCAGGTTCTTAATCGCGTCCCGGTGAAGCATGAATGCTGGTAAAACTCGCCTTCCGACGACGACCCCAATGCCGGCAAACATAAAACTGCCGAAGAGTGTGATCGCGACATGTGCGAATGAAAGATTTGCTGTATCCATTATTTTTCCTTTATCGCGATCTGTTCTTTGTAATCGCTAATCCAATCGGACGTCTTCAGCTCTGAATTCAGCGGAGCCCTAAAGAAAGCATTTCCGTCCGCCATCGAATCGAACTTTTGCGAGAGCCAAAATTCGGGTTTACTCAACCGCAGGTAGTTGAACGTTCCGAGCAGTACCAGAAACGTAAACAAACCAAGTGGGAAACCAAGCGGCACATATCCGATCCATATCCCGAGCAGGAACGGGATCAGGTAAGCGATAGCGGTCGGAACCAGGATGTACTTCCAGTCGGTCGAGTAAACTCCAAACCTCTTTAGTCCGCGAAACACGTTCGGTCTTGTAGTCCGTCTTTTCATTTGCGTCCCTCCGGTTTAGAAATTCGTGTCGATGCCAACCCCGCGACCCTGGGCGAGTTGCCAGAAGACGGCGACGATAGTTCCGAACGCAAAGGCGAGCAGAGAGCCGAAGGCCTGGTTGCCCCACTCCTTTCCCGTGAGCTTGTTGTAGATGGACCATGCGATGCCTACCGCGCCAAGGCAGAACAGGATGATCGCCATCAGTTTCAAAGCCTCGCGGATGATGTTCGATAGGTTGCTCGCATCGCCCGTGAAGATCGGCCCCTGAGCGAGCAGGATGTTTGTGAAAAGCAGAACGGCCGCAAGCGGAGCTATCGATCTGGCGGCGAGCTGTAAAGGTCTAAATAGTTTTTTCATTCTTGTCCTCATCGAAAAAGTCTCTTGCCGCGTCGCGAGTCGCCGCAAAGCGTCAATGGTTTGGCTCGCTCTGCAAAGCCCGTGCCGTTCGAGCGAAACGCTCCCCTGGCACATCTCTTGCCAACGTCCCGCCTCATGCGAAAACAAAACTACATTGCCGCTGCTCTACTGCTTTTTGGTTTTCTTGGTGGTTTCTTTCCGGCTTCTGGGCAGACCCGCGGAGCAATTTCGAGGACCACACTTTCGAGAATGGACATGTTTTCACGCGCCGCTCTGTTCGAGAAGGCGATCGTCGATGCGGCACTAAAGCAAGGCGTCGATCCCAAGATCCTCTGGACCATCGCCTACAACGAAACGCGATTCAGGCCGTGGCTGACGAGCCCTAAGAGAGCTCAAGGATTGATGCAGTTCATACCCGCAACGGCCAAGCGTTTCGGACTCGCCGATCCATATGAGCCGAACGCGTCGATCCTTGCCGCCGCTAAGTATGTAGGGTATCTCGGACAGCTTTTTAACTGGCGTCTTGACTCTGTTCTTGCCGCCTATAACTCAGGCGAAGGCACGGTTTCGGCTTATCTGAACGGGAAATCCGTTCGCTCAAACGGCAGGCTGATAAATCCTTCCGGACGCCGAACGACGGGTGGAGTTCCACCGTACCGGGAGACTGTCAACTATGTTTCAGAAGGTTTGAAAGTCTATCGCTGGCTGGAATCTCAGGGCAAGTTTCGCGGAGTTTCAACTGAAGCTCATATCGACGCAACGACACTACCTACGCTTAAGGAACGAGTGGCTCCAAAAGAGGAAGATACGGAGGATAAGGCTGCAACACTGGTCCTCTATGATCCGCGAACCGGCAGGCGGTTTGCCGTTGACGGCAGAGGTCCGAACAAGCTGAACCCCATCAAAGCGAACGGGCCGGTGATCGTAACTCCGGACCTTCGAGGCCTTCCAGTTCAGAAAGCAAGATCTACTTTTGCCGGAGTGACTAAACCGCAAAAGTAAGTGGTGCATTTGGCGTGATCCTGGATTGAAAACGCACCACCGGCTTAATTTCACTCCACATGCAGACTCAACAATCCCATGATATTCCGCGATTTTCCTCGAACTTTGTTCTGGCATCACTTTTGCGAAACGGACAATACGAGCGGCATAGGCCGAGATAAAAAACGATGAAGGATAAAACACCTGAACCAACAATGTCGAATATCGAAGACGATGTGCTGCAATCGTCCTTTTACCTTACCCGCGATCCCGATGACATAGTGACGATCTCTTCGCTGTTCAAAGCGTTGTGGATTCTCCTGATAGTTCTTTCTTTGAGCGTCGGAATCAACATCTTCCTAAGCTTACGGAAAGCGGATCGCATCGTCGTCGATAAGTCGTCGGGAAGAGTCATCGAGCTGAACAACCGCGACTACGGTTCGACGGAAACGGTTAGCATCTCGCCGGACACTCCAACGAGCACAGATAAGACGTATCTCGTCAAAGAGTTCCTGACCGCTCTGTATGAAGTCGAACAATCGACGCGGGAAAGTCAGGTGAACAAGCTCCTAAGAATGCTCGACCCCGATCTCTCGCTCGCGATGGCCGGGCGACTTAAACAGAACGGCGTGCTTGCGACTGAAAAGGTCGAAAGCGTCAACTCCTCATGGGAACTACAAGACCTGACCGTCGATGAGAACGACCCTTACGTTCTCCGAGCTCTGGGTGTCAGAAAAATACGCCGAAAAGCAGCCGGCCAGGATGTGGAGGAATCAGTGCAGCTCAAAGCCAAGTTCCTGCTCAAAGACAGCCCTTCTTCGCCTGTAAGAAACGACAATAATCTCAGAACGGGATTTACCATCCTGCGGTTTCGTGTCGAACCCGTGAACGGAAAATCCGTTGCACCGATAACGCTGATCGCGGATGAATCGGAACCAGAGACCGCCGCTTCAAGTGCAAACCCGAATGAGAATCAATAGCCGTTGAAATCGCGGCTTAACAATCTTATGAACATACAAATATCAACACTCGTCCTTGCCGGACTTATGCCTGCACTTTTACTTTTTGGCTGGCTGGATACCGCCGGACAGACCAAGTCCTTTCCGAACCCAAAAGCCGTAAGAAAGGTCAAGCCCAAGACCTCCTCCAAGCCGGTCGCCGAAAGTCCTGCGAAGCTGTCTCCACAGGCGGCACCGGTCGAGATCGTCAACCTGGCCGAATCCGATTATCTATCGGGCGAGGCCAGCGTGACGGTCAATCCGAAACAGCCAACAGTGATACGGCTGGGACTTGCACAGAACGCCGTTTCGATCATCGAGTTTCCGGCCTCGGATGGTATCTACTACATCCACGAAGGCAATCCGAAGTTTGCTTCCGTCTTTCAATCTCCTACGAAAGAGACTGACAGGTCGATAACGGTCTATCCGGGAGAATCGTTCTTGCCGTCCCGCCACGGCTCGACAGCAGCCGCCATAAGCCTTCAAATGCGATCGGGATTGGTTCTCATATTGGAGTTTGTGCCGGTCGCGAATCTTAAGAAGAACGCCCATCGCTGCGTAATCGCATATGACCGCGAAGCGGTGGTCGCGGCAAGAAGAACTGCGGGACTCGCATACGATCTCGGGGGAGATGTGCCTACGGCAGCTCCGCTGAACTCACGCGCGGTTTCAAAGCTGATCGGTCCAAGTCCGGCTCAGGAAAACGAGAAGACTTCGGAAAGCAGACCTTTGGTTGAGCATCCGATACAGTCGGCCTATGCCCTCTTGAACCAAGCCGGGAGGACGAATGAAAAGAAGAAAAAAGGGCGGAAAGTTACGGAATCAGAGATCTCAACGCTTGCCAACAAAAAGCTGGCCGAGGCTATTCGCGACTCGAAGAAGCACCTCGCTTCATGGACAAAGCCGCAGGCCGGGCTTGAACTGGGCGTTTCTCGCGTTGCCGAACTCGATTCTGAAACCCGGCTGGTCATCGCCGCCGTGCGGAATGTCACAGCAGGCAATCTCAGACTTGTTTCCGGCTCACCGGAACTTCAGGTTCAAACGGCGGATGCGGGCGGGAACAGTATTCAAACCTCGCGGCTGGATGCTCAATACATCGAATCCACAACACTCGAAGGACTCGTGCAGCCGGGATCAACGGTATATTACGCGCTTGTTTATAGGGCCCCGATCCTCGGAACGAACCAGCATATACGCGTCCTCGTGGCTCACCGCGAAGCGGCGGATGCACCGCTTTCCTCATCTCTAAGTAATCGCGCGACAAGGCAGTAAAACAATATGGAATCGAATACACAAATATCGAACGACGTCCCGACAGCGCTTCCGGGATTCGAGGACGAGGACGCACGGAAAAAGCTGCTGCTTGAGACGACGAACGAAACGCCGGAGGTCGAATCGGATGGTGATGACGAAGAGGCCGATCCTGTAGAAGAGGCCGATCCTGTAGAAGAAAAGGGCAAGCCGAAGAAGCGCCGTTGGCAGCTGATGCTGACTGTTTGCGGTTTTGCGATCTTCGTCGGGATCCTTGCATTCGCTGTTTCCTGGTTCTTCGGATTGGGATGGTTCGCCGAATCGAAAGCACAGCCCGTGAGCCGAAATGCTCAAAGGACGGGCAGGCCGCTCCCGTAACCGGAGACGAAAAGCTGAAGATGGCCATCAGCATAATCAGGGGAAAGCGACTCAAATGCAACCGGAACGCCATCTCCTCAGATAGATCTTCAAAGTACGCCGGGAGAAATATCCGTGCCTGAAAGCGACCCCGTGAATGGTGTCTCCGAGAATGTCGGAATGCCGATGAAAGCATCAGCGACCCGCGAGGAACCGCCCTTTACATCGCTGCCCTCAACCAATAATGCGGAGAGCCCGAAGCCGACGATGCAGAAAAGGGAAACTCCGCCCGCGATCTCGCGAACCGATGGTTCCAGTGAACCGCTCGGGCGTTCGCTCTTCTTCGGAGTAACGAGAAAACCGCCCGTTGCAGCGGATCCCGAAAGAACCTCGGAAACTCGCATCCAGGCGGCTTCGGTCGAAGAAGCTCCGCGCAAAGGAATAACTTTCGGAACACTGCTGCCCGTGCGTCTTGTCGGCTCTATTTACACGCTCCGGAATTCCGGCGGCATCGTTCGACTGGAACTAACACGCCGATCGAAGGAGAAGGTTACTCGTATCCTGCCGGAACGACGGTGATCGGGAACGTTCGCGGTGGCGAGTCGGTACGAGCTTTCGTTACTCGTCGGTCTGATCATTCCGCATCCGGTGAACTCGTGAAATTCGGCGGCGAGCTTCTCGGCAGGGATGGAGCTTCCGGAATCGAAGGCAAGCGGCGAAGACTGACAAGCCAGTGGGCACGGTTCTTTGATGGTCTGAAGGAAACGGCATCCTCGGTACTCAGTACGGTCGGAGCTTTAAGATCGGGTGGCCCCGTTATCTTGTCGGAACCGATTAGACGAGGCTCGGAGGCGATGTCGGAAGACATTTCCACTGCTCTTCTTAAGAATGGTAAGGAAGACACTTTTATAGAGGTACCTGCCGGAGCGAACGGGTATGTTCTTGTGACCGACCTGCCAAAGAATTCTTCCGAGATGAACGCCGCCCGTAAGTAGAGGCTGACGACAAATGATCCCTCACGATCCCAACAGGCCGCAGATGGATCCGAGGCGTCTCG